>CAZQKW010000011.1:0-81142 GCA_964594075.1 uncultured Thermodesulfobacteriota bacterium | reverse complement strand
TTAAAGATGTTTTAAAATTTTTGATGCCCCGCCTTGTAGGCGGGGTAATTCACTGCATTGAACAGCTTCATGGTCAGTGGTATTTTTGGTATTTTGTGGCATATACCCTCGCCGGTTTTTTATGTTAACGGAAATTTTCCATTAATCAGATTACTATATCGGCGCAATAACGGTAAAAATTCAAAGAATAATTGCAAAAAGGCTGCGTATGAAAGGCAAAATGCCGTAATTTTTTATGTAAAATTTTTAAAAATATAATAATATTATTATAATAAAATTATTTTTAAAAAATAGTTACTTATCTGTCGATGCACTGTGCAATTTTAATAACGGCATCCGGCAACTATGCAGCACTGGCGCCCCCTGTGCTCAGATCATCCAAACCCCCATGCTCTGTTTCATCTCTGCGATGAAATTATTTTGGGGAATGTCCCTGGTAATTTTTTAAGTTGACTAACTGTTTTATTTTGTTATGGTATAAAAAAAGTGTTGGGATAATGATGGTGCGTGTAAAACAAGGTTATTATTATAGCGGCACCGGTTTTTTAAACAGTTGGGTGTCGGACATAAATGGTTAAAAACAAAAAACAGGAGGGTATTGATGATGAAAGCACTGAAGAACATCTGGTTAGCGCTGGTCGTTTGTCTCTGTTTTGGATTTGTGCTGTCAACGAGCGCGGCATTTGGCGAGGCAGAAAAAAGTGAAAAGATTCAACCTGACAAGAAAATCGCCGGGTCCAAAATTATTCGCCTGCACTACAGTGGCGGTATCAACCCTGCTACCGCAACGGTTCCGGCCGGCACGACCGTTATCTGGATTAATGAGGCCAACAGTCCGGTAGAAATTCAGTTTGAGGGTAAACAAGTGACTATGGCATGTCAGAATCCGGTTCATTTCGTTATTGATGATAAAGGCTCATTTATTTCCAACAACATTCCTCTGGGTGCTGTAGCAAGCCTCTGCTTTATTGAAAAAGGGGAATTCAATTATGTGGTGCGCAGGGCGCTGAAACCAAGCCAATCCTACAAGGAATCCCCCGGTGAATTTAAGGGGAAAATCATTGTGGAATAATGCGGATAGGATGATGCCGTATATACTTACCACCATAAAGGGGGTTTTATGAAAAGTGCAAGACGATTTTCTCGGTGGCTTTTTCTTCTGCTATGTTCATTTTTCGTCATGACGTTTTGTAGCAACAGCGCGCAAGGTGTCGAAGAAAAAATTGTGCCGGAAATGAAAATAAGCGGGCACAAAGTTGTGTCGCTCAATTATACCTTTGGCGCTTCTCCCGCAACGGTCAGGGCAAAACGGGGGACAACCGTCATCTGGATGAATGACAGCAGGAGTTCTGCGATAATTTCCTTTACCGGCAAACCGGTAACGCTGGCCTGCAAAAGCCCGGTGCATTTTGTCGTAGATGAACAGGGTTCTTTCACGTCCAATGAAATTCCGCCGGGAGCGGTGGCAAGCCTGTGCTTTGTGGAAAAGGGAACTTTCGATTACAAGATTATCCAGCAGACGCCGCAGACCGCCCCCACCCAGTCGCCTCGGGAATTCAAAGGAACAATCATCATAGAGGAATAAACGTTTCTGCATCGGCACAGGGGAGGGCGCACTACAATGCCCTCCTTTTTTGCTGTGCTGCTGCTGTTTCGGCGGCAATAACTGTCGCGCAGCGGCCGAAGCACTGAAATGCCCCGGTATTTTTCTCGCCCGTTGTATTCGCCAACCGACAAACTAAACAAACATGTATTTTTTAATCCTTGACAGATACAATTCCAGTGTATATAAAAATAAGTAGACTCATTATTTTGAATAATTACTGGTAAGGCTAATGGTTCATGAGATGGGAGAAGCAGCGTTGAAACATGGTTGATGGCTGGAGGTTGTAACCTGCTCAACGGCATTCATCCTTACCATCACGTCTGATTCATATTAATATAACATTGCCTGCTTTTTATCTCCTAAACATTTCACCATCAGCGGTAGCGTTATAACTTCATAGCTGAAAAACTCAGAAAAAAAGGGGCCGTCCGTGCAAGAGACATATGAACGAGCGTGTTATATTGAACGCTTGGGCCTTTTCGGCTGTATTCAGTGCGGCAAATGCACCGCTGGCTGTCCGCTGAATTATCTCACGCCGTTTAATATCCGCAAAATGGTCTATGAAGTCCTGAATTCGTCGGGCGAAGAGATTGCCAGCGAAAAACATGAAATCTGGCAGTGCACCACCTGCTCGACGTGTTCAAGCCGCTGCCCCAAACAGATTGAACCGCGCGACGTCATCATTAATCTGCGCAGCATCCTGGTTGAAGACGGCAATATTCCGCCGCAGATTCGCGATGTCCTCAAAAGTATTTCCATTAACTATAATCCCTGGCGTTTAGGGAAAGAACAGCGCGGGGAATGGAGCAAGGGGCTGGCGTTGAAGGACGCCTCAGAAGCGGAACTGCTGTATTATGTCGGTTGCACGCCGGCATTTGATCCGCGGCTGCAAAAGGTTGCGCAGGCAATGGTCAAGGCTTTTAACAAGGCCCACATTGAATTTGGCACCCTCGGCATTGAGGAAGTATGCTGCGGCAGCGAAATCCGCCGGCTGGGCGACATCTGGAGTTTTGATGCGCTGCGGGAAGCAAATACCGAAATTTTTAACGGCTACGACAACATCAAGCAGATCGTTACCACGTCGCCCCATTGCTACAACACCTTCAAGAATGAATACCCCGGCCTGAAACCGAGCGTCATGCATTACACCCAGTTTTTTTCTTCTTTAATTGACAAGGGAAAGCTGGTGCTGGCCAAAGATTTTCGCAAAAAAATTACCTACCATGATCCGTGCTTTCTGGGCAAACAAAATAAAATTTACGAAGAGCCGCGGAATATTCTCGCCCATGTGCCCGGCAGTACCTTTGTTGAGTTTGATCGCAACCGCGAGGCCAGTCTGTGCTGCGAAGGTGGGGGCGGAAGAATGTGGATTGAGATAGAGGATGTGAAGGAGCGATTAGCAAACATACGCGTGCGCGCCGCCGCCGAGATGGGGGTTGACATTATTGCGGTGGCGTGTCCTTTTTGCCTGCTGACGCTTGAAGATGCGGTAAAATCCAATGATCTGGAAGGGAAAATTCAGGTCATGGATATTATGGAAATTGTCGCCAAAACGTTAACCTGATGATGTAATTGCCATGCCAGCAAAAAAAATAGGCGTCTATATCTGCCACTGCGGCGTTAATATTGCAGCAACGGTTGCTATTGACGAACTGAAACGGTTTGCTGAAGGTCTGCCGCACGTTAAAAGCGTGCAGAATTACATGTATGTATGTTCTGAACCCGGGCAGGAACTTATCAGAAAAGATATCAGAGAGAAAGGGCTCAACCGGATCGTGGTTGCCGCCTGTTCGCCGCGCATGCATGAGCCGACGTTTCGGGCGGTATTAAAAAGCGCCGATATCAATCCCTACTGTCTGGAAATTGCCAATATTCGCGAGCAGTGTTCCTGGGTGCATCATGAAAAACAGACTGCAACTGATAAAGCCAAAGGGCTGCTCGCCGCTGCCGTGGCTAAAGCAGCGTTGCTTGAACCACTGGAAGAGCGCGAGGTCGGTGTCACGCCCACCGCGCTGGTAATCGGCGGCGGCATTGCCGGCATACAGGCTGCGCTGGATATTGCAGACAATGGCTTCAAGGTTTATCTGGTGGAAAAAGACGCATCCATCGGCGGCCACATGATGCAGCTTGACAAGACCTTTCCCACGCTTGACTGTTCAGCCTGTATTCTCACTCCCAAAATGGCCGACGTAAAGAATCATCCCAACATAGAGCTGCTGGCCTACAGCGAGGTGGTGGATGTCAAGGGGTTTGTCGGCAACTTTAAAGTTACCGTCAAAAAGAAACCCCGCTACGTACTGGAGAGCATTTGCAATGCCTGCGGCCAGTGCGCCCAGTATTGCCCGATTGTTATCGATGATACCTTTAATGAGCGGCTGGCAAAGACGAGGGCACTGCACATTCCCTTTCCCCAGGCCATTCCGGCTAAATATGTGATTGATCCCGAAGCCTGCCGCTATCTCAGGGACAAGAGCTGCCGCCAGTGCGAGCAGGTATGCAAGGAACTGCAGGCGATAAATCTGGAGCAGAAAGAGGAATTGGTGGAGCTTGACATCGGCACCATCGTGGTTGCGACCGGCTTTGATGTGTTTGACGCGCGGCAGAAGCCGGAACTGGGCTACGGCAAGTATGAGAATGTCATCACCGGCCTTGAGTTTGAACGGCTGGTGTCTGCGTCGGGCCCCAACCAGGGTGAGATAAAAATCCACGGCAAGAAGCCCCGGGACGTCGTATTTGTACAGTGCGTGGGCTCGCGCGACAAAACCGTGGGCAACGAATACTGTTCGCGCGTCTGCTGCATGTACACGGCCAAACATGCGCATCTGGTGCGGGAAAAAATTCCCGATGCCACTATTACGGTCTTTTACATAGATGTGCGCGCGTTCGGCAAGGGGTTTGAGCAATTTTACGACCGCGTTAAAGGAGAGCGGGTCTATTATCGCCGGGGAAATGTTTCGGAGATTTATAAACGAGGCGAGCGACTGGTGGTCAGGGCTGAAGATACGCTGGAGGGCAGGGCCATGGAGGTAGAAGCTGATCTGGTGGTCCTGGCGGTTGGCATGGTCCCCAACAAGGGGGCTAAAGAACTGGCAAAGCTGCTAAAACTGTCCAATTCCCCTGATAACTTTTTTCTGGAAGCCCACCCTAAATTGCGGCCGGTGGACACCGGCAGCGAAGGGGTTTTTCTGGCTGGCTGCTGTCAGGGTCCGAAAGACATTCCGGACACGGTTGCCCAGGCAAGCGCGTCCGCGGCCAAGGCGGTGATTCCCCTGTCGCAGGGCAAAGTTAAAACAGAAACGATGGTTTCCGTGGTGCAGGCAGAGGCCTGCCGGGGATGCGGTTTTTGCGTGGAAGCCTGTCCCTATGCTGCCATTTCGCTTGAAGAAAAGAAGGTGCGGGGCAAAAAGAAACTGGTGGCAACCGTCAATGAGGTTTTATGCAAAAGCTGCGGCGCATGCGCAGCAGCATGCCTGTCCGGCGCCATACAGCAGAAATCCTTTACCGATGAACAGATTCTGTCCGTTATTGCCGCAATAGGCAAAGATTATTAGATAATGGGAGCAGAGGAAACAGATGGCATTTGAACCAAAAATAGTTGCCTTTTTATGCAACTGGTGCTCCTACGCGGGAGCTGATCTGGCCGGCACCAGCAGGTTTCAGTATCCGGCCAATGTCCGGGTTATTCGGGTTATGTGCTCCAGCAGGATCAACCCGCTGTTTGTGCTCAATGCGCTGCTTCAGGGTGCGGACGGCGTCCTGGTTTCCGGTTGACACCCGGGCGAATGCCACTATGTGAGTGGCAACTACCTTGCCCGCCGGCGGCTGGTGCTATTCAGGAAGTTTCTTGAATATCTGGGCATTCATCCCAACCGGTTTCGGATTAGCTGGGTTTCGGCATCTGAAGGCGGCAAATTTTCCGAGGTCATTAAAGAAGTTACGGAAGGGGTTAAAACCCTGGGTCCCCTGGAATCGCTTAAGAGAGAGCAGGTATGGCTACCGCGCGTTTGAAAGATATTGCCCGCAACGTCCTGGCCCGCACCGATGTAAAATGCCTGATTGGCTACCGGCGGGGCAGTTATGGATTCCGGGTTTCGCCCTGCATATTGACTGCCAGGGATGACGTTGAGCAGTTAGAATTTTCACCGCTCTGCATCCACAATCTGGCCAGTTACCTGACGCAGGAAAATATCGGACCGCTGGTTACAACCACCGACAGCGCGCGCTCCAAGATTGCGCTCCTGGTCAAAGGGTGCGACAGCAAAGCATTAAACCACCTCATTGCCGAGCGCGGCATTGAGCGCGATGCGCTCATTATTATCGGGATACCCTGCCCCGGGGTGGTGAACATTAAGAAACTCGAGGAGCGCTTTCCGGACATTGTGGAGCGGGCCGCGGTTGATGTCAAGGGCACTATGCTTGCGGTTACCATTGCGGGAGCCACCACCGAGGTGCCGATTGATGAAGTGCTGGCTGATAAATGCAAGCGCTGCACGCACCCGACGCCGCTCGTGTATGATGAACTGGTCGGGGAACCCCTTCCCGGCAGGGAAGATACGTTTGCCGATGTCGTTGAGGCCGAATCGTTAGCGCTGGAAGAGCGTTTTCAGAAATGGCGGGAGCAGTTTGCACGCTGCATACGCTGTTATGCCTGCAAGAATACCTGCCCGTTGTGCTACTGCAGCGATTGCGCGCTTGACCGGCTGCGCCCTCAGCTTATTCGGCGCTCGGTCTCCGTTCAGGAAAACCTGCTATTCCATGTCACCCGCGCGTTCCACCTGGCAGGCCGCTGTATTGACTGCGGAGAGTGCGAACGGGTGTGTCCGCAGGGCATTCCCCTTATGGAACTTAACCGCAAACTGGCAAAGGATGTTAAAGAGCTGTTTGGGTATGAGCCGGGCCTGGATCCACAGGCAAAGCCGGTGCTTGCCGTATTTGCTCCCGACGATTCAAACGACGAAATTCTCTGATCGGATATGGATACCGCAGTTCTCAAAAAAGAAAATCTCACAGCATTTCTTACAAGCCTTCAGGGAGTGCGATTAATAGCGCCGGTTGCACATAAAGGCAAGACCAGCTTTGAGGTGATAACTGACCCCGGCACAGTAACGCTCAATCTTGATGATTACAGCGCATCGCCTAAAAAAGCGCTGTTTCCCCAGACCGAGACGCTATTTGCCTTCAAGCGGGAGCGAGATACTGTGACGATTGCACCTGCCGAGCAGGCACCAGCGAGCGTCGTGTTTGGCATCAGGCCGTGCGATGCACGCAGTTTTGTCATCCTTGACCGGCTTTTTGACGGCGATTTTAAGGATCCCTACTATCTGAACAAACGGCAGCGTACCGTTCTCATCGGGCTTAGCTGTAAAGAGCCGACCAACCGATGCTTCTGTCCCTCGCTGGGAGGCAGTCCCTCAGGCGCCGAGGGACTTGATCTGCTGTTCACCGACATCGGCGATGAATATTTTATCACCGTGATTACGGAACGGGGACGTGAACTTCTGGAACCCGCAGCCGCGCTGTTGACGCAACCCACTGATGACCAGAAGAACAAGAAAGACCAGGCCGATCGTGCGGCCGTGGCAAAAATACGGCGCCGGGTTAACCTTGATGACATGCACGAAAAACTGCTGCGCGCCTTTGAGAGCGAGGCCTGGCTGGAGCTTGCCAACAAGTGTCTGGGCTGCGGAATCTGCACGTATTACTGCCCGACCTGCCACTGTTTTGACATTCAGGATGAAGGTGATCAGGTTGAGGGCAGACGTATCCGGGTGTGGGATGCCTGCATGTATGAAGAATTTACCCGTCATACCTCGGGAGCTAATCCGCGTCATAACCGGGCGGAACGGCTGAGGAACCGGATTCTGCACAAGTTCAGCTACTATCCCCGCAATCTGGGGTATGTTGCCTGTGTCGGCTGCGGACGCTGTATTGAGTTGTGTCCGGTCAATGAGGACATTATTGAGATTTTGGACAGGGTCAGGGAGCTCAATGGATAACCCGTATATTCCCCATCGCGCCATCATTACCGATGTGCGTCCTGAAACCGCTGGTGAGCGGCCTATTAATACCTATACGGTGGTATTTAAGGATGATAAAACCTGGGAAGTGTTTAAAAACCGTCCCGGGCAATGTGCCATGGTAGGCGTGCTGGGCGTCGGCGAAAGCATGATATCCATCTGCTCGTCTCCGACGCGCAAAGGGTATTTGCAATTCAGCATCATGAAAATGGGAAAAGTTACCTCTGCCATTCATGAGCTTGAAGCCGGCGACGAGATTACCATCCGCGGACCGTATGGCAACAGTTTTCCGGTGGACGAATGGCGGGGCAAGAACATTCTGACCATTGGCGGCGGCATCGGTCAGGCGCCGTTGCGCCCAATTATTCAGTATGTGAGCGACCAGCGCACCGAATACCGGTCGCTGCAGATTATCTATGGCGCGCGGAGCTCTGCAGACCTGGTCTTTCTGCAGGAGCTGCGGGATATGCAGCGGGAAAACAGCGTGCGCATCAACCTCTCGATTGACAACCCTGAAGAGGGGTGGGACGGATTTGTCGGTTTTGTTCCTGCCTATCTGATGGAACTTAAGCCCTCGCCCGAAAACACGGTGGCAATCACCTGCGGGCCGCCCATTATGATACGGTTTGTTATTGAAAATTTGCTGAAACTCGGGTTCAGCGATGAGCAGATTTATACCACGCTTGAAAACCGCATGAAATGCGGTATAGGCAAATGCGGCAAATGCAATGTTGGCAGTCTTTATGTTTGCAAGGACGGGCCGGTCTTTTGCTATTCCGTGTTAAAAACATTGCCACCGGATATGGAATAAAACAAGGCACACGTATGACAGCACTACCAAAGACAATAGAACCTGCCAAACGTTTTGGCAGAGGATGGATTTTGCAGACTGCCTTCTCTCCCGATGGCGCGTTGCTCGGCGTTGCCACCTCAACGGGCATTGAGCTGCTGGATCCCCTCGCAGACAAACCGGCGGTACGGCTTCCGTCGCCCGGCGGGTATGCGACCAGTCTGGCTTTTCATCCTCAGAAAGAGCTGCTTGCCAGCGGGTCAAACCGGGGGCAGATAACTCTGTGGGATCTAAAAGCCCGTCAGCCGGCGGCAACCCTGGCCGGTCATTCAGCCGATATCAATGCTTTATGTTTTGACGCAAAGGGAAGACGTCTTTTTTCCGCCGCTGACGATAAAACCCTTCGCGCCTGGGATTGCAACAGCGGCGCCTGCAAAAAAATGTACGAAGGACCCGAGGCGGCATGTGAAAGCTGTGCGGTCAGTCCGGATGGCAAACTCCTGGTTTCCGGCACTGCCGACGGCACGTTGTGCCTCTGGGACGCAGAAAAGGCAACCCTCAAAAAAACGATTGCAGGGCACGCCGGCACGGTCAGCGCGCTGTGCTTCAGTCCGGACGGAACAAAGATTGCCTCTGCCTCCTGGGATTTGACGGCGATACTATGGGATGCCAAAACTTTTACGCCGCTTCATTATTTGAAAGGGCATAAAGATTTTGTCACTGGCGTCGCGTTTCTGGCAGGCGGGGAACTGCTTGCGACCTCATGCTTTGACGGGGCTGTTCGTATCTGGTCGGTCAGCAGTGGAAGGGAAAAACGCACGCGCTATGCGCATCGCAGCTATATTGCTGCACTGTGCGCCCATCCGCACAGAAATATTATTGCAACCGCGGGCTGGGATCAGGAATTGATAATTTATGATGTGGATGCCAACCGGCAGCTTAACAAATGTGACGACTATTCTGCACCGCTGTGGTCGGCCGCGGTACATCCCGCGGCGAGCATGATTGCGTGTGGCGCACGGGATAATGCGATTTACGTCTATCCCCTTGCCGAAGAAAAAAAACCGGCGCTTCTCAAAGGGCACGCCAATGACGTGAACAGTGTGGCCTTCAGTCCCGACGGCGCGCTCATTGCCAGCGCCTCCGATGATCACACCGTGCGGCTGTGGGATGCAGCAGCGCTGAAACTGCGCGCACTGCTTGTTGGCCATGAGGATTATGTGGATGCCGTCGTTTTTTCCTGCGACGGTAAATATCTCATCTCGGGATCAGATGATTGCACGATCAGGATCTGGGATGTTGCAGAGGCGCAGGAGGTAAAACGGCTTGCCGGTCACCGTGATTTTGTCTGGGCGCTGGCGATCAATCCTGTTGCCCCGCTGTGCGCATCAGGTGCGCGGGATGGCGCGATTTGTCTGTGGAACCTTGATACCATGCGGCTTGTCGGCACGCTTAACGGACACACCGGCAGCGTATTTTCTCTTTGTTTCAGCCCGGACGGCGCCTCCCTGTATTCGGCAGCGCGGGATAAAACCCTTAGAAAATGGGATCTTGGAAGCGCAAAAGGACAGCAGATTGATGCGCCCTTTTCCGCTGTCTGGTCTGTCGCGGCACATCCCGGCGGCGCATTCATCGCAGCCGGCATTGACCAGGGCGATATTGCGCTCATTGACCCAGAGGCTGAAGAAATCCGGTTTTTGCTCCGGGGCCATACCGCAACGGTAAATTCACTTGCATTTTCTCTTGACGGCTTGCGGCTTATCTCCGCGTCAGACGACGGGATATGCTGTCTGTGGGATGTGCAATCAGCTTTGGAGAGTTTCTTACAAAACCGTTGACATGCAGAAGGAAACACGGATGGTGGCAAAAGATACCAGTGACAACAAGGTGCGATACCGAAGCAAAATTCCCAAGAGCCCCATAGAAATCTACCGCACCTGGTGCATTAAATGCAAAGTGTGCACCAAGGTCTGTCCGCAGCGCGTTCTGTTCATGGGATCAGACGGGTATCCGGAACTTTTGAAACCCGAGGAATGCACGGCATGTTTTGTGTGTGCGCAGGTGTGTCCGGGGTTTGCGATTACCTTTATCAATGAAAAGAACAAATCCCTGTATACGACTGGGAAGTTTTTAGAAGGGAGATTCTGATGAACGGCTGGGTAGGTAAAATTCTCCGGGTAAATCTTTCGCAGTCCCGGTGCAGTACCGAGGAGCTTAACAGCGAGATTGCGGCGCGCTATATTGGGGGCCGCGGCCTTGCCGGCAAACTGTTTGCCGCCGAGGTTAAACCGGGCACTGCGGCGCTGTCTGCAGAAAACAAGCTGGTCGTCATGACCGGCCCGCTGACCGGCACCGGCGTGCTTTGTTCATCTGGCACCGCGCTGGTCACCATGTCGCCGCTGCACGGCAGTATGGCCATTTCCCATCTCACCGGGTCCTTTGGTTTGGAGCTCAAACAGGCAGGTTTTGACGGCATTATCATTGAAGGGCAGTCCTCAGAGCCGGTGGTGCTGGTGGTTAATAACGGCGAGGCCGCTCTTAAACCAGCTCCGGAGCTGTGGGGTAAGACCACCTGGGAAACCGAGCAGGCCTTGAAACAGCAGGTGGGCAATGCCTGGAAGGCAGACGAGTGCAGCTTCATATCTATCGGCCCCGCTGGCGAGCAGTGTGCGCTGGTTGCGTCCCTGGTTCATAACCGTTTCCGTGAGGCAGGCCAAGGGGGCATGGGTGCGGTCATGGGCGCAAAAAAACTCAAGGCAATCATGGTGTGGGGCGGTCAGGCCATTGGGGTTGCGGATGCAAAGAGTTTGCGCCGCACTACCCAGGAAGCACTGGAAAAATATAAAACGCTGCCCGTGATACCGACCATGCTCAGAAATCTGGGCACTGCATCCATGGTCAAGGTGGCTTCCGACCTCGGCGTTTTGCCGACCAAGAATTTTGCCACCGGCGTATTTGCCGACGCCGAGAAACTCTTTGCGGAAACCTTAGCCCGATCAATCTGGCTTAAGCCGAAGGCGTGTCCCACCTGTCCCATAGCTTGCACCAGAGTTGCGGCTGTGCCGGGCACGAAGCGCGAAATCATTGAAGGCCCAGAATACGAGGCGCTGGTGTTTTTCGGTTCCGCCTGCGGCGTGTCAAACATTGAACACATTCTTGAGGCAGTTTGTCTGGCGCTCAAACTCGGCCTTGACACATTTGCGGCAGGCTCAGCACTGGCCACCGCAATGGAGTTAAAGGACAAAGGGTTTGCCGCAGACAAAGACCTGGATCAAAAGCTTGCGTTCGGCAACGGCAAATCAATGGTCAAAGTGCTGCAGCAGATAGCACAGAAAAAAGCCACCGGCGCGTTGCTTGCTGATGGGGGAGCGCAGCTTGCAGCCCGTTTCGGCCATTCGGAATGTTTTATGGGCGTCCGCAGTATGGAGGCCTTTATTGCTGATCCGCGCGGCATTAATGCATTAGGGCTGTATGGGGCGACGTCCAATAATGGCGCTGAATATTTCTCCAGCATGTCGCTGGCCATGGTAGCCTACAATTTGACACAAGGCCTTGATTTGAGCAAGCCTGCAAGCCGTTCAGCCTTTGTCAAGCGGCTTCAGGACACGGCCGCATTCAGCGAATCGCTCGGGCTCTGTCCGCTGATTTTGTTGGGTATTGGCGTGGATGATATTGATGCTATGGCTGCTGCGACTCTGGGCACCGGTTTCGGACCGGATAAACTCATGCAGGCCGGTGAGCGCATCTGGAATGCTGAGCGCAGTTATCACCTGAAGTCGGGATGGCAGGCAGGCGATGACCGGCTGCCAGGCAGATTTGTTGATGAGCCGATGCCTGAAGGTCCTGCCAAGGGCCAGGTGTGCAGACTGGATGAGGATTTATCATCGTATTATAGCCTGCGTAAATGGGATGCAAAGGGGGTTCCTACGCAGAACCTTCTTGCGGAACTCGAACTGTAGCGGTTACACCGTGGGGCACAGCACTGTTGAGTATGGCGCTGGTGCCCCCCAGGAGGTATGTGCCATGAAACTCAGAATTGACTTGGAGATGTGCATCGGCTGCCGCCGCTGCGAACTTGCCTGTTCGCTGAACCATTATGATAAGGACTCGGTAAACCCCAAAAAATCACGCATTAGAGCCTGGATTAAAGACGATGCAATTTATCCGGTGGTTTCCGGTCCGTTTAACAATGCCGCGTGCACGTCCAAGCATGAGATAATAATCAATGAGAAAGTGTACGACGGGTGTTCCATCTGCAGGGCGCCCTGCCCGGAAAAGTCGTGGTTTCAAGAGCCGGATACGGGCATACTGCTTAAGTGCGATTTTTGCGGCGAGCCGGCGGACCCCAACTGCGTTAAATGGTGTCCCTGCAATGCCATTGTGGCGGTTGACGATGATGGCGAGATAATACCCTATACCCTGGATAAAACGTAAAGCGATGTGCATGCAGTATTCAGCACTCAGAGCCCTCCCTGTTTGATGCGGTCTGAAAACTGATTGCCGAAGGATTTTATTAGAAGAGACAGCAATGAAAAAGTCATTGAAAGTTGACCCGGTAAAATGTGTAGCCTGCAGGCTGTGCGAACTGGCCTGTGTATTCGGCAGGGAAAAAGTGTACAATCCAAAACTGGCGCGGATCAAAGTTCATATGGTGGGTATTCCGGAACTGCCGGCGCCGGTCTTCACGCGATTGTGCGACACCTGCGGCGGCAACCCGCGCTGCGTGACGATCTGTCCGGTCAACGCCATAACCTATGACGAGGATAATCCCCGGCCAGACCAGAAAACCATCCCTGATCATGAAGCGGTGGTGCACTCCTGGCTGTCTCAGGTCATGCCCCCTAAGCTGGGCGACGCGGAAACCAAATCATAGGCAGAAACGTTTCTATATCTTAGGTAATTACCATGTTTACATACAAAGGTTATATTGGAAAGATACTGAGAGTCAATCTCTCTCGCGGCACCTTTCATGACGAACCGCTTAGCAATGAGCTCGCTGAAAATTTCATCGGCGGCGCCGGCATGGCGGCCCGCATACTGTATCAGGAATTGAAACCGGGGATTGACCCGTTCTCCGAGGACAACAAGCTGGTTATGCTTGCCGGGCCGGTAGCCGGCACCATGGTTCCAGCGGGTTCGCGGATGGGCGCCTATTCAAAGTCTCCCCAGACAAACTCGTTCTTTCACAGTTCCTGCGGCGGGCATTTTGCCCCCGAGCTTAAATACGCCGGCTATGACGGCATCATTTTTGAGGGAAAATCTCCCCAGCCGGTGTATTTGTTTATTGACGACGGGCAGCCCGAATTGAGGGATGCGCGGCATCTCTGGGGAAAGAAATCCTACGAGACCCAGGAATTGATGTTAGAGGAGCTGGGCAGCGGGGAAATACAAATTGCCGCCATAGGACCAGCCGCGGAACATCTGGTGCGCTTTGCGGGCATATTCTGCGGTTGCCGCGCGCTTGCGCGCGGCGGACTGGGTGCGGTCATGGGGTCAAAAAATGTTAAAGCGGTCGCAGTGCGCGGGTATGGCAGCATTGAAATTCCCGACTATGCGCGGGCCGAAGCATACTATAAAGAAATTTATGCAAAATTCAAGGCAACGCCTTCTACGTCGCAGGTGTTGCCAACCTACGGGACGCCGGTACTGGTGAATGCCAATAATTCGTTAGGGGTTTTCGGATATAAAAACTGGCAGGAAGAACTGTATCCAGACGCACAGGGGCTATCGGGCGAGGTGATGAAGGAAAAGATCGTCAAGCGCAATAAGTCGTGTTTTGCCTGTCCGGTCGGTTCAGGCAAATATTGCGTCGTCGGTGCGGGCGCGTATGCCGGCTTTATTAACGAGGGACCGGAATATGAAGACATTTTTTCTTTCGGCTCCATGTGCGGCCATAATGACATAGAGGTAGTGTGTGCAGCAGAACGTTTCTGCGACGATATGGGCATGGATGCCATTGAGGCGGGCGTGGCGATTGCCTTTGCCATGGAGTGTTTTGAAAAAGGACTTATCACCACCAAGGAGACGGACGGCATGGAGCTGCGTTTTGGCCGCGCGGATCTGATTCTGCCGATGATTGAAAAAATGGCGCTGCGGCAGGGGTTCATCGGAGACCTGCTTGCAGAGGGAGTGAAGCGCGCCGCAGAAAAAATCGGCCAGGGTTCCGAATTTTTTGCCATGCACAACAAGGGCCTCACCTTCGCGGGACACTCGGCGCGCGGTATGCCCGGATTTGCCCTTGGTTATGCGACCGGTCCCCGCGGCGGCAGCCATCATGACGGTCGCCCGACGGGCGAACGCACCGGGCTGGTGAAGCGGGAGAGCATTGAAGGCAAGGCAGAATATACGGCGCGTATCAATCATTTGAATATTTTCACCGATTCCATGATTTTGTGCCACCTTGCAGAAGCGGTGTGGGGCCCGTTGGATGTCACCGAAACAGTCGTTCAAGCCATAAATGTTGTTACCGGCATGGATTTGAGCCTTGAAGACGGCAAGAAAACTGCTGAGCGCATCTGGAACCAGATTCGCGCCTTTGCAGTGCGCGAGGGCTACCGCAGAAAGGACGACAAGCTGCCGCCGCGTTTCATGGAAGAGCCGATTAAAGACGGTCCGTCAAAGGGCATGGTAATATCGCGCGAGATGCTTGACCGAATGCTTGACGAGTATTATGCCTTCCGCGGCTGGGACAAGGAAACCGGCATACCGACCAGAGAGCGGCTCATCAGCCTGGGGCTTGAGGATGTGGCGGAGGATATGGAACAATATAGATAGTTCAAAAAAATTGAGTTGCATCGGGGATTCTGAGGTCCCCGTTTTTTTATTTCGTTCTTTTTCCATCCTGAACCGGCACGCTCAATCCTTCTTTAGTCCATAATTTGAAATCAGCAGTCCCCTTTGGCGCACTATTTAAATTTCCCGACCACCAAGCCTCTCTTTTATTATCATTGAAAATATTTAACAATCAACGTAGATTAATAGTTGAGGAACTACCCATGAAATACCAGGGATACTCCGGCACTATTTTGCAGGTGGATCTCAGCCAGGGAAAGATTGAATCAACACCTATTGCAGAAAAGTTAGCAGAAAACTTTATCGGCGGCGTAGGTATAGCTGCAGCGGTGATAGATGAAGGTCCTCTGGCGGATCTTGACCCGCTTGATGTGCGAAACGCACTTGTTTTCATGACCGGCCCGCTGACCGGCACGCCCGTGCCGTGGAGCGGGCGTCACTGTGTTGCCGCCATTTCCCCACTCACCGGCGTATGGGGGGAGTCGTATGCCGGAGGAACCTGGGGCACAGAGCTAAAACGGGCTGGCTTTGACGGCATCGTTATAACAGGCAGGGCAGAGCATCCCGTTTATCTTAAAATAATAAATCAGTCTGTGGCAATAGAAGATGCGGAAGACATTGCAGGGCGCGATACATTTGAAACCAAGCAGCTTCTTTGCAACCTGTGCGGCGAAAGGGTCAAAGTAGCGGCAATCGGCAGTGCCGGTGAACGGCTGGTAAAGTTTGCAGCCATTGTCCATGACGGCTCTGCGGCCCGAACTGCAGCTCGCTGTGGCGTCGGGGCGGTGATGGGTTCGAAGAACCTGAAGGCAATAGCCGTTCTCGGAAGCCAGAGCGTTGCAGTGAGAGAGAAGGAAAAACTGCTGCCTGCCATACGCAAAGCTGTGCCGGTGATGATAAAGGAGCCTGAACACTGTTTTAAAAAGGCCGCAGCAGTTTTTAGTATGTTTGTTGATGATGGACGGCATGGCGTCAACAACTGGCGTGATGGATACCTTGCAGGGTTTAAAAACTCTGTTTTGAAGGAAATCGAAAACCATGTCCGGGAAGCGCACCCGTATCAATGCGCGAGCTGTCCGACAGGATGCGTTGAATCATATGTTAAAGCTGGGCTACGGCAAAATGTATGGGAATCAATGGCTCCGCTTGGTTCGCAGTGTGGCATAACAGACCTGGGGCTGGTGCAGAAAGCATATGATTTATGCAACCGCAACGGTATAGACAGCATATCTGCGGGCGGTGTTATCTCCTTTGCCATGGAATGCTTTGCGCAGGGATTGATTAACGAAAAAGATACCGATGGCATTCAACTCACCTTTGGCAACGGCACAGCGATGCTTTCAATGTTGGAAAAAATCTGCGTGCGAGAAGGTTTCGGCGCGATACTTGCCGAGGGCACACGGCGCGCTGCGCAGATGATAGGGAAGGGAGCAGAAAAATATGCCATTGAAGTAAAAGGTCTTGAAGTGCCGGCCCACGATCCCCGCGCCCACAACTTCCTTGCCCTTGCATATGCCACTGACCCGCGCGGCGCAATCCACACCGGTGCAGCAGACCCGCGCGTTGAGGGCTTTGATTTGATGGAAATGGCCACTATCAGATTTAATGGTGATATGGCTCCTGAAATGGTTGCCCGCGGGCAGGATTATGGCTGTATTCTCAATTCGCTGGTGCTGTGCGCTTTCTCACATGCCGGTTATGCGCAAAATTATGCTGCCACAGGGTTTTCGGGCATAACCGCAAAAGAAGTCGTTGAATGGTTTAATCTTGTTACCGGCATGGAGCAGGACTTTGCCTCTCTGATGCTGTCGGGCGAGAGGATATTCAATCTCAAGCATCTCATTAATCTCAGACGCGGATGTGATTCTTCTTCAGACTATCTGCATGAACGCTTTACTACCTTAAAAAGAAATTATGGACCCGCAGTAAATCATCTGCCGCCGGTTGACAAAATGATTAAAGATTATTACCGGGTTAGAGGATGGGAAGCTGACAGCCGAATACAAACAAGAAAATTGGCAGCATTGGGGCTTGAAGAACTTCGTCATGATGCTTAATTCAAATTAGAACGCGAGGTGAAATAATGGCAGAGCAAAAACAGGAAATCAAAGTAAACTTCCCGGAGAAGCTTCACGGGGGCGTGTATGCCAACAATATGATTGTGACACACACCAAGGAGGAGTTTGTGATGGACTATTTAATGGTGGTGCCTCCAGCGGGCGCAGTTACGGCGCGGATAATCGTCAGCCCTGGCCACATGAAAAGAATTGTTGCAGCGCTGAATGAGAATATCGCCAAATATGAGCATAAATTTGGCGAGATTGCAACGGCCGAAGAGCCGAAAGTGGAAATGGGATTCAAGCAGTAAATTGAGAAAAACAGAATGTCCGCAAATTTCAATCGCAGCAGCAGCGGCCGCCGCCGATCAATTCGGGCTTTTCTCCATACACGGTGATGCTGAGAAGGGGAGAGACATCCTTTTTAAATTCTGTCCGCTCGGGCTCCGAAAGAAACTGGGAAAGCATCTCGTTAGGAATGGTCATAGGCTTTTCTTTTGCCAGGGCAACGTTTATAAAACCGGCTTTTTTTATCACCCGCATATAAACTTCTTTTTTAAGCGCGCCGGCAACACAGCCGGCATACATTTCTGCCGCAGATTGCAGAGTCGGCGGCAGATCGCCGGTGAGCACCACATCGGAAATGCTGAAATGGCCGCCCGGTTTCAGTACTCGATAGATTTCCCGATAGGCCTCCAGCTTGTCGGGCACCAGATTTAACACGCAGTTGCTTATTACCACGTCTGCCGTATTGTCATCAACCGGCAGGTTTTCAATTTCACCCAAACGGAATTCCACATTGGCATAACCCAGTTTTCGGTTATTTTCCAGAGCTTTTTCTATCATCGCCGGCGTCATGTCAATGCCAATGACTTTTCCCGATTCTCCCACCAGCCGTCGGGCTACAAACACATCATTTCCCGCGCCTGAGCCCAGATCAATGACGGTATCGCCGGGCTTAATTCGCGCTGTTTCGGTTGGCATGCCGCAGCCAAGACCAAAATCTGCATCAGGGTTATAGCCCTCCAGTTTGGAATAGTCTTCGCTAAAAGTTGAATAATCTGTGCGTGCAGACGCATCCGGACAGCAACAGGAACATGATGGTAACCGCGAAATTTCCTGCTTTGCAATCGCGCCGTATTTTTCCTTTACGATCTGTTTAAGGTCATCTGATTTCATGTGAAACAATTCACCCTTGGCAGTAAAAATGGGGGCTTTCTGGCATACCTGCAGTATTTTATTGACAATAATATAAAAAACCACCGAGGTTTTTTCAAGAAAATTAGTTAATCAAAAACCTTGACTTGCTATGAGGTTGCTTATATTAAGTGAACAAGAATAGAAATATAATAAACAGCAATATGTAGATCTGCACCGCGATCTTGGCCAGCGCGAGTCATGGTTGTCGCAAAAAAAAACCATGAACCAGATTCTTATTGGCAAAGGCGATCGGCCTGTTTATTTACTCGCCCAGTATGGCAACTGCCATGGGCTGATTGCTTGCGTCACCGGGACTGGCAAGACCATTTCTTTGCTTGTATTGGCTGAGGGCTTATCGCGGTTGGGCGTGCCGGTCTTCATGGCTGATGTAAAGGGCGACGTCTCGGGTCTGGCGATAGCCGGAACACCTAACGAGAAAATTCAGCAGCGCGTTGTCAGCATCGACATTGAGGGATACGCTCATGAAGCGAACCCGATATTATTCTGGGACGTGTTTGGCACCGCTGGTCACCCCGTGCGCACTTCGAGCAGCGAAATGGGACCGAGTTTGCTCAGTCGGATACTTAAGCCTGAATAACGACACCCAAACCGCGACGCTTGAAATCGGCCTATGAAATTTTGAAACAACGGACCGAGGAAAAGCAAGCGGCTGGGTCGGAAGCAAACCGAGACGAGACGGCAGCGCCGTCTGAAAGCCGGGCCATGATTGGCGATTTACTATGGGGCATCAAACGCCGGCAAGGCATGGTGGAAACGCTGGCCAAACAGGCTGCGCGAACCGTTGGCAGCCAGATCGGGCGCCAGATTCTGCGCGCCGCTTTAGGCGGCATGGCGGATCACGCCGCCGTTAGAGAGACAGCGTTGCGGTAGCCTGCGTGAGCGTTGTCTGCCGAGGCAGCATTTAAATACGCGCAAAAAAAAGTGTTACATATGCAGGAATACAATAGGTAACACATACACTCTTCCCTTCCAGTAACAGCAGAAATCATTTTTCACCATAAGAAATACGCTTAACGTATGAACAAAGTGTTCATTATTATAATTATAATATATATTTTAGTCCTATATCCCTCCCCCGCACCGGCCGACATGACCGGGGCGGAAGCCCCTGAATTTTCTCTGCAGGATATTGACGGCAATATAATTTCTCTATCCCGATTCTCGGGCACTGTTTTGATGCTCGTGCATTTCAACACCTATTGCCACTCCTGTCGCGAAGAAGTCGCCAGAATCAACGACATTGTGCAGAAGTATAAGAACCTGCGAGTAATCGGGATTGCTATCGGCAACGATCGTGAAGAAGTGCTTGAGTTTAAAAAGAAATTTAAACCGGACTACGACCTTGTTCCAGATCCTCAGAAACAAATATACGAAAAATATTTTGTGCGCACAGTGCCGCTTATAGACATCATAGACAGAAACGGTACTATCCGGTTCCGCGGCAAATTGCCGGCAGAATCCGAACTTGCCCCGGTCATAGAGCGAGCAATTGCTGAAAAGGAGACGCCGGTGGGGGTCGCACTCTGGAACCGGCCGCCGGATTTTTCACTCAAAAATACCGAAGGGGAAACCTTCCATCTTTATGACAGTATTGGCAAAAAAACCATTACCCTCACGTTTTTATCAATCCGCAATGAAGGAGTAAAAAAGGCTATAGAAATTCTTAAAACCGTTTACAGCCGGTATAAGCGGGAAGACCTGGACATTATCCGCATTGCCGTGGGCGATTCCGCGGAGGAGGTAAAAAGATTTAGGGAAAGATACTATGTCAATTATCCCATTTACGTTGATGAAAATGGAGAGGTGGCAAAGCTCTATGGCGTTGAAATTTCCCCCAATCGTGCGGTTATCAGCAATAAAGTTTTTATCATCAATAAAAAGGGCTTAATACGCTATATGCAGGACGAAATTTCACTGGAGAATCTAAACGGCGTGCTGGCAAAAGCCGGCAGTTATTTCAGAGAAGAGCTTCCCGAAGATTTGCTTATGGACTATATACGCAGAGTTGCCCCGGGCGTTAAGAAATTTCAGAAAATAATCCTCGAAAATGAGCAGACGGTGTATATCGGCGTTGCAGAAAACAATGGAAAAATTTTTGTGCGGGAGGTTTTCAAAGATATCCTGTGCGACGTGTGCACCAATGTGCATTTTGTGTATTCTTTTGACCAGAGCGGCAAAATAAAAAATATCGTGTTGATAGAATCCATAGATTTATACGGCGTGCCGATCTCGGCGGACGATTATTTGCAGCGCGTTATGCTGAAAGCAGGCCAGAAACTGCCGCTGCACCTTAAGAAAGATGTGGATGCTCTCACCGGCGCAACCCAGTCCTGTAAACTGATTGTGGAAGGACTCAATGAAACCCCCCAGATTTTGGCTGCGCTTAAGAAACATCAGGATACATTGGGCAGTATTATTCAATAACCTAATGCCGGAAACATAAAAGGGGCGGTTTTAAATGATATGCGCTAAACATTGAGCGGCGAGGAGACAGCATGGACCCACAAGTCAAACAAGCTATTCAGCAGATCGTAGAAAGGGAGCCGTTTGCGCAGTTGATGAAGCTGGAACTGGTGGCGCTTGAGGAAGGCTTTTCAGCAGTGCAGATGACCTACGAGCCGGAGACCATGGACAACATTTTCAGCCGGGCACACGGCGGCGCCATCTTTTCTTTAATTGACGAGGCATTTGAAACAGTATGCCAGACCTGCGGGGTGGTTACGGTGGCGCTTAATGTCAGTGTCACCTATGTGTCAAGTCCAAAAGGCAGGGGAAGACTGCGCGCCGAGGCGCGGGAAATCAGCAGCACCAAGCAGACCGCAACCTATGATATTCGAGTGCATGATCAGGATGGTCGGCTTATTGCCACCTGCCAGGCGCTTGCATTCCGCACCGGCAAGCCGCTGCCGTTTGTTTAACGGCATGTTTCCCGGGCTGGGTCTCAAGAATTTCATCCGGCGGCTTTTACCCACTCGACAATCTCTCTTTTTGACGGGACTCTGCCAGCCGCCTTTACCTTTCCATTAATAACCAGCGCGGGCGTTGCTGCCACGCCGTATTTATAGAATTCCGCGACATTGCGTTCGTGGCGGACATCAGCGGCAATGTTCAGCTCGGCCAGAGTGTTTATAACTTCTTGGTGCAGATTATCGCAGCTTGCACAGCCAGTGCCCAGTATTCTAATGGTGAGCATATCCACCCCCTTTCTCTATCCGAAATCCTATCCCAAGAGATTTGAGATATATTTTCACAGACCTTTTTATAACAATTTTCAACGACCTGCGGTAATGAAAAATTCTCAACAAGGCCAAAATTTAATTACCAGGGGCTGCACGTAATGGTTCATGCCCCCAAGCACCAAGCGGACCCGTGATTCCGTGAATTCTTTCTCCCGTGTTTTACGGACACCGGATGTATCCCTGCGCCCATAAACAGCCGCCGCAGGATGGAAAGCCATTGCCCAAACAGTCTGTTTCATTCTTCTCCGCCAGCTCACAGCCTTTGCACGACGTGCAGGAAGCAAACATAAAGGCCTGGATGCGCCGCCGAAAAGCGATGTTAACAGCGGAATTCCAGATTTCCTTCAGACCCTGATCCGCAATCGAGCCGACATGAAAACATTTGGTAAGCCGTTTTCGGTCTCTTAAGAAACTCGTGTGGGTATGCATGAGCGGCAGACACGGGCTGACACGTCCATCCCAGCAGATCGCAACTGAACCGCCCTCTATGAAAGGGCAGTAATTCTGCATCATGCTGGCATTGGTCGCAGTGTCGTTCAGGATACTCGCATGATGGATTATGGTTTGCAGCGGCATGCTGGTTGCCTCGTTGAAATCCATTTTACAAAGTTCAAACGAATTATTCAGATTTAAAAATGGATTGGTCTCGTGAATCGGTTCGCAGGTATAGAGCGTTTCGGCGCACAGCTCTTCTGTATAGGGCAGAACATTGGTTACCAGAAAACGGTTTGCGCCGAGGTCTTTGGCGAGCTGCATGACAGCCGGCAGTTCGTGGACGTTGCGTTTCATGGCAACAAACACGACGCCAATGTCCGTCCGGTATGCCTGTCTGCTGTCGCGGAACCGGCGTATATTATCCAGCACCGTGGTTAATTCACCCCCTAACCGCACGTCTGCATAACTTGCCGTTTTGGCCCCCTCAATTGAAACCCACAGCACATCAAGACGCGCGGCTACGAGACTGCGGGCAAGATCCTCAGAAAGCAGGGTTGCATTGGTAATCAACTCCACCTGCGCCTTGAGGTGTTTCGCTTCCTGAACCATTGCCACAATATCAGGATGAGAGAGCGGTTCACCAAACCCGCCGAACACAATGGAAGGGGTCGGAGAGAAATCACGCAGGCCTTCAAGGATACGCTTAAAAATATTTTGCGCCATTCTGCCCAGCGGTTCATCCCAGGTTCTGCGGATGCACATGCGGCACGCAAGATTGCAGCGATTGGTAGGCTCTATATAGACTTTTTTCAGGTGGGTGGGCGGCAAGCGCAACGTTATGTTTTGTTCAGCCTCATTCAGAGGCACAACGGCTCCGGGTTTGTATCCATAGCAGAATGCAATTTCCTGCGGAATAACAAGCCGGCCGTCGCTATCAATATGCGCGTATGAATCGGGTTTGAGTTTCATAAGCAGAGGCAAATAGGCACAGGGGCGCACCGGCAAGGAGGGCGCAAGAAAAACAACTCGTGAGACCCTTTTTCACAGCGGTGCGCCTTTTTCTTTTAATCTTTCAGCAATTACGGACATTGAATCACACCCTGTGCCCAGAGACAGCCGCCACAGGTCGGGAAGACGTTGCCGAAGCAATCTTCTTCATTGGCTTCCGAAAGATCGCAGCCGCCGCAAAACGTGCACGGCGAGAAGTCAAAGTCCTGCACCCGTTGTCGCAGGGCGACATACTGAGGGTTGTTCCACAAATCACGCAACGACTGGTTTGCAATATTGCCGATGACGTGGCGCCGGGAAAAGCGCCGCCGGTCGTGCAAATAACTTTCGTGGGAATGCATGAGCGGCAGGCAGGGACTGACCGAGCCGTCCCAGCTTATCGCAGTTGCGCCGCCTTCAATAAACGGGCAATAATTTGCCGATTCGCCCATGTCGTCTTTATGATAACTGGTTATTCGCCAGGAGCGGATCACACGATGGAGAGTCTCCCGGGTGTCATCATTCATGTCCATTTTTGAAAAATTGATATACGGCGCCCAAGGAGACGGCGCCACAGCAATATCGCCTATGGTTCGGGTATAAAGCACTTCGGGCAGCAGTTCCGAAGTATATGGAAGCACATTAGTTATAATAAAACGATCAGCCTTCAGTTGCGACCCGATGGTCATGACTGCCGGCAGGTCCGCAATATTGCGCTTCATAGCGACGAAAACGATACCCAAATGCGGCTGGGGATACTGGTATGCCCATGAACTGTAACGCAGGCGGGACATATTTGCCAGCACTTCCGGCAGCATCGCTCCAAGCCGGACATCGGCATAGCTTTCCGGTGATGCGCCATCCAGGGAGAGCCACAGCACATCAATGCCGGTTTCAAGGAACGCGCGCGAAAACTCTTCGGTCAGCAACGTGCCATTGGTAATTAATTCAACCGATGCGCCAAGTTCTTTCAGGGCTGCTATCATGGTGATGATATCCGGGTGAAACAACGGCTCGCCGAAGCCGCCGAATACAACGGTTAACGGTCCCGAAAGCTCGCGCAAACTTTGAATAATATGATTGAACGTTTCAAGCGTCATCTGCCCCAGAGGCTCTTTCCATACCGAGCGAATGCACATACGGCAGGACAAATTGCATTGATTGGTCGGTTCAATATAGATCTTTTTCAGATGCGTTATTGGCTGGCGCACAGATATGCAGTGCCGTCCCGGACTGATAGGAATGCTATTGCCGGGACGTAATCCTAATTGAGCAACAATTTCTGGTGGCAGGATTAAACGATTGTGCTCATCTACAGTTGCGTGCAATTCAGGTTTGAATTTCATTGTTTGTTGACCAAACGAACCATACCAAAACAATTTATAGTATCTGTAGATAGAAAATGTGGACCATGATATAATATATCCCGATCAGGATAAATATTATGCCGGTTGCCTTTCTGATCCAGTATTCAACGGCGGTCACCTTCTTGAACAGGAGGCCGATATTTTTTGCCCCGAAAGAAATAAAAAACGCAAACGCAATCACCGGCAGGCCCGTGCCAATACCATAGACCGCGGGAAATAAAACGGGTGAACTATGTTTGAGCGACAGGGGCAGCAGACTGCCGAAGAATATGGCGGCTGATGCCGGACAAAAGGAGAGGGCAAATAGAACACCCAGCGGAAATGAGCTCATGACACCTGTGTCGGCCATACGGCTGTTGACACGGTCCGATAATGAAAAGCTGGTGACGGGGACTTTAATCAGACCGAGCAAAAATAACCCGGTGAACAGTAAGACCGGTCCCATGACCTGGTTCATATGTTTCTGCAGAAACTGGGCAGTCTGGGGAATGGCCAGCAGCGATGAGGTGAGCAGCACGCCCAGAACCGTATAACAGGTCATTCTGCCCAGCGTATAGGAAAAACCCGAGGACAAGACAACCGAAGATCTGTCTATGCGCTTCATGATAAAAGACACTGCCGCTATATTTGAAGCAAGCGGGCAGGGATTGACCGATGTCAGAATACCCAGCCATAAAGCGGAAACAAGCGGAAGAAAAGACAGTTCCATTTGCTTATAGGTGCTTTAAATATTTTTCAACTTCGGTTTTTACATAGTTATAAAAGGCATCCCGGTCTCTAATATAATTCCACACTTTCTCAAGGTTTATCCACTTAACCTGTTTGCCATTCTTAAATACAGCAAGGATCAGAGAGCGGGTATAAAGCTGATAATCCTGTATAAAATGTTCATTTCCCTTCTCTTCAATATTTATGGGCTGAAATGAAAGCCTGCCGTTTTTAAGCTGTTCAGGAAAATATTTTTCAATTGCTTCTTTTGCATACTGTTCAATCGTGAAACAGCTATAACAGCGGAAATTTCCATGAAAGTAATAGGCGACGACGGTTCCTTTATCCGGTTTCTGCTCTTTCCGCGTTTCTGCCCGGGCGCTATTGAACAGGCTGTTTGCCACGAGACCGCAGCACCATGCAGCTATTATTATTACCAGATGTATTTTTTTCATCATGCCACCTCTCTCGTAATGGGTTGTGCAAGCTGCTCTTTTACTTTGTCTTGTGTCTTTTGAACGGCTTCCCTCTTACTCGATAATTTTCTTGATTTCATCCACACTTAATACTTTTCCCGCAGCCTTGACCTCGCCGTCAACTGCCAGTGCCGGCGTAATCATGACGCCGGCATTCATGATCTGCTGGATATCTTCCACTTTTACTATCTCGGCTGCTATACCGAGCGCTTTTGCCGCTTCCTGAGCATTCTCAAAAAGCTTCTTACATTTCGGGCAACCGGTTCCCAGAATTTCGATTTTCATGCGTTGTGCGCTCCTTTCTGCAAGTGTTTTTTTATTGCTGTTTTGATGTATTCTTTGTCTGGAACATAGCCCATGGCGGCAACCGTGTCGTCAAGCAACAATACCGGAGTCATCAGCCATCCTTCAATGCCGGCCCGCTGTTTGCACGGCATCATCAGTTCATCAAGTTCCTGCGACCAGCCTTCTGTGGCAATGTCCCAGATTTTTCTCCAGTCGATGTCAATCTGCGCCCATTCGGCAATATCATGAACAGTGCCCACCCTGCCGAACTGTTTTGCTTCATCAGAATCATAGGCAATTTTCTTTATCTCTGCTTTTGCCCCCAATTCGTTAACCGCTTCTATAGTTAGATCGTAAATCCGCTGGCACCGGGGACAGGGAGGGACCACGCCGATGATGGTAATTTTCATACAATTACTCCTTTCCTATATTTATAACAGCTTAAAAAAACCAAAGCCACTGGCAATGGACCCAATCTGCACTTCCATGCGCGCCGGTGTTCTCAACAAAATCTCCCGGGAAGAAGTGTGCATAACCTGCCCTGAGTTTTAGATGCTCTGTTACAGAAAAGTGAAGGGTAAAATCAATTTCCTCGCCCACATCGCTGCCGCTCTTTCCCGTTTCATCCCGCCGGTATGCAGGGCCGGTGCTGTACCAGGCATCCTTGTTCTGGGCTAAACGGAACATGTGATAGTCAAGAACAAGATTCAGTTTCCGGTGAGGTCTCACCGATGCACTGAATTGCCAGTTAATAATGTTTCGCCATGAAAAAAGATTCATCCACCCGTAGTATTTGTCCATAGAGCCAAATGCCGGGTTGAATGTTTTGTGTTTTCCGTCTGTTGGGTCATCATCACCGGAACCATACGCATAATCTATCCCGATGCGTGGAGACCAGAGGGTAGAAAATGTATAGCCACCGCCGGTATGTAATGCCCAAGCCCTCATTGTGTCTGGTCCCCAGCCGCCAAACTGACGGGCATAGGTCGTGTCATAATCAAACCGCTGGTATGTCCCGGCCATTCTAAACCCCGCGGTATGCACTCGCAGATCGCCGTAACTTCCTGACTCTCCTTGGGTGTCTTTTTCATTGTCAAGTTCCAGGACATAAAAGACGTCAAAAACGTTCTTCTGCGGCATAAAAATAGTGCCATACAAACCATACGCCTGTCGGTCATAATGATCATTAAATTGGTGCGGATCATGTATTATTCGTCTGCCGTAAAATGTATCTATGGCACAGTTCTCGTCATGATAACTGATCTTGGCTGCATCCCATAACACGCGCCCCGTGTTTCCCCAATCGCCGGGGCCGAAGATGCGACTGTCACCATACTCAATCACCTGCCTGCCCAGCTTCAGATAGACAGGAACGACAGATGCCGGCTGTGCTTCTACAAATGCCTGGTGCAGCTCATGTTCGTCTTTATTGGGATTGCTAATAAAATCACGATCTTTGAGCTTATAGTCAAATACCCGTGCATCCTGGAACTGCAGAAAAAGTCGCAGGCGGTCTTCCCAGTGCACATCAAATTCCAGTCTGAACCGCTGCAGCAAAAAGCCGTCATTCTTTTTAAGCCCGTATTCTTTTCTGTTATAATTTTCCACATATTCATAACGAAGCCGCAAGCTGCCAGATATATCAAATTTACCTGAACCGAGCGCAATACCCTTTAACGGATTCCAGATATTTGTATGTGCAACATCCGAGGCTCCGTATAGGATATGAGGAATAAGCACGCTTATAATAATAATAACGCTGTTAAAGCCTTTCTGCATTTATATCATTCTACAAAATCGCACATCACCTTTCCTGAGTCTGCTCCTTTAGAGCCTCTTCGCTGTAATTGAGCACCTTATAAGCCGGCAACCATTGGATCTTTCCATCTTCGCCGAATGGCTCTGCCATATAAAGTTGAGTAAAAAATGGCGCCTCTTTGCGGTGGCAATCTGCACAGCCCCCGGCGCCAAGGGCAGCGCTGGCCGGTGCAATATCATGGCTCAATTTGAAGGTGGCACCGTATGCTGAGTATTCATAGGGCTGCTTCTCTAACATAACTTTCTCTTTGCCAGACAGATGCGCTTCATTTCCCTTGACCAAGACAACCTTCTGGTCTTTATTGAGTTTGCCCTTTTTCTTCAAATATGCTGTCATGGAAGCAATTGCTGCGTCAATTTCTTCTGAGCGGTTAACCTCCTTGAAGCCGTCACCATTATCATCGGTTATGCTGGCAAGAAGGGGATAGTCTTGTGCGTTAGACCACATGTCCCCGATATCCTGCATAAAAACCTGATCAAGACCGTTCTTCCCATTGGTCTTCAATCCATACCAGATGGAATAAAGACTGCTGACCGGATATATTTTTTCCTTATACCAGCGCAGTTGCGGGGTATAAAAATACAACGGTTTACCTTTGCCTTTTGTCAGGTCAACTTCTCCGTAGTAATTCCACGGCTTGACATCAGGACCATAGAATGACCAGATGCGTTTTAAACCCGGCACGCGGGGTTTGGGGTTCAATACAACGCTATCCTGAATGAGTGCTGGCTTGACCGCTTTCTGAGGAACATGGCAGGCCTGGCAGGAGATTTTCTCCTGATGCACTTCAAAGCTGCCATCAGTGAATGAAGCGTGCTTCATAAGAGGAGCTCGGTGCAAACCTTTTTCGTGGCATTGTTGACAGGTGATCACTGTATTATCAAGATCATCTCTCACCAAAGTCCCCGGATCATCACCCTTTGCAAAATGGTGCTCTTCTTTGCTGTTGATTCGGCTATCGGCAGCACTGGTTCCTGCCGGATGGCACTCAATACATTTTATGCCAGCTCGCAGATGCACATCAAAGCGATGGCTGTAACTGGTGCCTTTCTTCTTCCAGTCTGTCTCTGCATGGCAGAACAAACAGTTCTCCGTGGGAACCTCCTTGATTATGGGCACAGATAAATGTCCGTCGCTGTTAAATTTATCAGTTTGGTACTGGATAACCGGCTTCTCACCTTTTTTTACCTCCCCCGTTACGCGCGCGATACCAGCCCCTGCCGATGCTGACCACTTATAATTAAACACTGCAAGCTGCTTGTTTCTTGCACTCATATCATAACTGGGGCTGTGGCACAGAAGACAATCAGCTTCAACCACCCCGGATTCCGCCCAGCGGGCTTTAAAATAGTCGCCATCAAACCCGTTGTCACCTCCTGAGGTGATATTATTTTTAGGGTCCGCAGCAAACACGTCATAACGGTTGCCTTTGCGGTCGTACTCAAGGGGACCGCCGCCAGGGTGACAGCTTCCGCAGGCAGCGGCTGTGGCAAACTCAAAAGACGTTAAGTCAATTACAGCGGCTGAGCTGTTTTCTTTTTTCGCCAACTGGCGAAAGTTGGGTGCCGGCGTTCACCACCGGCCGCCGTACTGGCCGGGGCTTAAAACCCACTGATAGAGTTCTTTTAACTTCTGACTTGGCTGTTCGTCTTTTCCCTGCTGAAAGTGATAACCCATAGTGATTTTTTCATAATTGTGACAGCCTGCTGTTCCGCAGGTTTGCTTTGGACTATAAGGAACATCCGTGTTTTGATTTGTAACGGGATTAATAATCTCTCCCCGTTCGTCTTTAATGTAAAAGGGAGGGCATACACCGGTAAATGAATTAGTTTTACTCTCTGTTTTAGCAATTAAGATTAAGGGGAAAAATGCACCAAAGATTAAAAAAAGAATAATTTTTTTCATGAGCATCATCCTATAAAAAATTGATGGAAGAATTTGAATAAATTATTTTTTACTTGTTTGCCCCTGGGAAAATGAAGTAGCCGGATCGCTGCACCCATCAAAGTGTGATTTGAGATGATCTTGCTGCGAAGCAATAAATCTCTGGTAAATGTTCTTTTTTAAAAACTGAAAAGCACCTTCCCGGTCATCATCAATAATAATCCGCTCAAGTTCCATAACTTCCCGGGGTTCAAGTGTGAGTGTCTTTTTGGTTATATCTAACATCAATAAGCCTCCCTCTGATTGGTTATGGCAGAGCGCCGAAAAGCATGCCGGTAACCGTCGCCATGACGACTACGAGTGAGCAATACACCACCGTCTTTTTAGTTCCCATGATACTGTTCAGCACCAGCATGTTCGGCAACGACAATGCAGGGCCGGCAAGCAGTAACGAAAGAGCAGGGCCTTTGCCCATGCCGCTGCCGATAAGTCCCTGCAGGATAGGCACCTCAGTGAGCGTGGCAAAGTACATAAAGGCGCCGACAACTGAGGCAAACAGGTTTGCCCACAAAGAATTGCCACCGACAAGATTTGTGACCCATGCATTGGGAATAATGCCTTCGTTTCCCGGGCGGCCAAGCAGGAGACCTGATACCAGAACCCCTCCCAAAAGCAGTGGGGTAATTTGCTTTGTAAAACCCCAGCTTGCACTGAACCATTCTCCGCACTCGCCGCTATCTTTGCTGGTGATTGCGGAAAGACCTATTACCGCAGCGCCAAAGGCTATGAGCGGCTGACCGGGAAACAGAAATGCAAGCACTATGGTCGGCACAGCAGCATATACTATTTTGACCCATGCAAGGTTAAACCAGAGAACCAGTATTACGGCAAAAGCTATCGCTGAAATCCCGGTCAGATACCATTTTATGGAATGGACTGCGTAAAAAAAACCTTCCTGCGTGTCAGGCTTTCCCCAGTTGGCAAGGACCAGAATTGCTACCATCAGGGCAAAATAGACTGTGGTTTGCCAGAGCGGACGCTTAACCTCGGGCTCAGGTATTGCCATTTGCGCATTAACTTTTGCAATCTCTTCTTTTCGAAATATGAGATGCATTAACAGCCCGATTATTATGCTGGAAGCCACGGCACCAACTGCCCGGGCAATGCCGATTTCCATGCCAAGGATTCGTGCCGTAAGAATAATCGCCAGCACATTAATTGCCGGGCCGGAATAAAGAAACGCCGAGGCAGGACCAAGCCCGGCACCCATTTTATAAATGCCGGCAAACAGCGGCAGCACCGTGCAGGAACACACCGCAAGCACGCTTCCGGATACCGACGCAACACCGTATGCCAAAACTTTGTTAGCCCGTGCTCCCAGATATTTCATGACTGATGCCTGGCTGACGAAAACTGAGATGGCGCCGGCAATAAAAAATGCCGGCACAAGGCATAACAGCACATGCTCTCGTGCATACCATTTTACCAGTTGCAAGGCTTCCATCACGGCGTTGTCAAAGCGCTGCGAGCCTACTGGCAAATAAAAACAAACAAGAAAAGCTCCGGCAATTAATGCCAGCAGCTTCCATTCCTCTTTCCAGTTCATCAGACGGTTCCTTTTTTATAGCGTATGACTAAAGAAAGTAGTCATTGCAAAAAGCAAGAGCGACGTGGCAATCTCAATACATTGCTTTACTTCGTTCGCAATGACTCCCGAGTTGTCTACGCACCTAAGTGGTTTCGAATGCAAGAATAAACTGCTTCAGTTCGTCACGCACTTTTCGGAAGGCTTCTAACACCTCGTGCTCGCTGCCATGAACTTGCGCCGGATCGGGAAACTCCTGATGCATGCGTTTTCCCGTGCCGGGGAACACCGGGCAATTCTGTGCCGCGTGGTCACAGAGGGTTATAATGCAGTCAAATTCTTTTATTGGCAGATCGTTCACATGTTTTGATTGCTGCCCGGAGATATCCACGCCGATCTCCTGCATGGCTTCGATTGCCTGCGGGTGCACCCCTTTGGGCTCCACCCCTGCGGAGAAGACCTCAAATTCATCGCCGCGAAAATGGCGCATCAGACCTTCCGCCATCTGGCTGCGGGCGGAGTTGCCGGTGCAGAGAAAAAGGACTTTTTTCTTTTTATTATTTGACATCTATCAATTTTTTTTCAAATCTTTATCAAATCTTAACAATCATTAACTATGTGTGATGAAAAAAACCACAGGAGGCCAAATATAATGAAAAAAATACGTGTTCTCTTTGTCTGTGTTCATAATTCCGCTCGCAGTCAGATGGCAGAAGCTTTTCTTAATCATTTGGCAGGAGACAGATTTGAAGCGGAAAGTGCCGGACTGTCCCCCGGACAGCTTAACCCTGTTGCAATTGAAGTTATGAAAGAGGTCGGGCTTGATATCTCCCACAACCAAACAAACAGCGTATTTGATTTTTTTAAACAGGGAAGAAAATATAATTTTGTCATAACGGTATGCGAACAGAGCGCTTCAGAACGATGTCCTCTATTTCCAGGCATAACCCAGCGATTACACTGGAGCTTTGAAGACCCCGCTTGCTTTAACGGCACTGCAGAAGAAATAAAAAACAAAACAAGAATTGTGCGGGATCAGATTAAAACGGCGGTCGAAAATTTTATCGCCTCCTGCAAAAATTACATCATACCTATGAGCGCTGATCACACATTGTAAAAACTGCTAAATGATAATACGCCCCTATCGCAGGAGAACGGTAAACTCTTTAATCCCCTGCGGTGCAATGTTGTTCAATCTGTGCAGCTTATCTGACACACATCAATTGGTGTTTCTGGTGCCGACGAAAAATATTTTTCTTTAAACTTTAACGCTACGTTCACCAAACCTATGAGCACCGGCACCTCTACCAGCGGGCCAATGACGGCTGCAAATGCCTGGCCGGAACTAATACCAAAGACTGCCACCGCAACTGCTATCGCCAGCTCAAAATTGTTGCTTGCCGCGGTGAAGGAGAGCGTTGCCGTCTGGGCATAGCTTGCACCGGCTTTTTTGCTCATGTAGAACGTTACCAAAAACATGACCACAAAATAAACAAGCAGCGGTATGGCAATCCGGACAACATCAAGGGGGATTTTAACGATGTATTCACCCTTTAGCGAAAACATCACTAAAATGGTAAAAAGCAGTGCGAGCAAGGTAATCGGGCTGATTTTGGGAATAAACTTTTCATGATACCATTTCTTGTCTTTGATATTTATTAGGGTGAAACGGGTAATGATGCCTGCGATGAACGGAATGCCGAGATAGATAAAAACGCTTTGCGCAATCTGGCCAATAGTGACGTTAACTTCTGTGCCTTTAAGACCAAGAAGAGGAGGCAGTATGGTTATAAATATCCAGGCATACACTGAAAAGAAGAGCACTTGAAATACTGAGTTAAATGCCACCAGACCGGCGCAATACTCGGTATCGCCTTTGGCAAGGTCGTTCCAGACAATAACCATGGCAATGCAACGAGCAAGTCCAATCATAATCAAACCCTGCATGTAGGCGGGATAGCCGCTCAAAAACAAAATCGCCAGAATGAACATTAAAATCGGTCCAACGACCCAGTTCTGGACTAATGACAATCCCAAAACCTTATAGTTTCTGAACACTTCCCCCAATTCCTCGTATTTAACTTTTGCCAGGGGCGGATACATCATAAGAATAAGGCCAATGGCAATAGGTATGTTGGTGGTGTCAACCTGAAACCGGTCCCAGAATTTCACAATGCCGGGGAATATGTAACCCCAGCCGACCCCTATAAACATGGCGAGAAAAATCCACAGCGTTAAAAAACGGTCAAGAAACGACAGCTTTTTTGCAACTGATTCAGGCATAGTCATTACCTCCTGTTAAATTGTTAACTGCTGTTTAAATCTCTTTATTAAATAGCTATTAAGTAAATTAGCTAAAAGACTAATTAGCTGGATAAAAAAATTTATATTTTTTTACACAGCGTTTCCCGGTTGAGATGCTTTATTTTTGCCGCATCTTCTTTTATTCTGGGGTAGTCATTTATCCACGATTTGATATGCTCCATAATGACCGGAGCATATTGGTTAACTTTTTCCTCGCTAAGTTGATAATTAATCCACTGGCCTTCGCGCTCATCGCTCACCAGACCGGCGTCTTTCATCATTGCTAAATGGCGGGATACGCTGGGTTGGGAGATCCCGAGCGCCGCAGAAAGCTCGCAGACGCACATCTTTTTCTGCTGCAGCATCTTTAATATTCTGATGCGGTTTGGATCAGCGACCGCTTTAAATACCTTGACCAGTTCTTTCATGAAAGCTCCCTGGAAATGCTTAGTTATCAGCCATCAGCGTCATAATCAGTTCTGAGTGCCGAGGATGAATAATGAACCTCGAGTATTCCTTTACCTGTTGCCAGTCTTATTTTTTTTACTGGCCACGAATCACTATGAAGTTCCCAGTGCTTAGGTTAATTAGCCAAATAGCTATATAATTATATACCAATAGATTTCAAAACCCGTCAAGTAAAAAATCATAAGTGCCAGGCTGCATTCAGCAATCATATTTTCGAATAATTTTAATAGATTGATTTGTTTATTTACAAACATATAATTTCCTTAGTTTACTGGCAACTAATGGCAAGAGACTAAATCTGAAGACAATTTGAAGCAGACATGAATTAATGACATTTCAGGGAAGAATTTAAGCTTAGCTTACAACCTTTTTTCTCGACGTGTTAAAGCAAAGTATGATTTACAGAAAAACGGGCAGAAGTTATAAACTTGCTTCTGCCCGTTTCTTTGGTTTAGAATTATCATTTTAAGCGAGCATATCATCACCTACGATTGCATCTGCCACAATTTCCGCAATATCTTTTACCCTGACTCTATCCTGTGCCTTTTCGTCCTTCACGCCATCTTCAAACATGGTCATGCAATACGGGCAGGCAACACAGATGGTTGACGGATTGGTGGCAAGGGCTTCCTGGGTTCTCTCAAGATAGATGCGCTTGCCAATGTCTTCCTCCATCCACATTCTTCCCCCGCCAGCACCGCAACAGAAGCTGGTGGGCCCATGGCGCTTCATTTCAAGGGGCGGTGTTCCGCCGCAAACTTTAGTAAGAATCTCCCGGGGTTCCTGGTAAATATCATTATACCGTCCCAGATAACAGGAATCATGAAAGACCGTTGCACACGGTTGCTGTTTTCTGAGCCTAATAACGCCGCGCTGCAGAAGCATATGAATTAATTGGGTATGATGAATAACCTCAAAATCGCCGCCAAACTGCTGGTAATCATTCTTGAGGGTGCTATAGCAGTGGGGACAATACGTGATAATTTTTTTGATGCCGTAGCTTTTAAAAAGTTTGACGTTTTCCCGGGCAAACTGGTCAAAGACATATTCATTGCCCAGTCGCCTGAGCGAATCGCCACAGCACTTTTCTTCAGTTCCCAATATGCCCCATGATAGATGCGCGGCATTAAAAATTTTAGTCAGGGCGAGCGTAACCTGGCGGTTTCTGGAATCAAAAGAACCCGAGCAGCCCACAAAAAACAGGTAATCAACGCGGGCACCGTGAGACAGTATTTTTGTCGTTCGATCCTGAACCCATTTGTCCCGTTCCGAGGGGGCGATGCCCCAGGGGTTGAACCGTTGCTCTGAGTTCTCAAAAAAACCAATCAGCTCCTGCGGAAACGAAGCTTTCTCCATAACCAGATGTCGCCTTAGCCACAACAACTTTGGCACGTGTTCAATAAAGACGGGACATTTCTGCATGCAGGCGCCGCAGGTGGTGCATGCCCAGATCGCATCAGTTGAAATATTTGCCTCACCGCCGTTGATGAGCGGCACAGCCATGGGCGTATCGTCAGGTGCTGACGCAATAGTATCGGCAGGACGGGAGGCAAGAATTTCTCTCCCGTTGGCTAACAGATTAAGTTTGCCCTGATGGATAAGTTTCATGGGATTGAGCGGTTTGCCCGTGCAGGTGGCAGGACAGGCGCGCGCACATCTGCCGCATTCCGTACAGGAGAGAAAATCAAAAAGGTCTTTCCATGAAAACTGAATTATTTTTGAAATGCCGAAGCGTCCACCCTTCTTAAAGGTCATGGGCGGCATGGTTTTAATAAATGAAAAACTTTTGAAAAAACAATTGGGAATAGCAGTTAAAATATGCAGATGTTTGCTGTAGGGAAGATAATTTAAAAAGAACAGCAGCACCAGTGCATGTATCCACCAGAAGATGCGTTCAAGCACATGCAACGTATCGGCTGGAATCCCGCTCATGAATGTGAACACTACATATGAAACCGGCAACCAGACCATCCGGTCTTCCTCACTGAACCGGATTTCACAGGCGCGCATGCCAAAATAGGCAATCATAAGCGACGCCACTAAGGTAAGAATAAAAAATGCCTCAAAACTTGCTTCAATATGCGGCGGCCGGAAAAAAATTCTCCTGATGACGGCAACAATTACTGCGCCCAGGACCACCAGCGACATGACATCACAGAGAACCAACAGTATTCCGTAGGGGGTGTCACCCAAAAACTCAAGGGAAAAACGTGGAAACAAACCTGCCAGTATGAATTCAAGGTTGCTCATCAGCAATACCATAAACCCCCAGAACAACAGAAAATGGTTTATGCCGAATTTTTCGCTTACCACCCGCACTTGGGCAAAGGCATAAATGAGCATTTCCTTAAAACGCTTTCCGAGTCTGTCAAACCTGTTTTCAAACCTTCCGAGGCATATAATGGCAAACAACCGGAATATATTTCTGAGAAAAAACAGAATGGCAAAGATGAATACCAGGTAAAACAGCGTTCTTTCTACACCACTCAAGAGGGACTCCTTTCTTCAACAGGGCTTTGATGTTTAAAATGAATCTCAGCTTACTGACCGTGCTCCGCTGGAGCGGAGCTTTTCAATCAGCAACGGTATAATTTCAAATACATCTCCCACAATGCCCAGATGGGCAGCCTCAAAAATAGGGGCATTTTTATCTTTATTGATGGCGATAATGTAATCAGAACTCTGCATCCCCACCAGATGCTGGATGGCGCCGGAGATGCCGCAGGCTATATATAATTTGGGGTGCACGGTCTTGCCGGTTTGCCCGACTTGGCGCTCATGGGGCATCCATCCGGCATCAACCACGCTGCGGGAACACCCCACTATTCCTCCCAGCAGGTCTGAAAGCTCAAACAGCATCTTAAAATTATCCGCATTAAGCATTCCGCGGCCGCCGCTGACGATGACCGGTGCAGCGGCAATGTTGACGGAACCCTCCGTGAGCAAGGGAGTCACTTCCAGGATAGCGCTTTTAATTTGGTCGGCAGGCATGGAAAACGGTTCTATAATGACCGGACCGCTTCTGCCCGGCTGCATCTCGGGTTTGGGCATAACATGTGGCCGCACGGATGCCATTTGCGGCCGCCTGGTTTCCGTCAGGATGGTCGCCATGATATTGCCGCCAAAGGCAGGTCTTGTCTGTTCCAGAAGTCGCCTTTTCTTATCTATGCTCAAGCCCGTACAGTCGGCGGTGAGACCCGTTTTAAGCTCTGTGGCAACCGCCCCTGCCAGGTCGCGACCAAGTCCGGTTGCGCCCATAAGGACAATTTCCGGTTTGTATCGTCTTATAAGCGACAGCGTGCCGCACAGGTAGGTTTCAGTGCGATACTGGGCAAGCAGCGGATCGTCTATAAGATATACCTTATCAGCCTGATAGGCGAATGCCTCCTCCGCCAGAGTGCTTACGTTTGATCCTAAGATAAAGGCTGCCAGCTCAACGTTAAGATCCTGCGCCAGTGTTCTGCCAACGCCTAATAATTCCCACGAGACCGGATGCGCTTTGCCGTCGCTCTGCTCAACAAAAACCCATACGCCGCGCCATGAAGAAATATCATCTTCGGTCTTGCGCAATTCTTCTTCTGTTTCTTCAATTACACTCTGCACCGCCATCTCGGTCAGCATTTTTTCTTCTTCCGGCGTGAAAACCATTTCCAAAGCATCGGCAGGGCATACCTTAACGCATTTACGGCATCCAATGCACTTTTCAATGTCAATAATCGGCTCGCCCTTCTCGTTCATTTCAATGGCATCGGCCGGGCATGCAGTTTGACATCGGGCTCCGCATGCGATGCATATGCCTGGTTTAAGGCGCGCTTTTCCACGTGGTTTCTTTTTCTTTGGCGATGTATCTTCCATCAATCCTCCGCAGGTGGTGAGAAGAGTTTAGCGGTTGTGCGTTTGAAAATATAGAACGCTTTGCAGCGAGAAACTTTATTAATGTTAACAAAACCCCGTTAGTGTTCCAGTGTTACAAAATCCCAGTCAACCAGCTTTTTAAAGACTGTTTCCACAGCCAGGTGCTTTTTATCCCCTTCGCCTTCAATAATTTCTCCCTTTTCTCTTTGGGGAGCAAATATTCTCCGCACCTGTGTTGGCGACCCGCGCAAGCCGATAGTATCCGGATCAAGTTTAAGATTATCATTCGTCCAGACCGGGATTTTCATATCAAATGCTTCAAGCCTTCCCGGAACGCTCGGATAACGGGGCACGTTGCACTCCCGCACCACCGTGATGAGCGCGGGAAGTTTTGATTCAATAATCTCATAGCGGTCTTCCAGTGCCCTGCGCACCACGATTATCTTCTTTTCTTTGTGAATTTCCATAATGCGGTCAACCAGTGTCAGTTGAGAAAATTTTAATCGGCTGGCAATTCCGGGACCAACCTGGGCAGTGTCGCCGTCAATAGTCTGTTTGCCGCACAAAACGATGTCCACCGGCTCCTGTTCTGCAAGCTTGGCAATTGCGGCGGCTAACACCGTGCTGGTTGCCAGGGTGTCGGCGCCCCCAAATGCCCGATCGCTCAGGAGCACTGCGTCATCAACCCCCACGGCAAGAGCTTTGCGCAAAATGCTTTCGGCGGAAGGCGGCCCCATGGAGATAGCGGTAACCCGCCCACCGTATTTTTCTTTGAGCAGCAGCGCTTCTTCAACCGCGTGCGTATCGAAGGGATTGGTTATAAAAGGCACACCCTCTCTGACCAAGGTGTTGGTTACGGGGTCAATTTTTACCTGCGTGGTGTCAGGCACCATTTTTACACACACGACAAAGTACATAGCCATGCTCTCCTTTTAAATTTAAGGCAAATTGCCACGTTATATAGCATAAAGTTTTAGCAGATGGTAGTGTCATATTTGGATCCTTCATAATTTTTATGCGGTTTCCCAAAAAATTTATCCATGGCGTTCAGGTAACCCACTCAAGAATACCAAAGAAGAGGTAAAAAAAGGCAAATGAAACCCTCAGACGCTTCTTCATCCCACCTATGAAATGTTTAGGGAAACGCTCAGACACCAGACATTATTTTTTCTTGACAAAGGGCACAGGTTGCACTATATATATGTAGTCTTAAAGAATACATCTAAAAGAACTATTTTCTGGGGTAACTTTTCTTTTAATTGTTTGCAGTATATGAATGATATAGACAAACAACGCGTTATCAAGCGGCATATGGACCAGTTAATTTTTGACTTAAAAAGGGGGTTCCTTCAGTTCGCGACGTTAGCCCTTATTAGTCAGAAATCCCAGTACGCCTATGAAATCAAGGCCGAGGTCCTCAGAATTACCAACGGCCTCTTTGACATTGACCGGAACAACCTGTATAAAAAACTTCGCGCACTGGAAAGAGACGGATTGCTTAAAAGTCATTCCGAGCCTTCTTCTCAGGGGGCAAATAGAAAATATTATTCCTTGACGCCGTTTGGCAGAAAGCTGCTTGACGAGATGTATGGGCTACTGGTTCCCGTCATGGATACATTCCGCAGAGCCAATCGGAGACAACAACCGTGAAAAGCTATCAACGCGTCCTGGGTCTGCTCCTGCTATTTGCATTTGTCTATCTCATGCTCTGTCCCTACGCAGAAATACTGAGTTCGGCCCACGGCGGTAGGGTACTGATTAACCAGAATGACTTTAGAAAGACTAAAAAACTGCTAAAAAATGAATTTCAGACAGAACCAATTGCAGTCTTTTTAAACAGTCACGCACCGCTTTTTACACCCGCGCCTTGTCCGATATCACAACCGGCTGGCGGTGTAATTTTCTCCCCTATAAATCTCACTATAGTCACAACCGTCAATCTGCTTCTATAAAATTTCTCCAGCACTCCGCTTATTTCATCTTCTTGCCACCTTATTTTCATGTCTTACCTTTAAGCTTAATAAACGGGAGGTATTATATGGGTTGGTTCAATGATTTTAGCGACGAACTCCAGAGAGAAAATCGAGGGCTAAAAATTTATCAGACCCGGGTTTTCTGGGAATCTCTGTCAGTGGTCGTCCTTACCATCAGAGGCATGGCAGAGTGCTATGAGTATTTCCCCATGACCATTATGCAGCCGATTCAAAATTGGGGAATCCACATGAGCGAAACGCTGGAACCCTATTTTAGGTGGATACCGGGACCTGAGGGAGTAACATCTGACATTTTTGCTTTGTGGTTCACTGCCTTCATGTATCAGGTGCCCGTTATCTTGGGCTTCGTAATGCTCAATTACATCCTTATTACGATTTTTAACCGTGAACGACCAAGTTTTTGGAAAGTGGTGATGGCTACTGGAATAGCCATGATCCCTTACAAGACGTGGTGGTATTCCGCATCTGGCGAGGCAGTGTGGGTGATTACGCCGCAAATTATCCACTTGGGATTTCCCGGCGATAAGTCCCTGGTTCCGCCAGTCCAGACGATAGAGGCATATTGGCGCACCTACATCATGACCGGCCTCATATTCTTCATGTGGTCAATTGCGTTGATGTATGGTCTGCACCGGTACTTGTTCAAACTAAAACGGTGGCAGGGTTACCTGCTGAATCTTCCCTGGATTTTTTATTGCACCTACGTCATATCGGGCATCTGGAGTAGCAATCCGCGTTTTACCGTGGCGGAAATAACAGGCTATATGGCACTGATAGTGATTGTTGTCTGGGCGCTTCTTTTGAGCGGCAAAAAAATCCTTGAAGGCATGGGCAAACAGCGCTTTGTTGACACGTATGGGGGCAAGATTGCCGGGTGGGCCTGTGTTATAGTGGCTGCATTTTATTATGAGTTCAACTTTAGACAGCGGGACAGAATAAACATTGAAAATGAACTCATGATTCTGGGCGGCCATTATGAATCAGTCGGCCAGACCATTGATCGCATGGAGGCCCTGCAAGAAGAGGGAAAAATTATTATTACCAAGAATACCAAGCTGGTTGACCCTATTTACCAGAAATATTTAGCAGAGACCAAGGAGAAAAAGTGGACATATGCAGATATCGTCCGCAGCATGATTGAGGAAGAGTTTAAGAAGAAAAAGCATATAAATTTGACGGCAGAGGAGGCGCAAACGCTCATCAAGTGGGATGAAAAGAAATGGCTAACCTTCGAAGACATGGATCCTGAAATAGTAAGACTGATTCGTTTCATTGCCGCAGGCGAGGAAGGAGGTGCCGCATGATTGTCCAACACAAGGTTAACTGGCAACGTTGGCGTTCTCTTACCCTGTTTCTCACGCTGCTTATTTACCTGTACCTCTATTATCGCTATTTCAAAGGCATGCCAAATGGGCTTTGGCTTTACTGGTGGGCCTGGTTCGGGATCGTTTTGATCCTGCTGCCTGCCATCTTTGGCAGATGGGGGTGCGGCTGGTACTGCATGTATTCAGCGGTTATTGAATTTGTGACCAATAAATTGAAATGGAAACGCATGCAATTGCCCAAATGGATGCATAGCTGGTACTGGGTGTATGGTTTTTTTATCTTTTTTGGAACCTTTGAAATTTTCTGGGACCTTGATTTTTACATATGGTACGTGCATATCTTTGACATTGTTGCAGTCGGCATCGGCCTGTTTATTATTCCCCGCCACTGGTGTCGCTATATCTGCCCGCTGGGCACCGGGTCAATGGTTTATGGGAGAATTAGAACCTGGGGGATTAAGGCAGACCCGGATAAATGCATACACTGCAAGAACGGATGCGTATGGGCGCAGGTATGCCCTATGCACATACATGGTGAACGAGACGTGGTTAACCTGGGCCGCCGCAGCGCTCCCACGCATTGCATTTTGTGCATGCACTGTGTGCAGAAATGCCCGGGTCACGTTCCTTCTTTTGGCAGAATTCGGTGGATCAAGGATAAAAAGGAGAAAGGGTTCTTTGACAGATATATCGAAGATGCGCGCACCGCACCGCACACTGGCACTCCCGACCAGGAAGCGGTGTTTACCCCGATGCCGGTTGAGACCCCGAACGACGTTCAGACAAAACGGTGATGCGGAGATTACGCGTGATCACAGGTAACACCATAGGCCCCGGCTGTAATACGCCGGGGTCTATTAATTATTAACACGAGTTTTCCCAAAAATTCTCTTTAAGAATCAGACAAACAGCATGACAGCAGGGGAAAAGAAGAAAAAAAGAAGCGGCGTCGTGAGTAAGTCAACGAGAATATCTTTGTGGGCCAAACCCTCATGTGCATTAAGAGCACGGCAAAAAAATTAGAGGAACCCCCTGTAGTAATTTTACTGTTTGACAAATCATGTCTCAGGATTTTATCATACAATGTTACGTGCCTGCTGTATCGCGGTTCGGTTTATTAACCATTAACTCAGATACACAGATGAAACACACAGTTTGTCCTCAAGGTTTTTTGGTCATTCACCGCGGCACCACTACTATTGCTATCAGGGAAACATATTGCAATGACCTGCTGCAACAGGGTATTGAAAATCCCGAAAAACTGATGCAGGGCTGCCAGAGCAATCACAGGGCACTTTTGGGGAGAGGCGTTACACCGGTAATTCCCATTCAGGCGCGCAATCAGGAAAAAATGGTGATCAGAAAGTGCCGCAGGGGCGGGCTGCTTAGATTTTTCATCCCAGATGTTTACTGGGGCGAACGACGGCTTTTCAAAGAGCTGCGCGTAGCAACCGATGCGTTCAATAGCGGAATTCCTACAGCCCCGATACTGGCTGCAGTAACCGAACGCGTTGCTGGTCCTTTTTATAAGGCATATCTTATCAGCAGTGAACTGCCGTCCGCAGCACATTTACCTGCGGTTTTTGCGGCGGTCGCCATGAGCGCGGGGAGGGAAGGGTTTTGCAGAAAACGAATACTGCTGGCAAAGGTGGCACAGGCAATTCGTTTAATGCATGACCGGGGTTTTTTTCACGGCGATCTCAATCTGAAAAATATCCTTATAGATACGCACCATGATGACCGGGTGTATATCCTGGATTGGGATAAATCCCGGCATAAGAAGCAGCTGAACCACACTGAACGCAGTAGAAACGTATTGCGTTTTTGCCGTTCGATGATGAAACTCAGGGAGCAGGGGCTCGCTGTGACCGAACGCGACCAGCTCTTTTTTCTGCGCGCCTACTGGGGGGATAATAAACAACTGATGAAACGGCTGCGAAAAGATTATATGCGCGTGAAGCTTTCAGTGAGCGCCCGAAAAATACGCTGGAAGATTGAGAAACTGTTTGATAGAAAGAAGCAATAGAGCGCCAAGACCTCAGACTGGCAGCAGAAAGCACACAATGGGTGGCAGAGCATATTCGCCTGCCTTCGCTATTGCACATCAAAGATTCACAGAACAGAAGGTGAGGATTACACAATGGCAAAAAAATATGATCTGATAGTGGTGGGCGGCGGAACATCCGGACTTGAGGCGGCAAAAACCGCAGCGGAAAATGGTCTTGCGGTGGCAGTGCTTGAACGCAAAACCAATCCGGCAATCATCCAGCGTTCCTGTGCCCAGATGTTTTTGATGAACATGGATTCCTTTTACAATGAACGCATGTATTTTTGCCGCGACACCAAAAAGTGGATTTTCCCGGTTAATAACTTTTCGGTGAACTATGCCGGCACGTATCGCGAATTTTACGGCTGTCATTTTATTGCTCCCAATGCCGAAGACCGGATTGAGATAGGCGATTATGAGAAAAATGCAGCGGGACAGGGCATCCCCGCAGTTGTGTTTGACAAAGGCGCATTATTAGGCGGGCTATTCGAGGAAGGCAAAAAAGCCGGCGTTCGCTACTATCTTGAGCGCAATGTGATTAATGCCCGTACGTGTGCCCAGGGGGTAGAAATTCTGACCAGCACGGGCGAGCGGTTTGTCGGCACTTTCTGCATAGCTGCCGATGGCGCTAACTCGCGACTGGCGCGGGTTTTGGGATTAAATCGCGACCGGGTGTTCTGCAATACCGGCAGAGCGATCAGCTATTATATAACGGGCGTCAAATTTGATCGCTCTGAAGCTATTTTTCTCGGTCTCTGTCCGGAACCCGGCGGACGCGGCACCTTCCCGTTCTCCATGCTGCCCAGCGTTTACCGGGAGGACGAGTACTGGTTGTATATTCCCAATCAGGAGCGGTTTGAGTTTTTTACGCAGAGCAGCCCTTTCAAGAAATGGTTTCATAATGTTCAGGTAACACACAAGAGATGTGCGGTCATCAATAACTGGAGTCCGGCAAAAGAACCCTTCAAAGATAATGTGGTTTTTGTGGGCGATAGCTGTTGGTTTGCAGAAGCCGAAAACACGGGCGCGCTGTTGTCAGGGCACAAAGCGGCTCATGCCGTGTGCAACGCCCTGCACAGCGGCAAGCCGGATCGAGAGGGGATTATGGACTATATTACCTGGTGGCAGCGCAACTGGGCAGAAACGCATGATTATAAGGAATTTCTGTGTTACCCGGTCTTTAATCGCTTGTTTAACGAAGAAGAGCACAACTATCTGCACCGGATCGTCACGCAGAAACTGCCATGGACCATGAATCCGTTTAAACTGTACGAACGGGTTATGATCGGGATCCAGCCGCATATGGAAAAAATTAAGCAGGAGCGCCCGGCGCTGGCCCAAAAGATTGCACTGTTCAAGCCCGAGATGGCCATCACCATGTTGAAACCAGCTACCCGTGCCGGCTATCCAAATTATTGATAAAGAGCAAACAGGTACCAAATACGCAATGGCAGAGATAACATATTTAAAAGGGTTACCGTATGGCGAAACAATATGACCTTGTCGTAGTAGGGGGAGGAACTTCTGGACTGGAAGCTGCAAAGACCGCAGCGGAAAATGGATTGAAAGTCGCGTTGCTGGAACGAAAATCGCATCCGGCCAGGGTATATCGGGCCTGCGCCCAGATGTTTCTTATGAATATGGATTCTTTTTATAATGAACGCATGTATTTTTCACGAGAAAAGCAGAAATGGGTTTTCCCGGTTAATAATTTTTCTGTTACCTATTCGGGCGGCTATCGTGAATTTTATGCGACGCATTTTATTGCGCCGAATGCAGAAGACCGGATTGAAATCGGCGATTACGAGAAAAATGCTTCAGGCGCAGGCATTGCGGCTGTCGTTTTTGACAAAGAAGCCCTGCTCAACGGTTTGTATGAAGAAGGGCTGAAGGCAGGCGTGGCGTTTTTGCTTGAGCGCAATGTCATTGACGTGCGAAACACCGCAGGCGGCGTGGAAGTCATAACGAGCAGCGGCGAAAAACTTGTCGGCACGTTCTGTATCGCCGCAGACGGAATCAATTCGCGCGTGGCGCGCATAACCGGCCTCAACCGCGACCGGGTTTTTCTGTTCACTTCCGGCTCGGTAAGCTACTATATAACCGGGGTTCACTTTGACCGCTCCGAGATGATCTGCATGGGCAACGCATTTGATCATGAAGGCAATCTGGGAGCTGTGCACTTTTGTATGCTGCCCAGCGTTTACCGGAATGATGAATACTGGCTCTATATTGCAGGCGATGAAAAACTTAATTTTTTTATTAATAAAAGCGCCTTCAGCAAATGGTTTAAAAATGTCGAAGTAACACACAAACGCTGCGCCGTTATAAACGCCTGGAGTCCGGCGCCCGAGCCGTTTAAAAACAATATCCTATTTGTGGGCGACAGTTGCTGGTTTGCCGAAGCAGAAAACACCGGCGCACTGCTCTCCGGCCATAAGGCGGCACATGCGGTCTGCAAGGCGCTGCACACGGGCCAGCCAAATCGGGACGGTGTGCTGGATTATATAACGTGGTGGAAAAGAAACTGGCCGGAGACGCATGATTACAAAGACTTTCTCTGTTACCCGGTCTTTTTCCGCATCTTTACTGAAGATGAACTTAATTACCTGCACAACATAATCACCCAAAAGCTCTTCTGGTCGCTGAATCCGTTTAATCTTTACGGCCACATTATGCGGGGCATTCAACCGCATCTTGAACGAATAAAGAAAGAACGCCCGACCCTGGCAGAAAAGCTTGCAACCTTCACTCCCGAACGGGCCATCGCCGCCATGAAGCCCGCCACCCGGCTGGGATTTCCCGCTTATTAAGAAGCAACATGAATCTACAGCCTGGCAAAAGAACTTTTCGGGAAAGGGCTGGGCATAGCTGCCGCAGGTGCAGCGTATGGTAGGGTGTGTGCTTTTACCTGAGTGGCGGGGTTTTTTTGCCTGAAAAAAACCGGTGCGGGTTTTCACACAGTATCGTCTCAATCTGTTCATCTGTTACGCCGTTATATCTGAGCAGTGGGATAATTCGTTCAAAAAAGTTCGTTGGGACCCAGTTCTTATAGGCTCCGGTGCCGATGGTCGGACCGTCCACCCAATACCAGACTGAATCGTGAGAAACCATAAGACGCGAGGCACATCCAGCATCAATCAGTTTGACGAGCGATGACGCACGCGCTTCGTCAGACATGCCCGGCATGCCAAAGCGGTCAAATGCCAGGTAAGAGCCGTTCTGCACGATTCGCATATGATAGTCAAAATTTCGTGACAGACAGCTATGGCCGATGACGATGCGCTCGGCTGGCACGCCGGCGCCCGTCAGTATTTCCTGCTGCTCATCACCGCGAACGCCTTCTGTATGCGTGATAATCGGTGCACCGGTTTCCACTGCGGCACGTGCGGCAACGCGCAGCAGCTCATATTCTGCTGTGGTTATCTTCGTCCCTCCCGTAACAACTTTAATAATGCCGGCTTTAATTTCGGTATCGTCAATGCCTTCGGTCAACTCCCTGATAAACAGTTCGGCAACAGCATTCGAATCGCCGCCCAATCGTTCGCGCACCCGCACATAGGCAGCAGGGCTGTAAATGCCGGTTGCGCAGATGATCGCAAAACCGGTCCGGGAAGCAATTTCAGCCATGAGCAGCACATTCCGGCCGAGATCAATGGTGGTAGGATCTACCACCGTTGAAACCTTGAACGTCTTGAGCTTTTCAATATAATTAATACAACTGCAGAGAATGTCATCATGCAGGGGGCCAGGATGAAAAACCTCTGGAGAAGGTCCGCCGTATTCAACGAAAATATGCTCGTGGATAAGCGTGCGACCAAGTTGTGACGGATGAACAGATCCGGTAACTGTTTGAACAAGGGTGTTCGTAGGGCGCTCCGGTAAAAGGTTTGTGAAGCACTATCAGGATGTTTGCCCGCTATTGAGCCGGGGCGATCTCCGGTATGTCTATGGGCTGTCGTGTGCGCCGCAGCGCCTTGTCAACGCCGGCAAGAATATCTGAGACTTGGGGCAAAACATACTGCTCCAGTATCGGGCTGAACGGCACCGGAACATCTTTTGCGCCCACGCGCACGACCGGTCCTTCAAGATATTCAAACAGCTCTTCACCAATGCGGGCCGCCGCTTCAGCGCCAAAGCCGCCGGTGAGGCAGGCTTCGTGAACTACCAGAGCATGGCGGGTTTTTTTCACCGACTGCTCAATAAGGGCAAAATCAAGGGGTTTCAGAGTTCTCAGATCGATTACTTCAACATCAATGCCTTCTGCGGCAAGGTGCTGAGCAGCTTCCAGACAAACATAGACCATACGGGAATAGGTGATCAGCGTAATGTGAGTTCCCGAACGTTTTATAGCGGCCTTCCCCAACGGAATTAAATACGGTTCTTTGGGCACTAAACCGGTCTTTTTAAACAGGCGCTTATGCTGAAAAAAGATGACGGGATCATCATCGCGGACGGCAGCTTTCAACAGCCCCTTTACATCTGACGGTTCGGAAGGGACAACGACTTTCAGTCCCGGTGTGTGAACAAACCAGCTTTCAAGGCTCTGCGAATGTTGTGCTGCTGCAGAAATACCGGCACCATCAGGCGCCCACAGCACCAGCGGCAGTTTTGCCTGGCCGCCAAACATATAGCGTATTTTAGCCATTTGATTGACAATTTCGTCCATAGCCGTGGTAACAAAATCGGCAAAATGCATGTCAATAATAGGCCGCATGCCGGTAAGTGCGGCCCCGACGCCGCAACCAACGATGCTTGTTTCAGAAATGGGAGTGTCAATGATCCGACCGGGAAATTTTTCCGGCAAGCCCTTAAACTGGCAGAAGATGCCGCCATTGCTCACCAAGTCTTCCCCCAGAATGAACACCGTATCATCCCGTGTCATTTCTTCCAAAAGTGCTTCGGCAGTGGCCTGGGCACAGGTCATGTCTTTCATTCCCATACCTGCAATCTCCTCAGGATGTTGCAAACAAATCCTCAAGCGCGTCTTCGGGTTGAGGCAGCGGTGCATTCAGCGCGAACTGCACAGCTTCCTCTATGCGGGCTGCTATTTCTGCCTTAATCTGTGCAGCTAATGCGTTTGTCAGAAGTTTCTCAGCAATAAGATGGTGTTCAAATTTATCGACGGGATCACGTTTTTTTCTATACGTATGAATTTCATCCTTACTGCGGTATTTTTGCCGGTCACCTTCAAAATGACCTTTATAGCGATACGTTTCATTCTCAACAATGGATGGGCCGTTGCCGCAGCGCGCCCGTTCTACAGCCTCATGCACCACCTCCAGCACCTCCAGCACATTGCTGCCGTCGGTAATATAGCCGGGAATTCCATAAGCCCGCGATCTTCCGGCTGCAGACCCACCGGCGATCATTTTTGCTGCCGGTGATGTTGACGCATAGCCATTATTTTCACACACAAAGACAATGGGCAGCTTAAAAACCGCCGCCATATTGCAGGCTTCATGAAAGGTGCCGCGGTTGGAGGCGCCGTCGCCAAAAAAAACCATGCCCACTTGCTGTGAGTTGCGCAATTTAATTGAAAATCCTGCGCCGACTATAATTGGAAATCCGCCTCCCACAACGCCATTGGCGCCGAGAATGCCCCGCGAAAAGTCCGCCATGTGCATAGAGCCACCTTTGCCCTTGCAGTAGCCAGTTGCCTTGCCAAACAGTTCGGCAAACATAAACCGCGGGTCGCCCCCTTTGGCCAGAATATGGGCATGTCCGCGGTGGGTGGATATAATATAATCTTCCGGCCGCAACGCAGCGCAACTGCCCACCGTTGATGCCTCCTGTCCCAGCGAGAGATGCACAAATCCCGGAATAAGTTTTTGCTGAAACAGCGCCTCGGTTTTTTCTTCAAAGGCGCGGATCAATAACATCTTCTTGAATAACGCCAGTTTCTCTTCCTTGCTTATATTCATGTCAACAGGTAACTATAAAGAATAACTGCTGCACTGCGGATACCGGTTGAAGCGTTGATAGTGTTTCTGGTTTCTGCCGTCTGTCGGTTAATCACGGTATCGGGAATATCCCTTGACTAATAGAATAAAAATAATCGCGATAAACGTTGAGAAATTGTTGGCGCATAATAAAAAAAAATCAGACTCATGTCAACAACCAACAACTTCATGACATTCCACAAAATTTATTTTGAAAGTGCCGGCACACTACATGAGAAACGCCAAAACGCAATTGGTATAAGGAGAAATATTAACACAATGAGCGGCTGGCGGGGTTTCATTGTCCCAACACACCCCTCCGTGCCGTGAACACGCCGGGATTGGCACGGCTCCGGGTTCGCGCTGCCGGCGGATAAGCACATTGTTGCGGCAGAAAAAACCCCAGATGTTTGGTCATCTTGGCAATAAAATATTTTGCAAAAGTTCTGCCACGAACTTTTTGTGCTCTTTTTTGTTTACTATTTTTGAGTTTTATTCTAAGGTTCGTCTCTAAAAATAACGTCCCGTAGATGCCGTTTGTGATGCGCGTATTCACGCACCATAAGCAGTTTTTTGCCCTTTTGATTGCAGAAAAGCGCGGCAATTCCAGATCACATGCACAGTGCGAACGGGTAATGTTTGACCGTTCATTGCACCTAACACGTATAACGTCTTTATAAGCGGTTTTATAAAAATGCACGGCTGTCAGAAAGGCTTTAGTCTCACTGAATTGATGATAATTTCGGCCATCATTGGCATTTTGGGGCTTATCGCAGTGCCGAACATCGTCACTGCCCTTCCCGATTATCGGCTTAAAAGTTCCGCGCGGAATATTTGTTCACACCTGCGAAAAGCGCGCTCCTGTGCGGTCAAACAGAACCGCACCATCAGCGTTGCATTTAAAGTTAATGATCGTTGTTACCTGATTGACGGCAGTGATTTAATCGCATTAGCAGCAGGAATTTCTTTTGGCTGTGGAAACGCTGCACAGTCAGCGACCGGAGAGCCGCCGCCTGCCGACGGCGTCAGTTTTTTAAATAATGTCGTCTCCTTTACGCCCCAGGGGCTGGTGAGCGGCACCAGCGGCTATGTCTATATTCAGAACAACAAGGGGCAGGCGTATGCGATAGGCGCCAGGACGTCGGGCAGTATTATTATGAGGCAGTGGAATGGGACTGCATGGAAATGATCAGAGAAAGTTGGTTATCAGAGGATTCAAGAAACACGGTGGCGGGAGGCACGATCCTGGCGTCAAGACGATTCATGGCGGGTTTACGCTCATAGAATTAATGATTGCCATTGCTATCTTTGGCATCGCCTCCGCTGCTTTTTACACAGCCTACCAGCACCAACAGAATGTATATGTTGCGCAGGAGCAGATTGCCGACATGCAGCAAAATCTGCGGGCAGGCATGTTTTTTCTGGCGCAGGGCATTAAGATGGCAGGATACGATCCCACCGGTCAAGCGGGCGCCGCACGCCACCGGGACAACCGATGCGGCGTTGCAGAATTTAAATATGTCGTTGATGAAAATGAAAACGGCACGATTGAAAATGCAGAAAAGATTCGCTATGCATTGAGCCGTGATGCCAACCGTGACGGACAAGCGGACAGTTTTCCCTGCAACCTGGGAAGAGAACATGGCAGTGGCGGCCTGCAGCCGGTTGCGGAACAGGTGGAAGCGTTAGAATTTTTATATTATCTTGCAGACGGCACAACCTCCCTGAACCCGGCCAACCCGAGCGATGTCCGCGCCGTTGATGTTTCTTTGTTAGTGCGGACGCAGCGTGTCATCGCCGGGCATAGGGACAGGCGCGTCTATTTTCCCGCATCTAACCCCGGGCATGAAATCGGGGCGGGCAAAAAGGTCTGGGGACCTTTCAATGACGGTTATCGGCGTAAATTATTAATAACCAACGTGACCTGCAGGAATCTGGGCCTGCAATAATTCAGGCTCGTGAGCTGCAGCTCATTGAATGTAAGAGAGATCTGAATGCAGTTGCATCGGGAAGCCGGATTTACCATAACGGAAGTCATGACCGCGGTGATGATATTAACGGTCGGTCTGCTGGGCGTTGCGGCCATGCAGCTCAAAGCAATCAACGACAACTGCCGCGCCACAGTGCTGACCGAAAAAACCGGTGTTGCAGAACAGTGGATGGAATGGCTGATTAATTTTAGCAGACAGAATTACCGCGCGGACAGCGATACGTATATCGGCTATGACTGTCTTGCGGCGTTGGACACGCAGCCGCAGGCAGGTCGTTTTACCGCTGTGCCCATCGCCGGCACGAATCCGCAGGAACTCAGCGAAACGCTGCATGATCTGGGGCTCAGGCCACCAACCGGCGAATTTTTTACTGAAGCGCAACTGCCCAAATTCCAGACAAAAAACTACCGCATTACCTGGTATATTGATGCCCAGACGCCGGTTGCAAACACCACCACGATTAAAATAGAAGCAGCCGAAGGGCAAAACAGCAGTTCATTAATTTTTGTTATTTCGCGCCCTATATAATTGATATATGAGACAACCGCCATTGCGCATGCCGCAGGTTTTCCAAAGAACAGATCGTGAGAACGGGTTTGTGCTGGTGCTCGCCCTTTTTATGCTCAGCATCTGCAGCACTATTGGCGCTGCGGCATTGCTGACCAGCACCACTGAACTTGACATTGCCGGTAATGAAAGGGTTCATAAAGAAACTGTCTATCAGGCAGAAGCCGGGTATTTGATTGCAGCCGAGGTTATCAGAATGCAGGGGGCCTATGGAAGCTGGGCAGACAATGAACATTTCTCTGATTTCCCCGCACCGGGTTCCATAGTTATTAAAGATGGAGAATTCTTATTCGAGGGCAGGGACGATTACCCCGCGGGGTCTGGCAGGTGGAATAAGAATAAGCAGCTTGATACTGTTGAACGCTCTCCTGATATTGAGATCAGAGCCGCCGGGCGGTTTAATGCAGACGTTGACGTGGATAAAATAGCGGTGCGACACCTTTCCGGCGCAGGAGCCGAATTCTCTTCTGCCAGTGAAGGCATGGGCGTGAGCATGCATACCGTGATTTATAATATGGATTGCATTGCGACGCTGCCTGCCTGGGATAATAGGAACAACCGCTTTGTCAGGTTGTTGCGTCTGCCCGATGGAACGATCAATCCCGCTGTGCCCCTTTCAGAAATTATTGTGGGCTACGGGTATATTCCTTACTGAGATCTACGCAGTTGATGGTAATGGCTGTTGAATAAAAAATAGCGTGACCGGCGAACGCACAAAAACGCTCTGGAGAAATATGCGTGTCCTTTTGAACGGGATATGGTTTTTGATGAAAGCAGGTTTCAGAAGCGGCTTTTCTAATAGCGGCCAGCTGTTGTTACGTGCCGCCAAACCAACGCAAGGAATTTTCCAGGTAAAATTACTTTTGTTTGTCTGGTTATGCAATGTGCTGAGTCTTATATTGCCCCAGACCTCTGGTCATGCCCGTGCCGCAGAATCCCCGCCGAATGAACCTCCGCCGTTGTTTCTTAATGGAGCAGTGCCGCCGCTGGTAATGTTGGTGATGGAACGAGACCACAGCCTGTATTACGAGGCTTACAATGATGCCACTGATTTGGATGGCGACGGCGAACTGGATATTGGTTATAAACCGGCCATAGATTATTACGGATACTTTGACTGCCACACCTGTTATGAGTATCGTCCCACCGCTGCCCGGTTTGAACCGGTGTCGGTGACGCCGGACAAGCGCTGCCCCGGCCGCTGGAGCGGTGATTTTTTGAACTACCTGACCATGTCGCGTATTGATTGTCTGCGAAAGGTTCTGTATGGCGGCTACCGTTCAACAGACACCGAAACCCAAACCGTTTTAGAACGCTCGTTTATACCGCAAGATGCCCACTCATGGGGGAAGGAATATGAAAGCATAGAAACCAACGGCTATGACATTCGTGAATATACACCGCTTTCTTTTCCTGAGCCGGGAACACGGCATTTGTTTGCTAACACGTCGCTGAGCGAAGCAGGTCCTCCCCTGCTGCGCGTATTGACAAACAGCACGTATCGGATATGGGAATGGGTTTCAATTGAACGGCCGGTTGCGGGAACGCGCTGTCTGAACGGCGCCACCGGACCCGACTGCGCCCATGATCGCTCCCTCATCTGGGAACCGGTGCCGGGAACCGCATTTGAACAATTGACGGTGACGGCCTTTGATACGACGGGATATGCGTTGTGTCCGGCAGATCATGACGAGTATGATGCATTGGTTGCCGCCGTTGCTATCGAAGAGCGGAAGCGGGGCTCGGGAGCCGCGATCAACATTAACGGCGTCGGCAATCCATTCGGAAACCAGCAAAATAATTATCTCAGCATTTTTAACGGGCAGTTGCAGGTTCCCAGAACTGCGATATACACATTTGCGGTGGACGGAAGCGACGCCGTGGAACTTATCATAGACGGGACGGTCATTGCAGGCTGGTATGGGGCTCATGCCGCCTGCAGTTGCACGGTGCATACGGGAACCATACATCTCACGGCGGGTATCCACCGGCTGGTATTTCGCCAGCAAAATACCGATGGTAATGGGAGCTACAGTCTTTCCTGGCAGCGGTTAATTGAAGCATCTGTTTTGACTGATTATGCCGTGCGGGTAATGGTTGGCGTTTCGGCAATGCCAGAAGCCAATTGCAAACAATATCCCTCCGGTGGGCATAAGCCTGTTGGTCTGCTGCAGCGATATGGCGAGTCCGAACAAATGTATTTTGGTCTATTGACCGGCTCCTTTGCAAAAAACATTTCCGGGGGCGTGCTGCGAAAAAATATAGGATCGCTAAGGGACGAAATTAATCCGCAGACCGGACAAGTTACAGCCTTGAACGGAATTATAAAGACCATTGATAAGCTGCGGATTTATGGTTTCCGCTATGATGATTATATGTATGAGCCAGGATGGCCGGGGGCGTGGATTGCCACCCGGCCGATGGCGGACGGCGAGCAGGGGAACTGGGGCAATCCGGTGGCTGAGATGATGTATGAGGCAGTTCGTTACTTTGCAGGCAAACCCGTGCCCACGCCGGATTTTGATTACCGGGAAACGGCCGCTGATACTGCCCTGGGGCTTCCCAAAGCCGTCTGGAAGGATCCCTATAACGAAGAGGACGGTTTTAATTATTGCGCTAAACCGTTCCTGTTGGTTTTGAGCGACGCAAAGCCGAGTTATGATTCTGAATCGGTTCCCGGCACTGCCTTTGGATCATTTGCGAGCGATGTTTCCGGATTAAACGCCGCCACGTTTGCCAATGCCATAGGTTCGGCTGAAGGCATAAACGGATCATATTTAATCGGACAGTCGGGGTCGCAGGCTGACGGTGCCTGCACGGAAAAAACGCTAAACGGACTGGGCACCATTCGTGGCTTGTGTCCCGATGCCCCAACCGGGAACGGCAGTTTTTATACGGCGGCAGTTGCATATTACGGGAATCGTAACGATGTGAATTCCCGTGTCCCGAATGATCAGAACATAACGGTGATTGCGGCCGGCATGCCGTCCTCGCTGCCGCAATTAGCCATTCCGGTTGGGGACTCCGTGGTAACCATAATTCCCTTTGCAAAATCAGTTGGTGGGTGCCTGGGCGTCGTTCCAGACGAAGGATCGTTTCAACCCACAAACACGGTGGCAGATTTTTACATTGAACAGAAAACAGCCGATCGGGGACGCCTGAGGGTCAATTTCGAGGACATGGAACAGGGTGCTGACCATGATATGGATGCCATTGTGTTTTATGAATATCAGGTGCACGGAAACACTGTTACCATGAGCGTCGTTTCAGAGTCAGCCGGTAGCTGCCTGATTCAGCATCTCGGATACCTCATATCGGGAACAACGGAAGACGGTACGTACTTGGTCGTTCGAGACCGCGACACCGATGAGTCGGCGGACGTGAACTATTTCCTTGATACGCCGCAACATCCCGGCTCCGCTCTGCCGCTGCACAGCACTCGATCGTTCACCGCAGGAAGTTCTGAACAAAAAATGCTGCCACATAATCCACTCTGGTATGCAGCAAAATGGGGCGCATTTGAGGATCATAATGGCAATAATGTTCCCGATGACCCCACCGAGTGGGATGCCGATAAAGATGGCACCCCGGACCATTATTTCTATGGTTCAAGCATGCTGCGGCTTGAAGAGCAACTGAACAAATCATTTGCGGCGATGATGCAAAAGACCGTTTCAGGTTCTGCAGCAGCAGTGTGGTCGGCGGGCGGAAAGGGCGAAGGCATGCTGCTGCAGGCGTATTTTAAACCGTACCTCACCGATACAAACGGCCGCCATACGATTACCTGGGCGGGATATCTGCAATCTTTATGGATTGATTCATATGGCAACCTGCGCGAAGATACGGTCCATGATTACCATTTAAATCCCGCCGAGGATAAGATTATTGAGCTTTTTCAGGATGCAGGGTCCGGAGATATTCGGGTAAAACGGTATGCAGGAGATGCCAACAATCCTGACAAAAAAAGCGGCGCGTCAGAACTTTTGACTTTGGATGAACTGGAGCCACTATGGGAAGGCGGCAAAAAATTGTGGGCGCGCGCACCTGAGGACCGAAGAATATTTACCTGCACCGACCGGCTCATCGAGTTCAACACCCCAAATGCCGCTGTGCTGCAGCCCTATCTTGCACTGGGCACAGGCAGCGATTACTCGGCATTGGGTGTAACACCGCAGGATCGCACGAGCAATCTTATTGCCTATATTCGCGGAGCAGCAGACCATGCGCCGCTGTTTACGGGTAATCCGGTCCTGAGAAAGCGCGATGTTACGATAGACGGTGAAACCCATCCTTGGCTGCTGGGCGATATTGTGCATTCCACGCCGGTCGTTATTTCAAAGCCTGTTGAACAATATGGGCTGCTCTATGATGATGCGAGCTATCGGGAATTTTACGATGCCTACCGCCAGCGGGAAACCGTGGTGTATGTGGGGGCAAACGACGGCATGCTGCATGCTTTCAGCGCCGGCCGGTATGATGCGGCGGAGCAGCGTTTTACCCCAGGGGTAACAGTCGGGATTGGCGAAGAGCTGTGGGCGTATATACCGCAGTGTGTGCTGCCGCATTTAAAATGGCTGGCAATGCCTTCCTATAACCATCTCAGTTATGTTGATTTAAAACCAAAAGTCGTGGACGCCCAGATTTTTAATGCCGATGCCGTGCACCCCAATGGTTGGGGGACGATCTTGATCTGCGGCATGAATATGGGGGGCAAACCGGTTACCGTTGCAAATGATGCATTCCCAGGGGGAAGCAGGACATTTTCATCCAGTTATGCGGTTCTTGATATAACTGACCCCGCGCGTCCGCCGGTTCTGTTGTGGGAGAAAAGTTTTGATGGTTTAGGATTCACCACATCAACACCATGCGTGATCAAAGTTCACGATGCCTGGCTGTGTGTATTGTCTTCCGGTCCCACCGATTACGATGGCACCAGTACAAACCCCGGCCGCATATTTATTGTTGATCTGCGCACGGGAGCATTACAGGCATCTGAGGCATTTCCCGGCTGGTTTCAGACCTTGCAGCAGAATGCCTGGATGAATGCGCCGATTGCGCTGGATAAAGGGCTGAATTACAGCGTTGATGCGGTGTATGCGGGGGCTTCGTATCCTGATGGGGATGGTCGCTGGCGCGGCACCATCTATAAGCTAACAATCCCGATAACTAATGGAACCTATACCGAGGGAGGCAAAGCCGCCTACGAACGAAATCCTGCCCGGTGGAAATGGAGCGTGCTGTTTGACGCACCGGCGCCGCTCGCCGCCCCCTTTTCATTAAGCGTTGACAGCAGCGATACGGTGTGGATTTATGCGGGAAGCGGCCGGTATATGGCATTTACCGATAAAGATTCTAAAAATTTAGCAGCCAATCAAGTCAATTACCTTTATGGCATCAAAGACCCCTTTTATAACGCTGCTTCTCCCAAAAAAGCAGCCTGTTTTCATGTCTATGCAAATGATTTAGAAAACTTGAGCTGCAAGCTGACCGATACCGATCTGTTTTATGCTGATCCATACCGCGTCAAGGTTGGCGGGGCTGTTGAAGTGTTAAGCGGGGGTGATGCAACTATAGTAACATTTGATAAACTGACAGCGGCAGTGCAAGCAAAAGACGGCTGGTACCGGACTTTGGCTGCAACGTCTCCGTCGGAGCGGGCGTTGCAGAAACCGGCTTTAGTTGGCGGAGTGGTCTTTTTCCCGGCATTTGCGCCAGCCGCGGATGTGTGCAGTGCCAGTGGCAGCAGTTCTCTATATGGGTTGTACTATGTGACGGGAACGGCGTTTAGCAGGGAGGTTCTGGGCAGTAGGAAAAACAACCCGGGGGCTTATGTTAATGAGAAGAGCGATTATGGCAGTGGTTTAACCGCAGGCGTCTCTATTTATGCGGGCAAGCAGGATGGCGCAACGGCGTTTCTTCAGAAAAGTACCGGGGAGATTATAACGGTGAATATTATCCCTCCGCACCGGGTAAAAAGCGGGGCGGTTTACTGGAAAGAACGGCGCTGATAATTTCCAATTATTCAAGTTCTCTTTCAATCCAGGGAATATTTGACAATGCCAGACGTTTTTATTTCGATAATGCTTCCTATTGTTGATCCATCAATTCCCATAACCCTTACTGTGAGCTCATATTCGCTCCGATCATCGGCAGCCGAGTAAAAAATAAACGCAATGCCAATTTCCATACCATAAAAAAACGGGGAGTGGCAAGAGCCACTCCCCGGGCTACAGAAAGGGGGTGGGGCGGCAGTTCTGCCGCAACCCCGGCCCACATAATGGGGGGATTATGTGAAGCTAATCACAGTATGCCACAAAAAAATTTTTATTTTGTGACGCAGCTCATTGAAAAGGTATTTTTTCGCTGATTATTTATTGGTTAAAGCACATTTCAATATTTTGTTGACTTGATAACATTATTACAAGAGGTGTGCGCTTCTCCTGTCCTGAAACCCTTTGCGATCCAAGCGTTCTCTATTCTATCCTGCGCGGCAAAATAAAATTTTGAAAACCCCGCGGTTATCAAAACAGTCATACCCGCCTTTTTACCGAACCTTGCAGTTTTTTGATCCATTAATTCCAACCGTATAAAATAATAGACCAACTATAAAATTATTTAATAAATCCCACATACCTCAGAATAGAGATAACCTGTTGAAGAATTGCCAGATGATTTAATTTATTAAGAAAATTCAAAAGGTTAATTTCTACTGACAAATAATTACCCAACCCAAGATTTATTGGAATGGTTTGTGCGAATAGTCAAAAGGCAAAAACCAGAGAGGATGGAAATATTCTATGAATAAAAAGCAAAAAGGCTATTCACTAACTGAACTCATGATCGTGATCAGCATCATTGGCATTTTAGGGGTCATTGCGGTGCCAAATTTTGTAACCTCGGTTTCATCTTATAAATTAAAAAATACTTCGGTAGATTTATGCTCAAACCTGCGCAAAGCCCGCTCTCTGGCAGTAAAACATAATACCAGCGTTAATATAAGATTTGATAGTAATAACAACAGCTATTCAATTGACGCAATTAATAACGGCGCACCAATTCGCCTTGAAAACGGACTTTCATTTGGCCACGGCAGTGCAACGCTCAGCGCAAACCCCGCAGAGGGTATTCCTTCCAATGGCATCTCATTTTCCGAAAATAGCACATCCATAAACAATCAGGGAATTTGCAGCAATGCGGGCTATGTTTATGTGCAAAACGATAAGGGAGAAACCTTTGCCGTGGGTATGCACGCCTCGGGAAGAATTGTGTTGCGGCACTGGGCTCATGGGCGGTGGAACTGATGAATAAGAAGATCTTTTACATTGCAAAAAAAGCCACGGGGTACTGCAGATGAAAAAGCCTCTAAAACTAAACTGGGGATTCACCCTGGTAGAGCTTATGATCGCAATGGCTATTTTTGGCATAGCTTCAGCAGCATTGTATGCTTCTTATCAAGCGCAGCAGAATTCCTATCATACCCAGGAGCAGGTTTCAGATATGCAGCAGAATCTGCGCACCGCGCTCTTTTTTTTGAATCGTGACATCAGAATGGCCGGCTATGACCCCAGCGAGAAGGCTGATGCTGCAAACAACACTAATAACCGTGCCCGGAGAGCAGAATTCAGGTTCGCTCGCGATATCAATGGTGATGGGATTATTCAAGACGAGGAATATGTCCGCTACGCTCTGACCAATGATGTAAATGGTGACGGCATTGCCGATGGCGCTCCCTGCCATCTGGGCCGCCAGATTGGCTTAAACGGAACACTTGAGCCAGTAGCTGACAACGTTGATGCCATGGAACTTCTGTATCACCTTGCTGACGGAACAGTTGCCGCCAATCCGATCAACCCGGCAGATATACGATCCATAGAACTTTCTCTGCTGGCAAGAACCAGAGAAACAATTCGCGGTTATCGTGATACGACACGCTATTTCCCGGCATCCAATCCCGACCATGATACCGAGGCCGCCGCGTGGGGGCCGTTTAATGATTCGCATCAGCGGAAGTTATTAATAACCGAGATCAAATGCAGAAATCTGGGGCTGCAATAAGAGGATCATGTCCTATGTGGAAACAGGAAGGATTTAGCATTGTTGAAGTAATGATCGCCATTGTCGTGCTGGTAGTGGGGCTGCTGGGAGTCGCAGCCATGCAGACCAAAGCGATTCAGGCAAATGTGTTTGCCGGCAGAGTTACCGAAGGGTGTGCGGTGGGGGAGGCCTGGATGGAGTGGATCATGAAGCAGCCGTATGATCGCATTGCAGCGCTTGATGTGAACCCTGCAGACACTGCTGCGACAGCGCGCACCGTGCCATGCGACAGCGCCACAGCGATTGAGAATTTTCAAACGTGGGGTTTGGGAGCGTTTACTGAAGAACAGTTACCGAATGTTGATGCAGGGGGGAGTGCCATGACCTGGCGCATCACCGCAAATTATCCCATTGAAAACACCACTACGGTAGAAATTGACACCTCAGTCGCAATTAAAAAAATTGACGCAGCCAGCTCAAGTAGCCCCATGATAACAAAGCCGGTGGTGCTGCGCTTTACCCTGTCACGGCATGGGTGACAAGCAACGTTCCTCATTAAATTATACACAGCATATGTCAGAAGGAGTAAACGTATGAAGCAGTCACTATCAACACCGCATAATGAGCAGGGATTTGTACTGATACTTGCGCTGTTTATGCTGACCATTTGCTGCATTATCGGTATTGCGGCAATGAATACCAGTATTACCGAAATAGATATTGCCGGTAACGAAAAAGTCCATAAAGAAACCTTTTATCAGGTAGAGTCAGGATATGCCGCGCCAATAGCGGCATTGTATGAGAAAAATGCGTATGGTTCATGGTCTGACAATGAAAAATTTGTTTATCTGGGAAGCGATGAATATGTAGAGATGTTAGACGGGTCTTTTTTATTAGAAGGGCGGGATGATTCGCCCCTGTACTCCGGGAGATGGGAAAAGCACAATCAGGCAGTTGATACCGTTGAGGATTCGCCGGATATATCGATCCGCATTAAGAATAAATTTAACCTTGATATTGATGTCGATAAGGTAGATGTCCGTTACGTTACCGGCGGTGCGGTTGAATTTGCGGCAGGCGCCGAGGGGGTGGGGGTAAGCACGCACCGCATTATTTACAATATTGACATGTTGGGAACAATTTCGTCCTGGGACGCAGCGCATAATAAATTTGCGAGAAATCTGCGTCTGGCTGATGGCTCGATTAACCCGGCTGCCCCTCGCGCCGAGGTTTTCGTAGGGTATGGTTATGTTCCCTGGCAATAAATTAACAGATGAAACAGGTGAAAAGCCATGAAATCAAAAAATACTTATATGAAAAAAAACAGGGTGCGGGTTATAATAACAATCATATCTCTATTCATGCTGTCGTCCGCCGCATTTGCTGACACACTTAATTTTACTGATCCCGGAAACAAGACTGTCAACGAAGGAGAACTGCTCTCTTTTGTCCTAACAGCAACCAGTAATAAAAGTGTGACCTTTTCATATTCCCCGCTCATAATCGGGGCAAGTATTGGTCCGGTGACGAAATCTGGTAGCACCTACACCGCAACATTCACCTGGACGCCGGCACCCGGTCAGGCGGGTATATATACGGTAACTTATAGAGCATGCACCCCAAGTTGTAATGCCTCGCAATCCTATACCCGGACCATAACTGTCAATCCACCTGCGACAACATCTGTGCCAACTACCAGCACGACAACGGCATTGCCAATTACAACCACCACCACACCGCCGACAACTACGACCTCGGTAAGTTCAACCACCACCACGCAGCCAACGACTACAACCTCGGTAAGTTCAACCACCACCACACCGCCGACGACTACAACCTCGGTAAGCACGACTACCACCTCAGCGGCAAGCACCACGACCAGTGTCACATGTTCAGGCAGTGAACCCAGCATGGCAACCTATACTGATTATCCTATTTTTCAGGTAAATGCCTCTGTACAGCCAAATATTTTGATCATGCTTGATAATTCGAAAAGCACGAATTTTGCCGCCTACGGAACTTGGAACGGCGCCGGGCAGGATATTACTGACCCGTATGAAGGGGGACCAAGCAGCAAAACCATTCAGGTTAAGATCCGGCAGTCCGCTGATGACGCTGAAGAGTCAACAACTGACGGCGCCGTTGATCTAACCGGCAACGTGCTGGATCTTATACAGAACGGCAGCGTCAATCAGGTGGTAGGGTTGCGGTTCCAGAATGTTGACATTCCCCCAGGTGCAACAATTTCTTCAGCAGTGATACGGTTTAAGAGTGCAGCGCGGAAAACCTCTGCTGCATCCCTGGTTATATATGGAGAAAATACCGACAATGCGTCGGTATTTACCTCCTCCGCATATAGCATTTCAAGCAGACCCAATACCACGGCATCGGTGAACTGGAATACCATCCCGAGCTGGAGCAGCGGCGCATTCTATGAGACGCCTGAACTTGCCCCCATAGTTCAGGAGTTGGTAAACAGAAGCGGCTGGACTGCGAACAATGCTCTGGTGTTTAAATTTTCCGGCAGTGGTGTCCGGCAGGCGCTATCATACGATGGCGACCAGATAAATCCGCCTATGCTCATCATAACATATTCATTTATCCCGCCGACTCCCCTGCAGTATTATGGATATTTTGACCCTTCTGCGCGCTACACCTATAGCTCTAATACATTTGTCCGCAGTACTTCAGGAGAATGGTCCGGGAACTGGCTTAACTGGCTGTGCATGAGGAGGATAGATGTGCTGCGAAAAGTTCTCATGGGCGGTCTTGCCACCAGCCGTCAGGGGACGGGAAACCAGACTAACATCGGCGAAGCGCCGGATGACAGTGATTGTTATTATCAAAAATGGTTTGCCAATAATTTTAGCGGGGTGACCAGTGTTTCACCCTATAACGGGTTGCGCTGCTATGGCATCAAAGCCGGCTATCTGTATGTCGGCGAAGATTCCGCGGATGCAAACCCCTATAGCGGATATGCTGAACGCTACAATATAAGAGTTCAAAAGGAAGAGGCCTATGAACCGCAGGATTTCGGCCCGGACCATAATCTTGCCGGTGTTTTGCAGCGGGTTGGCGATAAAGCGCGTTGGGGTAATTTATTTTTTAATTACGGTACCGGTTCCAATGAGAGCGGCGGAAGAGTTGTCAGCCCAATTGGTACCAATATGACGTCGCTGATAACCGACTTGCAGAATACCCACAGTAATACGTTGACACCGCTTGCAGAAGCATATTATGTGGCAATGCAATATTTCAAACAGGAGCCACTGGCGAGCGGGCTTGACTATCCCAATAACGCGCTGCCTAACAGCGGCGGCGATCCCTGGGGTAATATTGAGTGCTCGAAAAGCTTTGTCATCCTGCTGAATGACGGTTCGCCGTCTGTGGACAGAAAAATTCCCAATCAGTATAAAAATTATTCTGGTGAAAGTGCTGAAACCTCTTTTGCTAATGACGAAGTGGATATTGTGAAAGATGGTGAAGCGACTGCTACCGCGTGCGAAACCTATGGCTACAGCTTTCCAAACTGCGGGTCAGACTATCTGAAGGATCTTGCGCTTTATGCCCGCACCAATGACTTGCGTTCAGATCTATCCGGCAGCCAGAACATGATTCTGTATGTTGTTCACGCATTCGGCGGCGATGAGCAGGGGAAACAACTGCTTAAAGACGCAGCGCGCAATGGCGGGTTTACTGATCGAAACGGCAATAATAAGCCGGATGGGACATATACCGACCCGCCGGAGCAGCGCCTCGAGTGGGATGCCAACGGCGATGGAGACCCTGATACCTATTATGCGGCCACCGACGGATATCAGCTTGAGCGGCAGCTCATGTTAGCTATAAACGATATATTGAGACGGGCTGCCTCAGGAACCGCGGTATCAGTCCTGGCGACGACTGGGGAAGGCGAGGGAACACTGGTGCAGGCATATTTCAGGCCCGCATATATTGACGGCATCAACGAAATAAAGTGGACCGGGTATTTACAGTCATTGTGGGTGGATACTTACGGCAATCTGCGCGAAGACACTGATAATGATAAATCGCTCAATGTTAATACCGACAAAATCCTTTCATTTTATCTTGACTCAGAGTCAGGGGAATCTAAAGTTAAACGCTATGATGTCAGCTCAAACCCCTACCCCGATATCTCAAACGCAACGCCGGAATATCTGAGCCTTGAGGAAATAAACCCCATCTGGGAGGCGGGCAAACGTCTTGCCTATCGGGATGCGGATACGCGCAATATTTATACTTTCGTGGATGTAAACAGTAATGGTCAGGTTGAACCCGGTGAATTTATAGAATTTACGACGTCTAATGCCAATACCATAAAACCGCTTTTGGGTGTTGCCTGCGATAGCCCTTGGAGTTATTTGGGGGCAACGTATGATGACAGGGTCAACAATCTTATTAATTACATCAGGGGTGTTTCAGAAGACTCTTCAGCCTACACGGGAAATCCTGTCATGAGGTCGCGCACCATAAACGATAAAGTCTGGAAACTGGGCGATATTGTCTATTCAACGCCGGTTTCAATTGCCCGGCCAGTGGAAAATTATGGTTTGCTCTATGACGATGAGTCGTATCAGACATTTTACGAAACCTATAAAAATCGCGAAACCATGGTCTATGTGGGCGCCAATGACGGTATGCTCCATGCTTTTACTTCAGGATATTATAACCCGGAGCAGAAAAAATTTGAGCAGGTGAGCGGTTCATCAGAGCAGATCGGCGATGAGCTGTGGGCATACATTCCGCAGTGTCTGCTGCCCCATTTGAAGTGGCTTCCCTCCGAGTCCTACACCCATGTTCCCTATGTTGACCTGAAACCAAAGGTTGTTGATGTGAAAATTTTTACCGATGATGGCAAACACCCTAACGGGTGGGGAACGCTGTTGCTGTGCGGCATGAATATGGGGGGTAAAGACATAACTGTGCCCGGTGTTGGTACCTTCAAGTCCAGTTTTGCGGCGCTTGATATAACGGATCCCCGTGATCCGGTCCTGCTCTGGGAAAGAAACTATCCTAATCTCGGCCTGACGATAAATACTCCAGGGGTGATAAAAGTGCATGACCAATGGTTCGGCACCATTGGTTCTGGGCCGACCGATTATGATGGCACGAGCACACAAAGAGGGCGCGTCTTCATCATCAACTTGCTGACCGGCGAGTTGCTGAAATATTTTGAAGGCAGCGAAAATAATGCATTTATGAACTCTCCCGTTGCGGTTGATAAATCGCTGAACTACAGCGCCGACGCCATTTATGTGGGGGAGAGCTATCTGAGCGGTTCCTGGCAGGGAAAAGCTTATAAAATCGCCATTCCTATAACGAATGTTCCCTACATAGAAGGAACCGAGGCGGTTTATGAAACAAACCCGAACAACTGGCAGTGGACCACGCTGTTCAGTGCTCCTGCACCATTCACCGCACCCTTCAGCTTAAGCATGGATAAGTATGATAATGTCTGGGTATTTATGGGAACCGGCCGTTACTTATCTCAGGCGGATAAATCAACATCGCAGCAGAATTATTATTACGGCGTCAAGGATCCGTTTTATGATGCCTATGGGCCCAATAAAAACACCTGCTATCATCAATATGTTGCGTGCCCGATGAGCCATGCAGATCTGTTTAATGCGGATCCGTATCAAATAAAGCCTGATGGCACGGTCACAGTATTAGCAGGCGGTGATTCCTCTATAACCACGTTCAATGAACTGAAACTGGCGCTCAAAGAAAAACCCGGATGGCGGAGAAGCCTGGTGTCCGGCAGCCCCTCAGAGCGGATTATTAATAAACCGGCATTGTTTGGCGGCATAACCCTGTTCCCCGCCTTTACGCCAAATGCTGATGTCTGTGGCTACGGCGGAACCAGCAGATTGTATGCGGTGTATTATGAAACCGGCACCGCTTATAAAAAACGGGTGGTCGGGACACCTGCAGACAATGCAACGGTAATTCTTGATTCCATATCTTTGGGAGAAGGCATGTCATCAACCATTGGCATTCATGCCGGCAATGAGGAGGGCGGCAGCATTTACGGCCAGCAGAGCACCGGTGTCATTGTTGAAATAGAAGTGCAGCCGGCGATCAATCCTAAGAGCGGGACGATTTACTGGAGCGAGGGGCAGTAATTGCTGAACAGGCAAAAAAATTTTTCAATGTCGTGGTGAAAAATCCGGAGGGAAAAAATCTGCACCATGCCGATTCTGGCCTTTGCGGTTAACGTATCTATCGTGGCGCTTCTCTTTTACTATTGGAGCGTCAATGGCTTTCCTAAAAGTGAACGGGTGCTGCTGTTGATACTAACCGTTGTTTTAATTCTGGTGCCACTGGCTAATGTGCTTTATACGTATAGCACCCTATTTAAAAATTTTCTTCCTGTGCTGCATTGATAATACGCTGCAACAAAAAAAGCGCACCCAGCGACCAGCCTGTAATAGGCGGCAGCCCCCCTGCGTGTGACGTTCCCGGGCCGCTTTTCTCGCGTCTGTAACAATCCCCTGCTGTAACATTTATTCTGCTGAAACATAGAGCAGGATATGATAGTTTAAAAAAATAGTCATATTCATTTTTGCCAGGCTTATGCATAAGCCGTGCGTGCGTCTAATCCGGGCATGCCGCTTTTAAAATTTTGTTAACCGGAAGATGAGCTATTAAAATGCGGGCAAACCTGAAACCATCAGAAAAACTAATTCTGCAAAGTCAAAAACATTGGATTGTTCTGGTTAAGCCATCCCTGATTGTGCTGCTGTTCATTATCATTGCGAGCATGGCAATGTGGTTTAATAAAACTATCGGCATGTTCTGCCTGGCCGTATTGTGCGTTCCCCTGTTGTATTTGTTGTGGAAGGTATTGGAACGTAAATACGATATCTGGGTGGTTACCAATCTGAGAATCATTGATGAGTTTGGCGTCCTTTCACACTGCGCCAAGGAAAGCCCCATAGACAAGGTCCATAATGTGTCCTTTACCCAGAGCTTTTGGGGGAGACTATTGGGGTATGGCGATGTGCAGATTCAAACAGCGGCAGAAGGAGGGGCAACCACGTATTGTTCGGTAAGTAATCCACGGCTGCTCGCCGACACCATAACGAAATGTCAGGAAGATTTTCGCCAGGCGCTCATGAAAAAGCAGGCAGAACAACTGGCGCAGGCCATAAACAGAAGCCGTAACAATCCAGCCGAGACAAAAGAATGCCCCTACTGTGCGGAGATTATTAAAGCAAAAGCAAAACTCTGTCGTTTTTGCGGGAAAGTTTTGATATGAGCTCGAGTTTTATATTGGTGTGCAAAAGCAGGTAACGCTTGATTTTACTGGTGGGCCATCGGGGGCTCGAACCCCAAACCTACTGATGGGTTATATTTTTTATATTTGACCGCTTTCAAGAAGTTTTTTTAATGCTTCATCAAAAGTGGTAATTATTGTTTTTGCTGACCGAACTGCCTCTTGTGCCTCATCTTCATTAATTTCAGAAAAGTCTTGATAATCTGCTTCATGCCTCAAATCCATAAGAAGTTGGATTGATTTAAAGCTCACCTCTGAAATAATACCTGTTTTGATAAACTCCTGATTGAAAAGAGAAATGACGCCGGAATGTTTTGACGAATCTTTAGCAACCAGGGCAAGGAGTGACCGCATAGCATAAAAAATTGCATAGTATGCTCTGTTTACGGTCAGTCTTAAATTCTTACGTAAAAGCTCTTCCTGTGCCTCCCTCAAAGCTTCCTCTGCCCTCCGGAAGCGGTGCAGCGCCAGCGCCTGTTGTTCTTTCGTTATAACCATATCCCCTCATGTTTTACTGCCTGTCCGAAAGGTGATGCCTGAATGGCGGGATTTCCCCATGTGGCGGTATCATAGCGTATGGTCGAAATAAGAACATTATGTTTTATGTTTTGCTCCGCTGCCAGCTCTGAGATAGCCTTCTTTATTTGAATAGATATTTTATCAAGTACAATTAAAATATCTATATCGGAATTGCCCCCAGATTGCCCCCGTGCTTTTGAACCAAACAAAATAATCTCTTGAATGCTCGGCCCAAACAATGCTCTCAAGCGTTTGACGAACTCAAAAACAGCCTCTCTTTCGTCAAGGGTTAGTCCGGATAGACTTGACAAATTATTTTGCTGTTGATGTTCCATATGACACCCTGTTGTATATCAAGACCTGTCAATGCTCAGTAAGGTATAGAGAGATTAAAACAGCGGCAGGGACAGTATGGCAAATTACATGGAGACGGTCTTGCAAAGCTCCAATATTTTTTCAACATGCAGGAAGAAAAGAATTGAGTTTGGTGGGCCATCGGGGGCTCGAACCCCAAACCTACTGATTAAGAGTCAGTTGCTCTGCCAGTTGAGCTAATGGCCCACAGGTATTACTCAGAAAAAGAATTTTGTGGTAAAAACCTAAACAAAGATATTTGAAATTTATTTGACTTATGATTCATTTGTTCGGGCTCAGTGCTCGCTGGAACGGGGCGTGGTTTTCGCCACAGCCATCGCTCGCACCGCCCGTAACTGCTTTCACCACAAGCCAAACGATACAAATATGCGAGTACAATTCTCAAATTTAAACAAATGAAAACCTAACATATATCATGCTGGCACGCAATATTTTTTTGAATATTTCACGACAGCGTTTACCGGCGCTGCGGTTCAGCATAACAGTAAAGGCAGCCGTGCGCGCACTTCAGGCTATACCAGCCAATATCAATGCTTTCCGTGCAGCCGCATTGGGGCCTCTGGCCTCCGGCCTTTCTGGTTGAACAGCTCAGTCGTTCCGGATGGAGTCTGTTTAAAAGCTCGCCGTCTATGCAGCGCGAGCGGGGAAAGCCCTCCATAGAGCAGTAATGAAGTTCCATACCAAGGCTGTGTGCAACTTCACTCATTTGATGGGCTTGTGCCATCTGTTCTGCATGCGTAAGTGTCTTTAAGATAAACCCCTTCTGCTGCATTCTTTTAAAAACTTTTTTATAGGGCGTTGCCCAGCTTGTTCTGCACGCAGTGATTCCGTGCACTGATACGCTTTTGGCAATAACGGAGAATAGCGGGAAATTTTCAAATTGGCGCGTGCCATCTTCTGCAGTTACTATCGGATCAAACCGCCATGCAATCCGCTCAGGCCCCCCGGTCAGTTTAATCAGTTCTGGCAGGAAGTCTATGACCTGCTCCCAGGGAGCTATATGCGGTTCCAGTATGGTGCCGCCAAGACCGGTTATGGTGAGATGTATATAGAGCTGGGAATATTGCTTTAAAACGCTTGGCAAGACGTGGTGATAAATCAAGTTATAGGGATTCTTTGTCCAGATTACAATGGTGTGGACTTTTTCAGGAGGGTATGTTTTCAGCTTTTCAATGAAATATTCAGGATAGCAGCCAACGAGATCTGTTCTGCGGCTTGCTGATAGCACAATGGGAAGCATTTCATCCATAACGCAACTATTAGGTCGGTTATACTTTCCTGAACAGTGCCCGGTAAATCACTCTGCCCTGCAGCAGATATTTGCGTTCGTAAGCAGTGGCGGCGGTGTCCGGGTTTATATCCTGAGCGGAGCGTTCTTCATATGAGACGCCGACAAGTCCGCCGCAGGAGGATGCAGAGGCGAGGATTTCCATGCAATAATCCTGGAAATCAGTTGCAATGCACAGGACACCTTCGGGCTTCAGAACCCGGGCAATATTTTCAAGAAAGGATGAATTGATAAGGCGTCGTTTCCGGTGCTTTTTTTTCGGCCACGGGTCAGGAAAATAGATATGAACGGCCTGCACCGAATTTGACGGCACGAATTGTTTCACAAGATATCCTGCTTCTCCTTGTATCAATCGGATGTTAGGAGCACCGCTTTTAACCACGCGTTCCCTCAGGATGCGAAAAAACCGGGCGGATTTTTCTATGCCGAGAAAATTTGTACCTGGATTTTCCCGGGCTCGCCTGAGGACAAAGAGGCCTCTGCCACAGCCAATTTCTATTTCAACGGGATTGGCATTGCCAAACAGCGCTTGCCAATCAAATAATTCATCGCCCTGAGTGATTTTTATTTCACAATCTGCCCCCTGGGCTGCAGCGTGTTGTTTAAGCTCCCGGATGTTTTTAATTTCTGGATTACAATTCATACGTGACCATCATTGCCTGACTATGCGGTTTGTCTGAAATTCCGTGAAAAATTTTGGGGTATCACCCTGAAATGGAATACCATTGCTTTTTCAAGATGTTTCAGGTATAAACAAATACTCTTATAGATTCAGACAATAAAATGTATAACAAATTTTGGAAAAAAGAAAGGAATTGAAAGAGATGGATTATGATGTAAAGGATATCGGATTGGCAGACAAGGGAAAACTGCGCGTGGAATGGGCTAATCAGAGCATGCCCGTGCTGAATCAGATCAAAAAACGATTTACCGAGGAAAAACCATTGCAGGGTGTGCGACTGGCAGCCTGCCTGCATGTGACTACCGAGACCGCAAGCCTTGCCTCAACCCTGAAAGCGGGCGGGGCAGAGGTGCTGGTATGCGCTTCAAATCCGCTCTCTACCCAGGATGATGTGGCCGCATACCTGGTAAAACATGAGGGCATTGCGGTGTTTGCGATCAAAGGCGAAGATACCAAAACCTATTACAGCCATATCAATGCCGTGCTTGACGCAAAACCCCGGATAACCATGGATGATGGTGCGGACCTCGTTTCAACGCTGCACAGCACCCGCAAGGAGCTATTGCCGCAGGTGATTGGCGGAACAGAAGAAACCACCACCGGCGTCATCCGGCTGCGCAGTATGGCGGAAAAGGGGGTGCTGAAATTTCCCATCATCGCGGTTAATGATGCCAATACCAAGCATTTGTTTGACAACCGTTATGGAACCGGCCAGAGCACCATTGACGGCATTATCCGGGCAACCAACCGTCTGCTTGCAGGAAGCGTATTTGTGGTCTGCGGCTACGGATGGTGCGGGAGGGGAGTGGCCATGCGTGCTGCCGGCGAAGGGGCGCGGGTTATTGTAACCGAAGTCAATCCGCTGCGGGCTCTCGAGGCGGCTATGGATGGATTTCGGGTTATGCCAATGGCAGAAGCGGCACCCATCGGGGATTTTTTCTGCACCCTGACCGGCGATATTCATGTGATACGCACCGAACATTTTTTGCAGATGAAAGACGGTGCGATTGTGAGCAATTCAGGGCATTTTAATGTTGAGCTTGACCTTGAAGGGTTGGCAACGGTGACGACCAGCCGCCGACAGATCAGAGAGTTTGTTGAAGAATACCAGATGAAAAACGGCAAACGGGTATATGTGCTCGGCGAAGGGCGTCTTATTAACCTTGCGGCTGCAGAAGGGCATCCGTCAAGCGTTATGGACATGAGTTTTGCCAATCAAGCCCTGTCGGCAGAATATATGATGAAGGCAGGTAGTGACCTGAAAGTAGGTGTTTACAAGGTGCCAGACGAGATAGACGCGATGATTGCAAAACTAAAACTGGCGAGCATGGGGATACAGATAGATGAATTAACCGAAGAGCAGCAACACTACCTTTCTTCCTGGGAAGAAGGAACATAACCAAGCAGACAGAAGACAGGAAAAAGGAGAGAGCAGTCAGACGCGTTTAGCGCGCCCCTGCATACGCTCAGATTTAAACAGGTGAGAATTTAATAGGTGCGACGCAACGAGCAGGGTAAGCAATAGCCCTGCTTTTTTATTGCCAATCCGGGAAAACAGTTGAGCTTTAGATTGGGATACTATATTATGCAGGATAACGGAATGCGGGTGTCAGAGTATCTATTTTCCCTGCGGCATAAAAGACCGTGATGATCTTCATTATAACGTTCTGACTGCATTTGTTTACGATTATTTAAATGATTAAATCTCTGTGCAGCAGGCTCGAAAGCCCCTGTTATTATAAGGAGCTAATTTGTCTGAAAAGATAAAGAAACTTGCCGAATTAAAACTCATCGTCCATCAACTTAAGCAACAGGGGAAGACAGTCGTTTTCACCAATGGCTGTTTTGATATATTGCATGTAGGGCATGTTCGGCTTTTTCAGGAGGCTAAGGCTCTGGGAGATATCCTCATTGTTGCGGTTAATAGTGATGCATCGGTCAAGGCGATCAAAGGCGCAGGCAGGCCATTTGTTCCCGCAGAACAACGCGCTGAAGTGGTGGCAGCATTAGCATCGGTTGATTATGTCATAATTTTTGATGAACCTGACCCCTTGCGCATTATCTCAGAAGTCATGCCCCAGGTGCTGGTTAAAGGTGGGGACTGGACAATTGAGACCATTATCGGCAGAGAGGTCGTTGAAAAGGCCGGCGGCACGGTGATTGCCTTGCCTTTTATTGATGGTATTTCATCCACCAGCATTGTTCAGCGCATTATAAATACTCACAGGCAGGAAAAATAATATGCACAAGGTCAAATACCGCGGGATAGAGAGGAGAAAATTTTACCGGCTGGAGAGCGCCGTTGACGTAGGGGTTACCATTTTGTCTGATGACGAGGAGCTTGCCGGTCCAAAATCATTTGCAGCTAAAAGCAAAAATATGTCCCTGGACGGAATCTGCCTTGAAACAAGACAGGTGGAGGTTGACGGTGTTCATATTCTTACTGGCAGCCCGAAGTCGCCCAGAAACCGGCTGGATCTGGCAATATATCTCTATCCTCATGAAAAAGCTTTTAAAGTTCAAGGCGAAGTGTGCTGGTATGACCTGGCTAAGGAAACGGAAGAGTTTATTTTTGAAGTGGGCATTGTGTTCGTCAACCTGAATGAAGAAGCACGAAACACGCTAAAAAAATTCATAAACAGCCAAACTTCCCGCGGAAAAGGATTTTTTAAAAGTTTATTCAATAAGTTACGTAAATAATGAAGAGACGGTCGGTCTTATCGTCACGCGCTGTTGTAAAATATTCATGAGTATACTCTGCAACAGCGGGATTATTGCCAGGGCCTCAAGCGCATATTTCCTGCCGAATAATTATAATTTGCTGTTTTTACTTGACTAATTAGCCTTCCGGCAAGACGAAAAAAATTTCCTGCTTTAGCCAAAAAATTCCTTGACGACCCTATATGTTGTGGTATAGACAAATCCTTGCACAAAATAGGATATAATCTATGGCAATATTCCGTATTACTTATTTGACACATCAGCCTTGAGGAGGGGGCGTTATGGGAACGCTTGCAGAAATCACAGTGGATAAAAACAGGGAAAGTTTTAGGGAAAACGGGTTTAATGAAACCACCGACTTAGCCCTATTTGTTAGAACTTCAAGCGAAGACCTTGCTGGATGGAACCGGCAGAAAATTATAGATGCGCTGGTGCGCGAGACGTTTGTTGACGTGGATACTGCCGAGCAGATCAGCAAAGAAGTTCAGGAAATCATCATTTCCTCAAATATTTCCTGGGTTACCGCCCCGCTCATTAGAGAACTGGTTGATGCAAAACTGATAGAACGGGGCCTGGAAAAAGCCCGGAAGATGCATACCCGCCTCGGCGTCCCCCTTTATGACGTTGACCAGCTCATACTGCATCCGAATAAGGAAAATGCCAATGTCCCGCACGGCCCGGAAGCAACCAATCTGACCCTGGCTGAAAATATTAAAAAAGAATATGCGCTGCTGAAAGTCTTCTCCGAAGACGTGGGCGACGCACATATGCGGGGAGATATTCATCTTCACGACTTGGGTTTCATTGACCGGCCCTACTGTTCGGGGCAGTCGCTTGAATACATTAAAAAATTCGGACTGAACCTTCCCAATTCCCTATCCATGGCAAAGCCGGCTAAACATCCGGAAGTATTGCTTGCCCATATGGTGAAATTTGCTGCAGCACTTCAGAGCAACTTTGCCGGAGCCATCGGCTGGGATGCCGTGAATCTGTTTTTTGCTCCCTATCTGATCGGCATGAGCGACCGTGAAGTTCGGCAACTTGCGCAGATGCTTATCTTTGAATTTTCCCAGCAGGCAGTGGCACGGGGGGGACAGGCTATCTTTACTGATATCAATCTGTATTGGGAAGTGCCCAAGCACTTTGAAGATGTTCCGGCCATTGGCCCCGGCGGGCAGTTTACCGGTAAAACCTATGCAGCCTATGAAAAAGAAGCGCAACGCTTTGTTTGGGCGCTGTTTGATGTATATAAGGAAGGCGACGGGACTGGTCGGCCGTTCTTCTTCCCCAAACCCTTGGTCCACATCACCGAGAAATTTTTCAAGACCGAGGGGCATGAGGAGTTTCTGTTGCATATCTGTGACATTGCCAGCGAAAAGGGCAACACCTATTTTGTGTTTGACCGCGGAAGCACGGCTAAAATTTCCCAGTGCTGCCGGCTCAGCTTCAAACTGAAGCACAGCGACTATGATGATGCCAAAGAACCCTGGAAAATGCGCTATTGCGCCCTGCAGAATGTGACTATTAATCTGCCGCGGCTGGGCTATAACTGCAACCGGGACGATGCTCAGTTGTTTGCCAATCTGAGCTCCATGGTCGAGCTGGCGGTAAAGGCGCACGTCGAAAAAAAGATATTCATAGAAAAGTTGCTATCTCTGGGGGAGAGCGGCCCGCTGGCATTGCTCACGATGAATAAGGATGGCGCGCCCTATTTGCGGATGAAGCGGGCGACATATCTCATCGGCATGGTTGGACTTAACGAACTGGTTAAAGTTCATTTAGGCGAAGAGCTGCACGAATCCAAAAATGCGCTTAAGTTTGGCTTGAAAATAATCGCCCACATGAAGCTGTTGACGGATAAATTGAGCGAGGAATATGGTATGCGGTTTGTGCTGGAGCAGACGCCGGCTGAAAGCACTGCCTATCGGTTTGCCAAACTGGATTTAAAAGATTTTCCTGCCGAAGCGCGTAAAGTCGTTAAGGGCAACATCGCAAGCGGGCAGGTCTATTATACTAATTCAACCTATCTGGCAGTATCTGCTCCGGTCAACCCGATTGAGCGTGTGCGCATGGAAGGGCTTTTCCACCCCATTGTTGAAGCAGGGGCGCTCACACACATCTGGCTTGGCGAGTCACGGCCATCCAAGGAGTCGCTCGCCAACTTTGTGGTCAAGGTTTTTAAGGGGACACAAAACGACCAGATTGCCTTTTCCCCTGAATTTACCGCCTGCAATACCTGCGGCAGAACCAGCCGCGGTCTCAGCACCACCTGCGGATACAGCGACTGCAATTCAAGCGACGTGGAGGGCATTACCAGAATTACCGGGTATTTCACCAAAATATCAAGCTGGAATAAGGGAAAAGTGGGCGAACTGCATGACCGCAACCGCAATCCAGGGTTTTTTCAGGAACATGTAAATTGATGAACCTGCTTGTGTAGGAGAAAAGGGATATAATTATGGGTGTGATTAAATTGTTCTGGAAAGATAAATGTCCGCGTTGTCCCCAAGCAAAGGAAGTAAGTGGCCTGCTGCAGAAAGAAGGCTACACCGTGCTTGATTATAATGTGGAGACTGCAGAGGGTCTGGCAGAGGCGACATTTTATAACGTGCAGGCAACGCCGACTTTCATTATCGAGGATCAGCAGGAAAACACCATTGCTGATTTTCGCGGGGAAGTACCGAGCGCTCAGAAAATAAAGGCGCTTATGGAGCAATGCCGCAACTGATCCGGAAACGCTGACACAGGTATCTGCAATGTGCATTGTGCATCTGCAACAAGACTGTTTCTGCAAAGATTTCTCAATTAAAGGTTTCATTGAAACCTCTTTTGTTGACTGGCCGGGCAACATTAGCGCAGTGGTTTTTCTGCCGCACTGTAATTTTCGCTGCGCCTACTGCCATAATGCCGAGCTGGTGCTGCATCCGGATGGCATTGAGAACATTCCGTTTGACCAGGTCGTTGAGCGCCTCAGAAAGCTGCGGGGCTGGGTTGACGGCGTTTGCGTTTCCGGCGGAGAGCCGACTATCCATTGGTTTTTGCCGCACCTGTTGCGGTCTTTCAAAGAACAGGGGTTTCTCACCAAACTTGATACCAACGGCAGCAATCCGACAATGCTGGAGGTGCTTTTATGCGAAGGGCTGGTTGATTATATAGCCATGGATATAAAAGGACCGCTGGTAGATAATGCCTATTGCCAGATTACCGGGGTGCGCGGCGTAACAGAAGCAGTAAAAAAAAGCATTAACATAATCCGCACGGGAACCGTTCCCTATGAATTTCGTTTCACGGTAATTCCCCACTATCACCAGCCTGCTGATATTTACCAGGTTGCACAAGATCTGAGCGGCGTTAAAAAGCTCACCTTGCAGAATTTTAAGCCTGATCATGCCCTTGATCCCCTCTTGAGGACTGCTGCATCCTACCGCCATGAAGACCTCGCAACATACCAGCAGATGGTAAACCAGATTATTTCCCAGCAGGTGCATTAGTCTATTGGTCGTTTATGTAACCACGAGCTAAATTTTGCGTGAAGTGATTTAACTATACCGCACCGGATGCCCGCTGCATAAATTTTTTCCCGATGCAATGGGGGATAACAGAACATGGTGATAATTAACAGGCGATCATTATGAAAAATAATGTCATTAAAATTTCCTGTAATGACCGTAAAAAGTCGCTTCCCGATGTTGCCTATAATTCGGCGGAGAATACTTTTTTTGTTGTTTGGGCTGCCGCGCCAGGCGAAACACGCGAAGCCGCAGAGTATTACATCGCGGGACAGAAAATTTCAGCTTCAGGAGAGCTGCTGGGTCCGCCTGTTGAGATTGTGAAGACTGAAAATATTGTGTTACGGCCCCTTGTGCTGCATAACCCGAACAAAAATCAGTATATGATCATCTACTGTCTCGGCGAAGACTATTTGAATATTCGAGGGGTTATCCTGGATACGGACGGTAAACCTATAGGAGAGCACTTTAAGGTTACCGATGTGCCGGCAAATCAGGTCCATTACAACATGGCATTCAATACCAAAAGAAATCAGTTTTTTATTACATACAATGACAACAGAAACGGAGCCAATGATGTGTATGGAGTCATTTTAGATGGCGCCGGCGCGGTTGCACAAGAAGAATTTATGGTCAGCACGGCAGAAGGACATCAGGTGAATCCGGTGGTATGCTACAATCCGCAGAATGATACCTACCTTCTCAACTGGGAGGATTTCAGAGCGCATGGGGACAGCCTGCCGGCGCTGGGAACGCTTGAAGTCATGACTGATATCTACGGGGCTCTGCTTTCCGCAGACGGCGCGATGCTGGTCAATGATATCCCTATGTGTGCTGATGCCAACAGCATTGATGCCGACCAGCGTTTTAACGGCATTGCCTATAATATAAAAAAGAACGAATTTCTGGTAAGTTGGACCGATACCCGCGACAGCATTCATAATGTGGGTATTATGGGAAGAATTGTGCACGCAGATGGTTCCATGCCGGCCGGGGATTTTATTCTGGTTGATGCACCCGGCGCGCAGATGATTGGCCATCCGCTGTATGTCCCCGGCGAGAACAAATACTTCATCGCTTTTGAGCGCGACCGAAATGAAGTAGATAAATTTTATTTCAAGGATATTACCGCGCAATTGGAAATAGCTGCTCAGTGGCTTGACGCCGATGGTCGGCCCGAGGGCGGCATGATAGATATCTTCAGCAGCCAGGGTAATCAGCGTTTTGTTCGCAGTGCCCATAGTCCCCAAAGCAATACGTTTTTACTGGTCTGGCAAAGCGATTTTCCGGGTGTTTCTGATTCTGTAGAGGGACATATCATGAGCGCGGGCGGCAATATTTTGGGTAAGATTTACAAACGGTAATTGGCCGTGATTTTTGTGTAGGCAGACGGCAGGCTCTTTAAGATACAGCGGGCGGGGAAGGGCAGCCCGCATCAAAATTTCCTTTTATGGCAAGATTAAATGCGCACAATAATTTTTCCGCGTTGGGAAATATAAAAAAACCCGCTGTGTGTAACAGCGGGTTTTTTTATCAAAATTAATTTAGACCACCGATACTTTGCAGGTTTCGCCCGGCTCAATTTTAATCTCCACGCCAGCTACCTTGGCATAACCATTCCAGGTTAGGCTGCACCATTTAGTGCAGACATCATTCCAGACAATCTGGTAAGTTCCGTATTCTTTGTTAAGATACTCAAGGATGTTTTTATACGGGCAGGGAAAAGACCGCTCGCCCTCTTTAATATTAATATGCTCATAGAGCTGATAAGAACAGCCGGTGCGCTCGAAGATTCCCCAGAGAAAAATATTTTTTCCCAGTTTTTGCACCGCAGGTTTTATATGCCGCTCAAAAACCGGGCCTAATACGTAGACGAAGTGTTCCGCATGCTCTTTTTCAAGCCCCTTGCGGACGGCAAAATCAAGACTCTGCAAATGGATTTTTACCAGCCCGTCGTTAAACTTGAGCGGATACGGATCGGTGATGCTGTAGGTTTTGATTAGCGCCTTGACTGCGTCGCCCAAATCATCGCGCTCCGGCAGCTTGCCATCCATCCAGGCATAGGCAAGCGGCGGCAAGCTGATCAATGCAAACACTGATATGGCGCCTGCGCCAACAGCCTGTTTTGCAAAGTCTCTGCGGGTCATGGCAGATGATTTACCTTGCGGTGATTGTGTTAACCGCACCGATGCACTATCGCTATAATTTTTAGCATCCATATATTTCTCCTTTTGCGGGGATTACGCAAGTTTTACGCTACACTGGTCGCTGGGCGTTATTTTTATCTTGATACCGATTATTTCCGCCATGCCGTTCCACGTCGGGATGCACCATCGGTCGCAAACATCTTTCCATTCAATGGCCTTAAAGGTGCCCAGCCAGTATCTGCAATCCGCAATTTTACCTTTATACGGGCAGGGAAAACACCGTTCACCCGGTTTGACCACAATACGTTCAAAAAGCTGGAATGCCTGCGGATTATCGTCAAACAGAGCGGTCAAAGCCTTTTCGGGATTTTTTTCCTTCTCTATTGTCTCTTTAATCTTTAAGAGGTGTGGCTTCTGCGTGGCCACGTAATGTTCTGCATATTCTTTATCCAGACCCTTTAAGGTGAAAAATTCAATCGCCCGCAGCCGATGCTTGCTGGTGGTTTCATTAAATTTGTGGGGATAGGGTTTGGTGGAATCATAGGTCAAGTAAAGAGATCTGAGGGCATCGCCGGTGTCGGTGCGGTTGAGAAACGCATTGGAGGGCACGACTATTTCCGGGCCGGCAAAACCTGCGTTTGCGCGGCGACAATTAAAAGCAGCTATGGCCGAGAGCACGCCACACCAGCCAAAGGCCTTTTGTGCAAAAGTTCTTCTGTCTACTTTTTCCATGTAAAGCTCCTTATCTGCTGTTAAACGGACCATACCGCCATATTTCACGGCAGTTCATTGAGAGCGGCCTTTAAAACATATTTTGCCAGCACCATGCCAACGCGGGGGTCGTCATTTGGCGGTGTCCATAAAGCCCATGTGCCGGTGTATTGATTCTGCACCGGCTTACTCGCATCCGGCAGCCCCGCACCCGGGTCATATCCTAAATGGCCATACTCACTGACATCATACGCAAGGGAGGGATCCATGTCACCACGTTTTTTTTCGAGTTCGGTTTGACGCGGCGGCGGATAGGGCCTGCCGTCATCGCAGCCGCCCATCTCAAAGCAGCATGGTTCTGTGCCACACATCCTATCAACCCAGTTGCCCCAGTAATCGGCAAATGGATGACCAATGCCCGGATACGCATCATTGTTGCCCGAAGTCCAATACAACCAGTTTTTAAAGCCAATTTCTTTCGCAATCTGGTTATGAATCTCTACAAGATTTAATACCGAATCTGTTACAATCTGCGGAAAACCGATAACAATATGTTTAATGCCCCTATCCTTTAAATACTGTAACGCATCCCAATACCGGTAACCCCACTCGTGGCCAGGGAGTTGTTTATTGCTTTCATACAGCCATGCATACCCAAGGTCTTCGCCGCGCATTTCGCGGGTTCTTTCAATAAGGCCGTTTTCCGGATTCAAGTCTTTAATGCCCATATAGGCGCCAATAATATTGTCGGCATTGATATCAGGATATTTCTCGAGGAGCAGGGATTTGATGTTCCTATTAATAATGAGGGTATCATCAATTTTGGGATCGAACACTTCGTTGTTGTCATGCAGCGCATGATTGAGCAGAATAATTCCGGTGTCCTTAAGATCAACCATAGTGGAAAAATTGGCCTCAATGCCCGCCACATGCAGCGCGGCAAGATCGAGATCTTCTGCAAGGGGGTTGGGGTTGCCTTCCAGCGGTACGTGTGCATCTTCGGTTGGAAGCCCCTTAGACATGGTCCAGCCTGCGGGAGCAATGGGGTAAGAACGTTCCATGAGGTTTTTGTAATCGTTTACCCACACGAGAGAAACCGATGTGTTGTGCTGGGTGTTCCACTGATTGATAACCTGCTTGCTTAATTCTATTACGTCAAATGTTTTGGAAAAGCGCACCCCGCCGACCGTCAAATCGATAGCAATTATTCTGGAGACACCCTTTTTCAGTAACCGTTCCACCGGCCCATCAACATTGTAGCGATCAGGGTCGCAGCCGCTCCAGGGCCCGTCGCTTTCCTGTTCGCCGCAGTAGGTGCACTTGTCCCCTTGCCCTGATGGCGGGTAATACATGTTGCGCGGATACGGGTAATGCTCGATGCAATCGCCGCACATCCATGCTGCCCAGTCCAGCTCAAATCTAAGGCGCGCGCCGGCGCCGAGTTTATCAAGTTCCTCTTTCATTGCAGCCAACTGGCGCAAACTGATTTCCCGGAAGGGGTCAGTGCCGCCTATGCGCGCATATTCAAAGTCATATTTTAGGCGGTATTTTTTTGCCACGTCCTGTTGCAATACTGCATTCCACAACGCCGCATTATGAATGACCCCGTTTGCCGGATGATTCGGATCATAGGAGAACTGCTGCATGGCTGTATCCCAGACAAACTGGGTCTGCATGGTGTCCATTCCGCCATGCACAATAAACAAAACGCCAACTTTTTCAAATTTTGCGCATGCCCCACTTATAAACAAAAGCGCAAAAAAAAGGAAAATGACAAAGACTCCGTATGTTTTTTTATTTCTTGCCCCAGCGATCATTTGAAATCTCCTTTAAAAAAGAAACGCTGCAAAAAAATGGAGAGAAGAAACAAAATGTATCCACTCTCCATTAATGAAACAAAAAAGATTATTCTCGTGCTGATTATTATTAGGGTGAATGTTTGAGCCTGAAAACAGCTTCATATAGGGACATCATACCCCGCGAATTGTTAAATGAAGCGCTAACGAAATGTTTCTTAGGAGGTCTAAAGAGTCGTTGCAATAGAAAATAGCTTCTTCTGGGTTTGTTGTGCATAAAGAATAGTCTTTTTAAGAGTCCT
>CAZQKW010000010.1:0-81870 GCA_964594075.1 uncultured Thermodesulfobacteriota bacterium | reverse complement strand
GATTTTATCGATATAAAAGTCGCTTTTTGCTTACTAAAAACCCAAATGATCGATTATTAAAGATTAATGCAGATAAAAGGACAATTCTTTCAGTTTGTGAAGAAGCGCTATTGGTTTCCCCCTTATGTCCGCTATTCTTATTTCACGCAGGTCAATTGCTATACTCTTTGAATTTATTTGAACGGGCCATAGATTATTTTCAGCGATGTCTTGAGTTCAAAAATGGCAATTTTGATAGAAGTATTATGTTTCCTAAAGATATTATAGGCGCAGACGCCTTGTCAGGTATGGGATTTTGTTACTTTAAAATGCATCAGTATGAAGAGGCTCATAAGTTCTTCCAGAAAGCGTATAATTTAAAAAAGGATAATAACATAAAGGTCATGATCTCCGCCTTGCGTCTATTGACACAACAGCAAGAAATTAAATGTGGCCTGCGCTCAATATGCATAACCATATAACAATCTTTTTCCCCCCGTTTAAGCTATCTTTTAAGTCACCGTCGCCAGGCATTATTGATAAATTAAGTAAATTATTTGCAGGTAATGAATGCTCACAGGATCCCGATTTTACGGTTTTAATTATACCTTCCACGGAAATGCCGTCACCTATTACTCAGATTCAGAACAACTGGGTATCGTTACAAACTGATGAAACAAGTTTTTCTATTGGTCCACATATCATTGATGGAAGTATTAATCTTGCGGAGAGAAAAGTAACTATTGCAATTCGCCATGATTTTTTTAATTTTCCAATGGCGGAAGTTTTCCAGGGATTTCTGCAAAGGCTTTACCATAGCATCTGTAGCTATATGAATATTGATAGCTATTTTATCCATGCATGTGGCGTGGTGAAAGAGGATATTGGCTATCTTTTCATAGGGACTCATCAGTCGGGGAAAACCACTATTGGCAAATCATCGGCAGGTGTGGTGATTCATGATGATCAGATATTAATACGTTTTGACAATTGCAAGCTATTCGTTAATAGTCCGCCATTGGCGGCGAGAGACAATCTTAGACATCCTCTAAAAACACCGTGTGCCATTGAACGTATTTTTGTCATAAAAAAGGCAGACAATTTTTTTGTTAAGCGATTAAACGCAACTGCTGCTGTAACAAACCTGTATCAAGAATTAATAACACCAGCGACCCTTACGGCTGACAATAAGTCTAATGAAAAAATGAAGAAATCTGCAATGTGCCTGAGAATAATAAAGACGGTACCAGTATATGAACTATATTTTGATAAAGAGGGAAAATTTTGGAATGACTTAAGGTGTGCGAGATGGAGTGAAATCGGTGAATGACAATGCAAAACAAATAATGAATCATTTGTCAAAAAAACTTGTTACAGAGTCCTGGCTAAAAAAATATGAGGAATCGGGTACGGGATGGTTGAAAATATTGAGCGGTAGTATGTCTCCCTTTATCCAAACGGGTGATCAAATTTTAATAAAGAAAATTGAACCTTCCCGCATATATCTTGGTGATATAATAACTTTCTGGCAGGGAAATGTTTTGGTAACACATCGTGTGATAAAAAAATTTATTCGCAACAGAGAATTTTATTTTGTTGAAAAAGGCGATGATCATGCAAATTATTCTTTAATTCATGCTCGATCCATAATAGGGAAAGTAACAAAGATAAATAAAAATGGCCATGAAGTTAGCATTGATACACTGATGTGGACAGTAATGAATAGAATTGTAGGGATGGCTTTATGCAGTGCCTATATTTTACGATTAATGGGGAGAAAGATGCCCTATGTTCCACGTTGGTTTAAAGATATTTTGAGGAATCTATTTTATGTCGCCAAAATGCTCCGAGATAAAATAATAAAATCTATTTTTGACAGCAATTGATAATATATTCTTTATTTTTTTCTATATCAGACTGGAATGTGTGCGACCAAAAAAGGTTGCGAAAATGATAGCCATACAAAGCAAATGTCACAATTTCTGAAAACGCTGCGCGATATTTTGTGGTGCCTTTGGTAATAAGCCGCCAAAAATAATTCTTCGTATATTTGCGATCCGCTATCCCAAGATACCAGAAGGAACGAAAAAACGTTAACACATCATTTTTTTCAGCATAAAATTTTGTTCTGGGCCGGTATTGCTGCAGAAATGTGATAATCCGTTTATAATACATTTCCGGTGAATAAATAGTATTCATTACCCACCGATAACCGTTGATGATAGTTTCCCTATCCATCTTCGGTACAAAATTCAGACTGCCGCAGGCATCAGTATTGTTGCCAGAGGATTTAAACAGCAGCCGTCCTTCCTGTTCCAGTCGCTTATACAGCCTGGTGCCAGGAACTGCCGTCAGGAGGCCAATCATAGCGGTGACGATACCTGTCTTTTGAATAAACTGAACCTGGCGTTCAAAAATGTCTGGCGGATCATTATCAAAACCAATAATAAATCCGCCCATCACCGCAAGGCCATGATTCTGAATAATACGCACTGAATCGATAAGACTGCGCCGTAAGTTCTGGGATTTGCCGCATTCTCTGAGGCTGTCCTCGGAAGGTGTTTCGAGTCCCAAGAATACTTTATTAAATCCAGCCCGCACCATGAGGTCCATGAGTTCTTCATCTTCTGCAAGGTCAACAGATGCTTCAGTAAAAAAATTCAAACGCCGCTTGCGTTTGCTTTGCCAAGCGATAATTTCGCGCAGCAGGGATTTTACCTTGGCCTTATGCCCGATAAAGTTGTCATCAACGATGAACACGGTCCCGCGCCACCCGCGGTCATACAGTGCATCAAGTTCTGCAATCATTTGTGCGTTGCTTTTTGCGCGGGGGACTCTGCCATTCATTACAATGATATCGCAAAACTCACAATTAAACGGGCACCCCCGCGAAAACTGAATTCCCATGCTGACATAATCCGACAAGGAAATAAGATCCCAGAGCGGGAGCGGCGTCGTATCAAGCGCAGGAAATTTTTCCGCCTCATATAGTTTTTGCGGAATACCAGCCTGAAGGTCTGATATGAATTGGGGAACTATTGCCTCGCCCTCGCCAAGCACTAAATGGTCAACATCCTGAAATTCATCCCGGAAGGAATTGAACAACGGCCCCCCTCCGACTGTTTTTACCCCTAATGCTTTGCAGCGGTCAATCACGTAACGGGTTGATTCGCGTTGAGCAATCATCGCACTGATAAAAACATAGTCTGCCCATTTCAGGTCTTCATCGCGAAGCCGTTTGACATTCATATCTACCAGTCGCTTCTGCCAATCCGCCGGAAGCATTGCGGCAACGGTAAGCGCACCAAGCGGGGGAAAAGCAGCTTTTCGCTGTACCACCCTGAGTACATGTTTAAAACTCCAGAAGGTTTCAGCAACCTCTGGATATACAAATAATATTTTCATTAACTACTCCTTCTAAACTTTGTTTGTCAAATATATCATGATGTGTTAATAAGGTGTCTAATCTTATAGCATAAAATCAGATAATAACAAGTTAATAACAATTTATAAACTTAGGTTATCTTCGGTGCTGTCATGAAACACAAAATTATCAGTTTTACCGGTATATTTTGTATTTCAATTATGCTGTTCCCCGTAAAGGGAGAAACACAAGTAAAAATATCTGAGTCCATTAGTCTGGTGACCACTGATGTTGATAATAATGTGAAAACCACATTTAATCCCGGAGACCGAATTAGATATGTCGTATCATTGGGACAGGAATCGCTACGCTTTGTTGCTGTGCGTGGCGCCGTGAATTTTTCTGATAATTATTCGGAACGGTTGGGGCTTCAATTTGAAAGAGGGAGGTTCATCGCCAATACTATAATATATTGGGATAGCCTTATTCCAGAAACCGTACAGGGCATTGCAACTGTAACCATATCATATTTTAGCATTCCCGGCGGGTTCGGTTCTTCTTCAACCTCTTTCACCGTAGAAGAACAACAGCCGCTGCCTCTGGCATCTTATGTTGGAACGTCCCTGTGCATAGCCTGTCATGGCGGATTAAGTAAAGATATTGTAGATGCCTATAATGAGTCCGGGCACCACTTTGCCCTGAACATGGTGAAAAGCACTGCACCCATATATCCGCGCTTTGCTCCAGGCGTGCCTCATCCCCCAGCAACGTTTTCCTGGCCGGATATTCTTTATGTCGCGGGCGGGTACGGCTGGGCGGCGCAATTTATAAATCAGGACGGATATATTATAACAAGCGGCGCAGATGCAGTTGATGCCCAATACAACCTGCCAAACACTTTTTTAAAATTGCCGGGACAGTTTGTGCCGTACTATTCAGACTTCACCGCAGCTAAAACATTTACCTGCGGAACCTGCCATACCACCGGCTATTCTGCCCCAGGGCACCAGGACGGTAAGGACGGGATTGTCGGAACATGGAAGGAACCTGGGGTCGGCTGTGAAGCGTGCCACGGCCCCGGCAGTAACCATGTCGCAAATCCGCTTGCAGTCAAGCCACCCCTTGATCCGGCCGAGACCTGCGCTAATTGTCATACCCGCCATAATAAGGCGCTGGTCGAGGCGTCTGAGGGTCTTAGTCTCAGCCAACAGCAGTCTGATGAACTAAAAGCCGGCATAAAATCTTATTTTACCTGCGTTACCTGCCACAACCCGCACGCATCAGCCCGCTATGATCAGAGTGCGAAGGGCACAGCCATCGTTCAGGCATGCACTAATTGTCACAAGGATAAAACAGTGGGGCTCGGGATGGAGTTTCTTGCCTGTATTGACTGCCACATGCCGTATGCGGTTAAATCTGGAACTTATGTGAGTTATAAGGATTCTGATAATAACAGTTTAAAAGTTGGAGATATGCGCTCACATATATTCACCATTAACCCACAAGCGCAAAGCCCTGCGGAAATGTTCAGCGCCGACGGCACAGCAATAGCTGTTGACAGCAATGGCAAAGCTAAAGGCATCACCCTTGATTTCATGTGTCTGTCATGCCACCGTCAAGGAGGGTTAGCTGCAAACAGCTATACGTTTAATCAGGTAAAAGCATTGGCAGGAGTAGTGCATCCGAAATGACATTTGTAATGTAAAAAAAGATACAACAAAAAGCGGGAACGAATAATAAGTCGTTCCCGCTTTTTGTTCAACAGCGTTTTTAGAAAGACAGATCTTGTGCTGCAGTCGCCTTTAAAACGTTTGCAACGAAACTTGGGTTATGGACACCCTTACTGGAATCAAATATGATGAGAATGTAATTCCAGCATGCACGGAACATATTGCTGGATTCAGATTTATACACTAACTCATCACTGTCATCTTTCAGAGATCGCATCTGCACACTAAAGCTGCCTGTAGTGGTTGTGCTGCCATTTTGCCAAGAAATGTCGATGGGTGTTGCAAGTGTAATCGCAAACGTAGTTTGACCTTGTAAATAATATACATCAGTCACGGTAACATTGTTCGCAGCTACATTAATCGCAACATTGCTGTTTGTATCTGAATCGGAAGAAAACAGACCGGTCGCTGGATCGTAAGCGCGAACTTTAACGGTACCTAACCCATTCAGTTTATCGCTGGCAGCAGTGATAATCGCCTTGCGCAGATCCTCAAGCATAAGTTCAACGCTTCCTTGCAAGGCTGAACCATCCAAACCAGTATGACACTGGGAGCAGATGGTTATACTGGCCTCAAAGGTATGGTTTGTCCCGCTCTGATTGTAACTGAAACCGGCTGGCGGAGGTGTTGCTTCCATATGGCAGGTTACACAACTGTCGTCGATATTAGCATGGCTTGACCGTTGTCCGACTTCAACAAAGAAAGCATTCTGGCCCATTAAAACATCACCCTGCGCTCCGTCATGTGGAGCATTATAATTATTTGACGGAGGGGGATTTAAATCATTGCGCAGTCCCCGGCGCGAATTATGGCAGACCATACATATTGCACCTTTGCCAACATTCGTGGCTTTGAATCCAGCCAACAGTTGTGGCGTGTCTTCCTCAATGCGCATGGGTGCATCAGTGGCATCGCCAGAAATCGTCCCAACAAAATGTGGGTCATGACAGACAACACATGTTTGCGGCTGAACCTTATCAACAGTCATTCCCAGAGCTTCAAGCTGATCGTTAGGAATTGATGCATTGGGATTCGGCTGCTTAATCCAGTAGAGAAATCCCTGGCCGGAATGACAGCGCCCGCAGTTACCATTTTCTCCTTCTTCGATAGCGAGCTCAAAATTAGCATGGCCGCTTTCTTCCCACTGTTGGAAACGTCCATGGCGTGGCGGTTCACCGTGACACACAGCGCAGACGTCCGACGATATGCTTACCCGTTCTTCATCGCCTGATTTGCCATTCAGATGTAAAGTGCTCCCAATATTTGGCCCATGGCAATTTTCACATTGAATGTTAGCTAATTTTGCCGTTTGTGGATAAGTGCTAAGCACTGTTGACCAGTTGGTCGGGGACGCGGCATGCAGAAGTCCAGAATCTATAAATGCATCCCAGTCAGACGCCTGATCAATTCCATTAGCTCCGGATAAATATCCTACGGTATGGCATGACAGACAGTTTTCGCCATAATGGTCGCTGGTGTTTATATTATCGCTGAAAATATGAGCGTGACCGCTTTCAGCCCATTCCTCAAAGGTTTCAGAATAGGTGGCTGGCGAACTGTGGCATGCTGTGCAGCTTCCCATGACCGGGTTGCCATTTGCATCTTGGCCGGTAATGCCGCCTTGGTAGGTGCCTGCATAAACTTTTATGGATGCCTCTGAGGATTCTTCTTCAATTGTGTATTCACCCACAATGTCCGGTGTGAAATAGGGATCTTGGGTTGTGCTGTCCTCTAATGTTGCGGTAGAACCGCTGGGTTTAGTAATAACCCAATTATATGACGCTTGGGTTTTTCCATGGAGCAAAACCGGGACGTTGATTGGAACATTTTGAATACCGCTCGCAACCTGCAGAGGAAGGGGCAATTCGACATTTGCACTGTCCGAATAAGAACCGCTGGATGTCTTGACGGTAAGTTTGAAGGTATCTGTCTTTCCTCCCTCGAGAGCATGGGGATTAATGCCCTGTATGCCAAAGCGATCAATTTGTTCTAAACCGGCAAGTAATGCCGCCTTATGAGCTTCATAAGTCCCCAATTGAGCCATAGCCGAGATTGAAGTATTGTTGGTGAGAGTAGCATTGGCCCCTGCAGTTTGCGTCCATTGGTATCCGACTAACGATGAGCCGTCAAGTATCTCAACTGATCCATTGAGTGCAACCGATGCGCCAAATTCGCCTTCTTGATCAGGACCGGCATTTACCACTACTTTTGCAGTTGGTTCAAGCACAGCATTGACGGTTGCCGTAACTCTTTTGCCAACGCTTGCAGAACCTTGAGCAGTTTTATAATTTTGACGAGCGAAGGTAATGCTGTAACTGCCGGCAGGGACAATGGCGCTATAGGCACCATCTGTATCTGTTGTTACAATAACCGGCTCTGTGGATTGGCTTGTTGAGATAGTTATGCCCGGCCGGAGAGTAACTTCCACGCCACCCACACCGATGCCGGTCAGCGAATTGGTTACCGTTCCTTCAATGCTTCCTGAGCCTATTTGGCAGCCCCGCGCTGCGATAAGTGTTAGAGCAAAAAGAAACAGTAAAATTAATTTTCCGCTTCTCATGATCATGACAAAATCTCCTCTAATAGTTTTTTTTCAGAATTGTTTGCAAATGCTTTTTAAAAAATTATTATGCGAAATTTCTTATCACCTCCTTTACGTTGATGGGATAACGGGTTGTTAAACTTATAAATCAAGTAATACCAATTCGGGATGTTAAAGATGCTATGAAATTAATAATAAAGTTTATTTTAAAATAATGAATAGGGCAAACACGGCGCACGCTGCAAAGTTTATATTTAATTCTATTAATATAGTATATTTAAATTGTCAATAAATATCTGTTAATGACAAGATGAGAATATGTTTATAAGTATGATGATCAATAAGATTTTTAAATTGATTCATATTTTTTAGCGTTGACAATAATTCTGTGTAATATCTTAACTGCTACCACTATGGCCGCTGAGTTATTAGAATTACTAATGATCAAGGGCAACCCAAAACAGCATTTTCGCCTGGAAATATAATAACGATTACAGGGGAATGGGAACATTTTTATCGTCGCAATTAATTAGTGTTTTCATAAACTGGTGAACATTCAGGCTGCCCCCTACATTTACAATAAAAATCCGGCGAAATGGCATAATTAATGTTTCCCTTTCGCCGGATTTGATTACTGAAAACGTTTTGCAAGAGCTCGTTTATATAGCTATCTTTATAAAGCGGCTGGCAAAACGCTTGCCCTCCTCGGCAATTTTTAGCATATAGGCCCTCCGGGAGCTTGAGTTGAGCTCTGCTGCGCTGGGGAGTCCGTAAAATGAAGGATCACGCAGCAGAATGTAGAGATAATGCAGGCCGCCCATCTCGTCAATGCCGTACACATTTGCCTCGCTGTGACCTTCTGCTATTAGCTGTGCTTGCCGTGACTGGGCTTTGGCAACCATCTCTGTCCGGTCGCCGTATATTGCGGCCGAAGTCGGGCAGGTTTTCACGCAGGCAGGCTCAGCGCCGTTGGATACCCGGTCCTGGCATCCCCAGCACTTATATGATTTGGGAATGCCCTCATCTTCAGGACGTTCACCTTCGGAGAGGCGCGGAATTGAAAATGGACAGACTCTTACACAAGTGCCGCAGCCGATGCATCCGCTGCGGTCAATAAACACAAAGCCATTGTCGGAACGCTTTATGGTTTGTTTGGGGCACGATGCCACACAGGCCGCATCAGTGCAGTGCATGCACTGTTTTTTCCGGAACAGCCAGTCAGGGTCGCCGTTGGCCTTTTCTCCTTGGTGAAATTTGACAAGGGTATAGGTGTGGTCAGAGAGGTCGGAAGGATTTTCGTAGCCTTCGGTAGAGGCAAAAAATTCCGATGTCCCGGCCGGCAGCTCATTCCACTGTTTGCAGGAAATCTGGCAGCCCTTGCAGGCAATGCACTTGGATGTATCAATTAAAACAGCTTTTTCAGCCATTGTATCTTCCCTCCTCTCCTTAGAGTGGTTCTATGTTGACAAGAAACGCCTTGAATTCAGGTATCTGGGTGTTAGGATCACCGACACGGGGTGTAAGCGAGTTGGCGCTGCCGCCTTTTGCAATACCCTGGTAGCCGAAATGCCACGGTAAGCCGACCACCTCGACCTCTTGGCCGGCAATAGTGAGCTTCTTAATCCGGTTTGTCTTCAGGACAAAGGCCTCGACTGAACCGCGGGTATTAAATACCCTGACTTTATCGCCACTGACAACGCCCAGCTTTGCAGCCAGTGTTTCACTCATTTCAACAAACACATCGGGCACCAGCTCCGCAAGCCACGGAAGGTTGCGCGTCATGGCACCTGCCTGCCAGTGTTCCACCAGGCGGTAGGTCGTGCAGACATAGGGAAAATTCTCGCAGTTACAGGGTTCTTGCCACGTGGTGATGATCGGATTGTTAAGCTGGCTGTGGCCCATGGGATTGCTGTTTAGCGGCGTTTCGAAGGGCTCGTAGTGCTCGGGGAAGGGACCGTCCGCCCGGCCCATGCCAAAGAGCCTGGCAAGGCCCTCGGGCTGCATGATGAATGCGCCGACGCCATCTTTGGGATCCGAGGTGCCGAAGTCGCGCACATCGCCGCCCTGCCATGCCGAGCCGTCCCACCAGATAACTTTTTTGTTTTCATTCCAGGGATTGCCGTCGGTGTCGCAGGATGCCCGGTTATAGATAATCCTTCGGTTGACCGGCCAGCACCAGGCAAACTTGGAATAGAGACCGATATTACTCACATCCTTACTGTTGTCAAGATCGCGGTTTTTGCTCTGGTTGCCGGCTTCCGGGTAGCTCCCGCAATAAATCCAGCAGCCGGACGAGGTTTTTCCGTCGTCCCGCAACATGGCGAAGCTGGGCACCTGGGTCCCCGCGGCATACAGTTTTCCGTCGATTTCAACATCCTCAAGAAACCTGCCGTTTATGCGCTTGGCCACCTCATTCACATCTGGGCCACCGTCTTCTGAGGCGCCGTAATTCCAATCAAGGTGCTGGATAGGCTTGTCCTGCTCCAGTAAGCTGAACCGGTGAAGCTTTTTCACCATCTCTCCGAGTTTGCCCAGTATCCAGAGGTCTGATTTAGCGACCCCGACCGGCTCCACCGCTTTATAGCGCCACTGCATCCAACGACCGCTGTTGGTGATACTGCCTTCCTTTTCAAATGAGGCTGCTGCAGGCAAGAGGAAGACCTCGGTTTTTATGTCGCGTGGGTTCACGCCGTCCCGCTTCCAGAAGGCAGCTGTCTCTGTTTCCCAGAGTTCGGTAACAACCAGCCAGTCAAGCTTGCCAAGAGCGGTGCGCTCAAACTCTGCGTCCGGACCGCCGACCGCCGGGTTCTGGCCCATGATAATCATACCTTTGATGGTTCCTGAATCAACGGCCTGGAACAGGGGTATGTGGGAGTACAGGTCATTAGCGTTGCCAGCAGCTTTAGGTAAATAGTTGTAGGCAAACTCATTCTCTGCTGTGGCATACTCGCCAAAGTAGTCTTTTAACAGGCTGACGGCAAATTTCTTCGTGTTCTGCCAGTAGTTTGTGCTCTTGCCCGGGTTTATGGTTGTTTTTACCTGTGTGGCAACGTAGGCATCAAGCGTTGTCGAAGCTACTGTGGGCACGGGAAGATAGCCGGACAGAATATGGGCAAGAAGGGCAAAGTCAGTCGAACCCTGAACATTGGACTCGCCACGCAGTGCGTTCACGCCGCCTCCGGCAAGGCCCATATTGCCCAGCAAAAGCTGCAGTATAGCAAAAGCCCTGATGTTCTGCACGCCGACGGTGTGATGAGTAAAGCCCATGGCGTACAGGATGGTGCCGACCTTGTCACGTGCCCCGCTTTCACAATATGTTTTTGCGATCTCGAGGAATCTTTCCACTGAAACGCCGGTGATTTCAGAAACTTTTTCCGGAGTGTACCGGGAAACATGCCTTGCAAGAAGCTGAAAGACACAATCGGGATCATCCAGACTGTCAGCCTTCACATTGCTGCTACTGCTGTCGAGCTGATACTGCCAGGTATCTTTTTTATAGGTACGCTTTGTTGGATCATAACCTGAGAACAGCCCGGTTGCGTCGTCAAAGTTGAATCCCGCATTGATTTTGGTCAAGGCATTGGTGTGGATTCTGACATACTCCTCGTTGTACCACTTGTTCTGGATGCACTGGTTGATCATGCCGTTGATAAAGGCAATGTCGGAACCTGGTCTGATCTGGGCAAAAAGGTGGGCTTTTGATGACGTCCGGGTAAACCGCGGATCAACACTGATAAGCTTTGCGCCGTTCTCAATCGCCTTGGTTACCCATTTGAAAGACATGGGATGATTCTCGGCCGCATTGCTGCCCATGATCATGATATAGTCACTGTTTTTGACGTCGACCCAGTGATTGGTCATTGCACCGCGTCCAAACGACTCTGCCAGAGCCGCTACCGTTGCGGAGTGTCATATACGGGCCTGGTGTTCGAGATAGACAATTCCCAGAGAGCGCATTAGCTTGCTGTAAAGATAGCACTCCTCATTATCCAGTGCTGCTCCGCCAAGCGCCGCAATACCTTCACAGCGGTTAACCGTGACGCCGTCTTGCGTAGCAACAAATGTTTCGCGGCGCGTTTTTTTGATTCTGCGGGCAATCATGAAAAGCGCAAGACCCCAGGGCAGCTCTTTCCATTCAGTTGCGCCAGCACGCCGCCACAGCACTTTCTTGTTACGCAAGGAATTATTTGCGGTTTGATACAGGGAACTGCCCTTGGAGCACAGCGCCCCCTGATTGATGGGATGATCCGGGTCACCTTCGGTGTTGACTACCTTGCCGCCGGAAGCGGTTACCACAATGCCGCAGCCACACCCACAATAGGGGCAAATGGTCGTTGTTTCAGTCCCGGTCTTAGTTTTGAGACTCCAGGCATACTGCCTTGCCTTCGCATCCTTCAGAAATGCCGGGAACAGCATCAATCCCACGGTCATTCCCGACATCTTCAGAAATCCTCGTCTGGTGATGTCCATAGATGAATCTCCCTTCCTTTTTAATAAAGTTAACATCCTCGCTTTTAATGATGACTTTATCTTAATATGTTTATTTTAATTTTTACCTCCTTTCTCAATCGGCGTATGCCGTTATAACTACCCGGTAAATAATGAAATTATAACCCTCTCTTCAATGTTTTATTTCGGGTATGTCCGCACTTGTTTTCCCGGCTGCTTCAGGAGGAAGAAAAAACAGTTTTTTGTAGCCTTCCTTTTCTGCAAGCAGGTCAAGGTACAGCGTTGCAACATTCGCCACTGCGGGAACAAATGTCCCAGTTGTCCCGCCAGCCTTTTTTTCATCAAATGTTTTCAGATAGCCTCGACACTGGTCGCATACGTCAATACGCCAGGGGCCGTTTTCCTCGGCAATAAATTTCATGCCGGCGGGCTGCGCGCAATTGCAGTATGCGCACTTCAGACGCATAAAACGCCACTCTGCACCGCACAGCAGGCAGTACAGCTGCCGTTTGCCGTCTTCTTTATCAAGCTTTGAAAGCTGGGCAGCGCAACCGCACACCGGGCATTGCCGCCGCATCCAGAGATTTTCTTCCTCAACGGGCAACAACTGCTTTTCAGCTGCTGATTCGTAGAAGGGTTTTGCACAATGAAAAGCGCAGAACAATAGCGTGTTGGGCGTGACTTCGATTCTTTCAGCCAGCGTTTGAAAGTAGCTGCTGTCCTGTTTCGGCAGCATTGTGATCAATGCATTCAGATCAATAACGCCGCTCTTTTCCGCTTCAAGCAACCTCCGTATGTCGCCAGTAGAAGCTGTATCGTTATTTTTTATGATGTCGCACAGCTCTTGGAAAAGACTGTGCAGCAGGTCCGGGTCAGCACTAAAACTTTGAAAGGAAAGCACCGGGCGGCCGGCTGCGAGCTGCTGACGGTTTTGTTCTTCAGTCAGCATAGGAAAGGAGTTACTCGCCAGGGAAGTTTTTGTTTTATGCTGTGCACTAAAGATGGCTCGAAAAAAAATGACGGTATTCTCGGAGATAAACGGCTTGCCTTTGAGGATATCCAGGTGTTGTTCAATAGTCTTATAATCAGCAGTGCATACCCTCATATATCAACCATAACTGTATGTTTTAACTACAAAAAAAGGGATTGAAGAAAATTATTCCCCCAATCTCTTTTGCTGAATTAGGCTGGTTTATTGATTGCTCAAAACATCTATGTAGCCACCTTTTTAACCTCTGAAAAAAAACTGGCTACATAGATTATTTTTTTGTGATGGAATGTGCTGTAGTATAAATAGTTTCAAATAGAAATACAAATTATTATTTTACTTGTCAATATAAAAATAAATAAAATAATAGTCGGCATGTTGGGTCATTGCTACCGGGGCATTCTCCGGGGAGTCCTTATGAGAAGTTATAAATTATTGCAGATCCGGCCAGCAAAGCTTCGGGGGATTTTTTTTTGACTCGAATTGACTCACCCCCATCTTTTTACTATCAATACGGATGCAGCGATCCCTGCTGACATGATGACGCCCGATGGCACATCAATAGCAGTTGACAGCTATGGCAAAGCTAAGGGCCTAACGCTCGATTGCGTCTGCCTGTCCTGCCACCGTACCGGTGGTGCTGCCAACACTGTTTAAAACTTTTAGCAGGTGAAAGTTCTTTCCAGATCAGTACACCTGGATTAGTTTTTAAAAGAAGGTGAATTTAACCAAATTACCATTGACACGACTAATAATAATTTGATAAATCTGTTTGACAACAAAGACAGCAACGTAAACTATTCATTAAGACAAAGACCAATATTGTTCATTTTAAAATAAAAAAATTTAAGAACTGGCGGAAGTGAAGCGTGCTGAGACGACAAATCCCAGTGGGTCACACCCAACCTGTATTTTAAGCATAAAATTCTTTTTTTTAGTCGTCATTCCGATTTTACAATCGCTTACAGCCAGCCTTTTCATATAGACAACCCATGTTTTTTTCAAATTAAAATGAAAAGGAGGATTTTATGAAAAAAGTTTTATCGCTTACTTTTGTTTTGCTCCTGCTGGCTCTATCAGCTTGCGTGCGTGAAGACAGTTCCACCATAACGGGAACTGTTGTAGATACCAAGGACCGGCCGATTTCTAGAGCGACTGTTTCCGTGGAAGGGCAGAGCGTATCCGCGACGACAGCTGCTGACGGTTCTTTCATGCTCACCAGAGTGGCCGCCGGTTCTGTATATCTTAATGTGGAAGCGCCATCGGAAGATTATCTGGATGGCGGAACCCGTAAAGCTCTTCTTGTTGAGAGTGGCAGCTTAGTGAAAGATGTTAAAATCGTTCTCTCGGGCCGTCCCAGCGCGAATGCTTCTTATTTGGGTATGAGTGCCTGTAAAGGTTGCCATCAGAACCAATGGCCTGAGCTTTTCGCTGCCTATGACGGCACCCCGAACGCCGCAGCGCATTCGCGCTTCGTGACCGAGGGCACAGACCATATGGTCTATAAGGAAATGTGGCCGCCAGCGGATTATAAAAGTGCAGTCTTGCCCAGGGACACCAAAGGCGCACTGCTCAAGGTACAAGACCCTCGGGACGGTGAAGGTCTGGTTCATGTCGCCCTGTGCACGCAAGGAGATGGACCGGATCGTCAGTATCTTTTTAAATTTTACCCCGAGCAGCCAGAAGGCGTCACTCTTACTGAAGATGACCTGGATTGCTCGTTAGATGATGATGCAGTCTTTATCCCGGTTGCCGCCACCATTGGAGGGGAAGGCAACTGGGGTGAGGGGTACGTGGACCCGGAGCACACGTTACCCGACCGGCATCCCAATTTCGGGGAAGGCAAGCAGCGTTACATGGCCAGGATTCAGGACGTTCCATACCTCAAGGAGTATTACGATACTTACCGTGCTGATGATTCAAAACAGGACTATGTTTGCTATATGCCCGCTTTCATTATGCAGGATGGCACCGCCGCTGGTTCCGATGTATTGGACGCTGAAAAAAAATCCGGAACACCGACTTTCTGGCAGAAATCTCCGGCTGACTGGTGCCTGCCTGACAACACCCTGTCCCGAAACTGCGCTGGCTGCCACTCCACCGGAGTTGAGATCGATTTCCAGGACATTGAATATAAAGGGAAGTCATTCAAAGCAGTTGTGACTGACTGGAATTATGCAGACCTCAACGTGACCTGCGAACGCTGCCATGGGCCGGCTTCAGAGCATTTTTCCGATAAGACAAAGCTCATTATGCCTCAATACTTGACCGTTAAAGCGGCCGCTGAAACCTGTGGACAATGCCATGGTAACCACGATGGCAGAAGCGAGGTTCCTGCTGGGATTTTCAAACCGGCTTATGATGGACGCTATAAAGATTCCATTGGAAATGGATTTTTTGTGCCGGGCATATACTCTCTTGACACTTTCTTTTACAAGTTTGATATCCCCATGGCTCTTGACCCAGGCGTCGTCAAGCCTGACGGGGAGTCGGGATCATTCTTTGCCTGGTCGGACCAAACCCATGCCCGTGTGCATTCCCAGGAATACCTGGAACTGCGCAGGTCTGTCCATTTCAACAATCCATATCAGAAACTTGTCTGTTTTGACTGCCATAATGCTCACACACTGGATGGTGGGCCATCCTCTCTCGTCGTTAACGGCTATGATTTTAAGAATGCTGCCTATGGGAACAACACGCTGTGTCTGAGCTGTCATGCCACCCACGGATCCTTTGAGAACATTAGCACGGCAGATGTGGCTGTGCTGCAGCTTGATGCCGGCCGTACGGTAACAAAAGACGGGGAAGATGTTGTCGTCTCTGCCATAGATTCCGCGCTTGCTCGCGACCGAGTGGCGAATGCCGTAGCCGAACATATGCAGGTGGGCGCCGGGATGGGTGTAGCGCTTTACACTCCCGATGATCCGGACATGCCGGTAGGCAGCTGCACTTCCTGCCATATGCCAAAAATCAGCAAGCTCCAGGACATCAATGTTGATTTCTTCTGGCACTTGGACTTTGACGAGGACGGCAAAACTGCTGTTGCCGAGGGGAACGTGCCTTCCCACGTCTTCGATATTGTTTGGCCAGGCCAGAGCGCAGTTTTGATGCCGTTCGCGACCCATGATTACGATATTATGCCCAATTCCTGCAGCAAGTGCCACGATGCTGCCCGACTGAGCGGCGATAAGGACTGATTTACTTTTTTCGACTGGTAAGCACGTAAATTGCCTTTAAAAAGGGGCCCGACTTAACCGGGTCCCTTTTTTGGGAACACCAAACTAAAATTTCAATATTTCTCTGTGTAGTTTTAAATAGTTCCTCAATTATACATGGCCTTTTTTCGCAGTTGACAAAACCGACAAAAATATTGTCTAAATTAAATACAGACAGATAGATATATATAAATAAGACCGCATAAAACGCACTCGCCATGAAGCGCATCTACAGCTATTTATCATGGATTAGTATTCTTTGTTCAGTCTTCGTATGTTTTGTCTCAAGGGCAGGCGCTGAGCCGGTGCATTTGCTTGACTTCACCGGAGTCAGCCTGACCGATGCGGCAGGAAATCCTGCAAGCGATTTTGCGCCGGGCAATATTATGAATATCGAGGCTTTCTTTACCCTCACCCGACCGGACATTGCATGGCTGCGGGGGACTGTTACCGGAGAAAACTGGTTTGTTGAGCTCCCGCTGAAATTTCGCGTGGGCCATAAGGGTGATTACCGGGTAGCCTGGACCATCACTATACCGCTCATTGCGAACGGCCTGGCGCAGGCGGAGATTACCTTTGTCAATCCATTACGGGAGCGTATTGTCAAAAGCTCTTTTTTCTCGGTTACCCCTTATCAGGCTGAATATGTGGGTTCTGCTGCCTGCAGCCTGTGTCATCCGGGTGTTTTCGCAGTGTGGCAGGAAACACGGCATTATCCTATTATCGGCTGCGAAGTCTGCCACGGCCCCGGCAGTAAACACATCCTTACTCAGTCGCCGCAGTTCATCGTCATCAATACTTCCTCTCGATTCTGTGGCGGTTGCCATTCCCGGAACGACGGCACAGTTATTGAAGCTCAGAACGGTTTTATCAAGTACCAGCAGCAATATAATGAATGGCTTGGGACAAGGCACTCACAGGCCAATATTTCCTGCGTGACTTGCCATAATCCCCACTACAGCGTTAGTACAGAAAGAGCCAGCGCTATTAAGGTTGCCTGCACGACCTGTCATCCAACTAAACATGTCGGTCTGACCATGGAGGGATTGGTGGAATGCGAGCAGTGCCATATGCCGCTGGCTGTTTCAAAATCAACTTCTGCCGGCGTCGGGCTGTACCGCACCGGTGATAAGAGAACCCATATCGTGAGGATTAAAACCGAGGCAAACCCTCCGGATATGTTTTTGCCGGGAGGGACAGCACTTCGCGAGGACATGCGGGGGGCCTTTATCACCGATAACTTTGCCTGCCTTGGATGCCACAACGGAGAGATAGCACGCTTTGAGACCTTCGAAGATGTGCGCAAAACCTCAACGTTGATTCATTGGTGATTGAACGCTTTCGGCACACTGTAATGCGGTTCGTTATTTTATGTGGAATTAATCAATAATACTGTGTTATAGACAACTAACAAGCAACCAGCACAAGCATTCTTCCCAGAAATAATCGTGATCAAAACAGCATTTTCTTCTTTACTCCTCGGCATTACTGTATGCTGTTCGGTATTGGTCTATGCGCAGCAGAGTGCCCTTGGCGAACAGAGCGCAATGGTGCTGGTGCCAGGTGGAAAATTCATCATGGGATCCAGTGAAGGAGATTCTGATGAAAGCCCGTTGCACGAAGTGTATATTGATTCATTCTACATTGACGCGCAGGAAGTAACCATTAGTCAGTATAAAAAATTTATAGAAGCAACCGGTCACCCAAAACCTCATTATTGGCAGCCTGATTATGATAGTCCTGACGATCCGGTCGTCGGGGTGAGCTGGCAGGATGCTGTAGATTATGCACGTTGGGCAGGGAAGCGTTTGCCGACAGAGGCAGAATGGGAATATGCCGCTCGCGGTGGTAATCAGAAAGATAAATATCCCTGGGGAAATACGGCCAACACTCTATATTCAAATTATCTTTCGTTTGGCCTGTTGCCGGTAAAAAGCTTAAAGCCAAACAGCTATGGTATTTATGACATGATTGGTAATGTCTGGGAATGGTGCGCAGATTGGTATGCAGGCGATTATTATGCTGTAAGCCCCCCAAAAAACCCAAAAGGACCGGTAAGCGGAACTCACAAGGTTCTGCGGGGTGGCGCATGGTATTGCAATGAACGTGAAGTAAGAGTTGCGAACCGTTATTATGCCCTGCCGGATGCGCATAGCTTTAACATTGGTTTTCGTTGTGTTCGATCCGTAAAATGAAAAACCTGACGCGTAGTATAGTTATAACGTTATGTTGTTTCGTTTATTTTCTGCCTCTTTCGTGGGCAGTTGATGAAGAAAACTGTCTTCTCTGTCACAAATATTCAGGCCTTGGCAGAATTGATGAGTCGGGGAATAAACACATCTATTATATAAATAACGATCTTTACAATCGGTCGGTTCATGGGAACATACGCTGCACTGAATGTCATGCAGGGATTGAAAAATTTCCCCATGGCGTCGTAAAAAAGGTTGATTGTGCAAATGAATGTCACCTTATTGAACCATCCACGAACAAGCCATTTTCACATGCACCGATGATTGAAAAATATGAGTTGAGCGTTCATGGCAAAACAGAGCAGGGTAAAATAAAAAAACATGTTGAGGACCTTCCAACCTGTATTTATTGCCACGAAAATACCATCTATCATGCAGTCAATGACCTCTATCATCGCAGTGGAGAAATTATACGGGAAGTTATGGATCGGTGTCTGGGGTGTCATAGCAACAATGTATGGGCAGACACTTTTTTTCATCACTTTATAGAGCGGCTTTATCAAAGACGTTCTTCTCAACGGGTGGTGGAATTATGCGCTTCATGCCATGATGACGAAGAACGGATGTCCCGGCATGGATTAAAGACTGTGGGAACATTCCGGGATACCTTTCACTGGCAGGCATTGAAATTTGGCGATCCTAATGCGCCCAACTGCATAAACTGTCATGCACCAGTTGGTTATCTTTCTCATGAGATTATGCGCAAAGAGGATGAGCGTTCTGCAATACACGAAAAGAATCTGGTGCGCACCTGCAGCAATATCGGAGGCGCACAGTCGTGTCATCCAAATGCCACGTCTCGTTTTGCCAGCGGAGAAGTTCATCCTATTCAGTTTAAAGCCGGTCTTTTTGATACCACTCAAAAAAAATTGAATCTTCAAGAGAGTATTGAAAAAGGAAGATTAAAACCGTTTCAGTCACTACTGACAGCACTGGTCACCGTAGATGTAGGCGAACGACAACCTTACCAGAACATTGTTCTGGTTCTGATCAAATATTTTTATATGTGTTTAATTGGTTTTCTAATCAGCGCCATGATTATTCATCAGATACTTGATTATTTTGCTACGCGCAGAGAAATACGCGCGGGGAGACATTATCATGAGCAGCACTAATAATCATTTCCCGCCAATTCATTCGAGTTATCCTATGCATGATGAACAGCGATATTTTATACGTATGAACCTTCATGAACGTTTGCAGCATCATCTGACCTGGTCAACATTTATTCTGCTGGCAGTTACGGGTTTTATGGTTGAACTGCCGGAAGAGTGGGTTCAACTATTTGGGCAATATCGGGAACAAGTATTTTTCTGGCGAGGTATAATTCATCGTATTGCTGCCGTCATCATGATGGTGAACATGCTGTATCAGGCATGGTACATGCTGCTAACGAAACCGGGAAGAAGTTTTTTGTATGACATTATGCCGCGATTTCAGGATATAAAAGACGCGGGAAAGAATGTGGCCTATTATTTGAAGTTGAGGCATCAAAAACCACGTTTTGATCGGTTTAATTATAAAGAAAAGCTGGAATACTGGACCGGAATTATAGGCAGTATCATTATTACTGTGACGGGCCTATTTCTTTGGTTTGAAGAATATTTTTCAAAGTTTATCATTGACGTTTCTATTCTGGTGCACACCATGGAGGCAATTCTTGCCACTTCTGCCATTATGGTGTGGCATTTTTATGAGGTTCATTTAAAACCGGGAAAGTTTCCCATGTCAACGGTATGGCTTAACGGTAAAATATCTGAACATGAAATGAAGGAAGAACATCCGCTTGAATATGAGCGGATGATGAAAAGCGAACAGTGAATTTGGCTGTGTCATCGCGGGACTGCGGCGCGGCGGCGGGCACGAGGGTGAAAGGGTATGTTCATTAATGATTATTATTCACTCAAGTGTATGGTGGCAGTGGGCCCGGCGGTCATTTCGTTCGCATCCTCAAATTCTTAAACCCTGATGTTCCGGATTATAAATTGAGAAATCCTCTACTACAGCTAATATATAATCTGCTTGGATATGTGGCTTTGGCAGCAATTGTGGTCTGTCTTTACTGCCTTGCACGTTTTCTTTATTTTCAGCCGCGCAGCACCATTCAGCGCAAAGCAGAAATTGTAGAGGAACGATTTACACAAAAAAGAAGCCATAAAATCGGAGCCGGTGAATTTCATGTATCAGAATCACAGGTTGCCACCAATATCTCGACTGCACCGCTGTGTCTGCGTTGCCATGGAAATTTTTGTCATTATAAGTCTGAATTGTTTAGATCCTATTATAACATGCACACGTTTTTTCTATCATGCGAAACCTGTCATATCAGACGAGAATCAAGTGCTGACATAAAATTTAAGTGGTTTGATGATACCAGTGGCATGGAATTGAAAGCAGTCAAGGGAGAGTACCAGAACTATGGCGCTAAAATAGTTCCGGTTAGGCTTATAGATGGGAAATTCGAACGCCTTGATAAATTCCCTGAAACGGCATTAGCGCTTGATTTTATGAAGCATAAGGACACATATTCTACTGAACAGAAAGAGACGATCAAAAAGCAACTGATGAAACATATTTCTTCTCGGCCGGTAACCTGCGAAGAGTGCCACAGTAAGCAGGCATATTTAAACTATCGCGAGCTTGGATATAATGAAACCCGCTCTGCAGATCTCTCGCGCATTGAAATTGTAAAAATGATTAAAGAATATAATGACTTTAAATTCCCATTTTTTTTTCATTCGGAAAACAAATAGAGCGGCAACAATTGTGTCCCTCGGATATTTTATTAAAATTTATTAAAAGCGATTGCGCAGGTATATTGGCCACCTCCCACTATTTTTCTCATCATTTATAAAAATCAAATTAATCAAGGTGCGCGGCCGGTGCTTATTAACATAAAATTAAAATCAGAATATATTAATTTGTCTGTGTTTACTATGGCACTCTTCGGGCAATTTGTTGAACATTGCGTGCATAGTTTTTTTATTGGGCACTATTATGATGTATAACTATCACCGGTAGTATTCCTCACGGGGGGCGACTTGCTGACCGGGTTAATAGATGAATGGGAACTGGTGGAGTACCACTAAAAAATTTATATAAAGAAACTGACTGATTCGGGCCTGCAGGACAAAATACGACCAAATGCTCGGCAAATGGGATTAAAGCAGGCCTATTCCGAAGTACGGGTTGCCATAGTGGCAAGCGATCAGATTACAAAAATGATTGAACAATATGAGGTGTTTCACACACCTAAGTTTTTAGAACCAGAACGGCAGTCGCTTAAATGATGGCCAAAAGAAATCTAATACTTTTCATGCTGAGCACAGCATTATGTCTGCTTGCTCCGCGAATGGTGCATGCTTATAAAATCACACCATTACACCAAATGTTTTATATTGAACACGGCTTTCTGCAGCCCAGTGACGTGGCAATTGGCAAAGACTATAAAATTTATGTGCTTGATGGTGTGAACAGCCAGGTCAAGGTTTTCAATGAAAAAGGAACCTACCTATTTTCCTTTGGCAAAAAGGGAAGTGCCAAAGGTCAGTTTGAATCTCCTCTCGGGTTGGCCATTGACAGTGCAGGTAGAGTATTTGTGTCAGACACCGGAAACCGCCGTGTTCAGGTTTTTGATCCAGAGGGCAGGGTGCTGAGCGAATTTGTCATTCAGAGATCAAAAAGTTCCTCGCATTTAAGTGATCCGGTTGATTTGGCGATTGACGAGAAACGCAATAGAATCTACGTGGTTGACAATGACAACCATCAAGTTCATTTATATGCATTTGATAAATTTGCATATATAGATACGTGGGGAAGAGAGGGCGAGGGCCGCCAGGAGTTCCGCTACCCATTTTTTATAACCGTGGCAAACGACTCCTCGGTTTTAATTGTTGACGTGATCAATACCCGCGTGCAGGCATGGGAGCCGAAGGGCAGGGCACTCAGCACGATCGGCGAGTGGGGCGTTGATGTGGGTCAGCTTTACCGACCCAAGGGCGTGTGCGTGGACAAAGACAATCGGGTTTTTGTTAGTGACAGCTATTTAGGCGTTATACAGGTATTTAACCGGTACGGAATTTTTTTGTCAGTGCTTGGAGATGAATCAGGCACGATAGTCAAATGGAAAACACCTGTAGGTATTGCAATTGATGACCGCCAAAGACTGTATGTGGTAGATATGATTGCAAACCGCGTATGGGTATATCAAATTTCTGATAAAGATATTGATGTTAAACAATGAATCAGCGAAATATTATGTTTATGTATTTTTTTGGTCTCGTGTTACTGCCGTTGATATGTTGTTCTATTTCATATGCCCGTGATCCCGAAAACTGCCTGTTTTGTCATAAATACCGCAGACTTCGGGGCTATGATGAACAAGGTGTTCTGCACAACTATTATGTGGATGCAAAGCTGCATAATGAATCAATACACCGCAATGTAACCTGTGTTGACTGCCATATTGATATTGATCAGGTGCCGCACAAGAAAACGGCACAACGAGTTGATTGCGCTAAAGAATGTCACATTGATAAATGGAAGCTCCTGAGCGGCGGTGCTTTTTCTCATCGGGAGGTGGCAGAAAATTATCGAAAGAGCGTTCACGGCGTCAAAACTGAAGACCCGCCTGAGATAGCCCAGCTCAAGCCTGATTGTAAATATTGTCACTCGGACGAGGTATATGAGTTATCAGAAGAAGTGCCATCAGATGCCGTATTGCGACGCTGTTTGAACTGTCATAAGGAACAGGGTTTAAGGGAAATTTTTATACATATTTATCATCGCTTCAAGCGCAAACATGTACGAAAGCCGCTTGAAATCGTGGAACTCTGTGCAAGCTGTCATGGCGATAAAGATTTTCAAAACGTTATGGGATTTACGGGCGCTCGCGCTGAAGTTGTTGAAACCTATAAGGAGACTATTCATTACCGTATTTTGCAACTCGGCGGTCAAAATACTGCAGATTGTACCAACTGTCATGCAGGAACCACGATACATAATATTTTGCCAGCATCCGACCCGGCGTCATCAATTCATCCAGATAATCGCTACCGCACCTGCCAGGCGGGCGGATGCCATCCTCTCGCGATTGCTAAAATATCAGCCATTGATAGTCATCTGAGTAAGGATAAGGACAAAGGCATAGAAATCACGATTATTGAATCTGCCATGCAGGGGGTTATGTGGTTCACGTTGTTTTTTCTTTTTAGTCTCATGGGTATGGAAACCTACGCACGGCTGCGTAATCATGACGCACGGTTTTTCCGCTGGTTCCGTGTTCCTCAAAAACTCTCCAAACCATTACTACCCGGCGAAACATATCTCGGTCGTATTCCCAATCTGCACCGGTATGTAGATTTTAATCCCCGTGGTGATTATCCCCGCTATTCACTCCATATTGTCATTAATCATTTTGTCGTGGGTATTACGTTCACCGTTGCAGTTGCCACTGGTTTACCCTTATACTTTCACAACTCGCCTATTTCTCATGAAGTTATAAACTTGATGGGCGGAATTAACATAACCCGTGTTGTCCATCGCATTAATGCAATCTTGTTCACACTGAATTGCGTATATCACTTACTGGTGCTGATCTTTGGATCACTTAAGAAAATTAAAAATGGGACATTTGATATCCGGAGAACTCAATTTCCACTGTTGAAGGATCTCCGCGATCTCCTGTTTGATATCCGCTATTTCCTTGGCCTTGAGCGTTCACGGCCGCGGATGGAAAAGTTTATGTATAAACAAAAGATTCATTATCTGGCAATGATCTGGGGTTGTTCGGTGCTTACTTTGTCCGGTGTGTGTTTGCTGTTCCCCGAAACTATGGTGAATTATCTTCCCTATCCTAAAGTCACCTTTAACTTGCTGCGGCTGCTGCATGCTGATGAATCGGTTCTTGCGTTTCTGGTGATTACCCTCTGGCATCTTTACAATGTGCATGGCGCCCCTGGTCGGTTCCCCATACAATGGGCATTCTGGAACGGCCGTATTACCAAAGATCATCAAATAGAAGAGCACTTTCTTGAATATGAGCGTCAGGTGAGAGAAGGCTTAGCCATATGCGAGGAAGACAAGCTGGTGCAAGAAGTGCAGCGCAATGAATAATCAAAAACAACTTCGCGTCAAAGATGTTTTGGTTTTTATCATTATCATTGTCCTTTCTGCACTTTTGAGCGGATATTTAACTTTCAGAGTCCAATTTGAACGCCGCAAAGAGCCTCCCAAACCTAAAACCAAGGAGCTCTCATTCCAAACGCTGCGTATAAAAGAACAGGAACATAAACAAAAACATGAACATTTTCATCTCGTGACTGAAGACATTAACCTTGAAGCATGGGCGGAAAAATCAAGTTGCTTAATTTGCCATTCGCCCTATCCGCACGGCAAAAATAAAAAGGCAAAAGCAATCATGAACCTTCATACCGAATTCCTTACTTGTCAATCCTGCCATCTGAAATTTGAGCACGGCATGGTTAAGTTTGTTTGGATTAACCCTACCGATATTAACCCCCAAGGCAAACCTTATGGTACCGAGATAGACATGTCAAGTGGCCTTTTTGCTGAAACTGATGATCACTATTCAAAATTAACACCGCTGACTAAAATCAATGATTCTTGGAGCATGGTAGCGTCAATTGATACTGCTGAAATCATACAGGAAGCGAAAATGTATATGAAAAATCAGGACCGGCTTTCACCTGAACAGAAAAAGCAAATTGTTGACCGACTTCACGGTAAAACAGAACTTAATGAATTTATTAAGTGTTCGCAATGCCATAAAGCGGATGGCATAATGAATTTTAAAGAACTGGGTTTTGATGCCGCTCGCACAAACCAACTGGTAAAAATGGAAATAGGCGGTATGCTTACGAACTATGATGTATTTTATCTTCCGCAAGTTTTTGAGGAGAAATTTAAATAGGATTTTCAGGACCGGAATGTGGGATTAAGGTTTTATTGTTTTATGTATTTGAAGAAATGTATGCTGATTTTGAGCGCGCTGTTTCTGTGCTTTTTGGGTTCCGGAGCACATGCCCAGTTGCGTGCACCGCGCCAGGCTGACACGGCAAAAAAATGCGCTATTTGCCATTATCGGTGGGTATATACTTTTTATGTTGAACATCGCGGAACCCCACTTGCACCTTTGCAGGAACAGGAAGTAGTGGGCAGCAAAGAAATGTGCCTCTCATGCCATGATGGCTCAGTGCGTGATTCGCGAGATCGCATTTGCAATGATCCCGGACATCAAATTGGAGTTGTACCATCACAGCACATCAGAATCCCGCCTAATTTTCCACTGGATGAAAAGGGTCAAATGCAGTGTACCACATGCCATACGCCGCATGCGGTGAGCTTTGAGGAGGGTCTGCAATTTTCGTTTTTTCTTAGAAAACGGAATGAAAACTCGTCTTTCTGCAAAGAGTGTCACGTTGAAATGGTGGGAGGTTTAGAAAAAGGAAATCACCCCATTGACATTGAGGTAAAAAAAACACCTGAATCTATCATTATAGCAGGCGGAAAGTTGGGCAAAGGGACACGGGACGTGGTTATTTGTGAAACCTGTCATACATCCCATGGCGGATATTCAAACCAGCGGCTTATTCTCCCCATAGAAGATCCTTTGAGCCGTTCGGTGCTCTGTGAAGTGTGTCATGGCAAAAGTCCTCTTATGGTGAAAACCGGCAGTGCGCCGCGTTATTCCCATCCGGTAGATGTATCTCCGGGAATGGCCGCCCAGATACCGAAAAAATGGAGTTGTGGCGAAGACGTATTCAGGGGTAAAGGAGGCGTGCTGGTCTGCCGAACCTGCCATAAGCCACATCGAGCTATAGACCAAAAAGTTCTGCTGGCCGACCATAATGAGCGGGATTCGCTTTGTAGCCAGTGTCATCGGAATAAACAAGATATCCTGCACTCAAGCCATGATTTAAAAGTATCGGCGCCGCAGGAAATGAACATCCACGGTATCCGTGCCGCTGAATCAGGTACATGTTCACCGTGTCATCTTGTCCATCAGGGGACAGAGCGGTATATCTGGGCGCGTCAGGTAAAGGGAGGCATTAAAACTCCTGATGATTTTTGCACGAGTTGTCATGCCGCAGGAGCATGCGGGGAAAAAGCTGTACCTAAAGACTATTCACATCCAATCGGAGTAAAAGTGACTCCGCAGGCAAATACCAAACTTCTGCCGCTTTCAGATGATCGGGGCAACCGGGTTGCTAATGGTATTATTCGGTGTTTTACCTGCCATGATGTTCATAATCCAGCTCCACTTCATGATCGCGAGGGTAAGAGAGACAGAAAAGCCGGGAAATTTCTGCGTCTTTCACCAACCGATCCATCGGCGGTATGTGTTTCCTGCCATAAGTATCAAGGAAGCATTGTGGGGACAGATCATGATTTGCGAATCACCAGCCAGAACTATACGAATGTGCTTCAGCAAAATCTCAAAACCAGCGGCGTATGCAGCTCATGCCATAGTGCACATAATGCGCCGCAAAAGAAATTTTTGTGGTCAGCGCCGCTTGGTCCTTCCCGGCTGGATACGTGGAAGGATAAGATCGGGGATTACCACGACAGCTTCATGATTCAAATATGTACCGGCTGCCATGCGCCAGGAAAAAATGCAGAGGAAAAAGTGCCGGTCTATGCATTTCACCCCGGGGCTCTTACCCGGCAGGTAGTTTTAGAAAAATCCAGTACCGATCTGATTTATTATGATCTGGTGAACAATGCTTTTCCTATTTATACTGATGAAGGAGAGTTTGCGGAGGGCGGCTATATTGTATGTTCTACCTGTCACAATCCGCACGTATGGAAAAAGGGTGCAGAAAAAGGGCCGGGGAAAGAGGTAGAAGGCGGTGCGGCAGACAGTTTTTTACGGCCTGATGTTTTAAACGGGTTGTGTGTTAGATGCCATGGTGAAGAAAGTATTATCAAATTCCAATATTTTCACACACAGCTTAGCAGGGAAAAAGAAGAATTGCCATTCCAGCCGCTGATAGAATTGCGGTAGCGTGCACATGATGCTGAATAAGAAATTAATGAGAATGTATGTATATCATATTAGCGCAGCCTGTTTTCTTCTTGCGTTCGCAGCAAACAGCAGCGCCGAAGAAATAATAAACCCTCATTGGACCGGTAAATATTGTCAGGAATGCCATATAGAAAAATCTCCCACGAAACAGAATGCTGCACGCAGATTCAATAATGATCCGCTCAAGCTGTGCGACCGCTGCCACACAAAACCCTGCCTCTCGAATCAAAGTCATCGTACTGCTGCTGCGCAAAATAAAAACGAGTATACGATACCTGCACAGTGGCCGCTCGAAGATGGTCAACTGAGTTGTCTTACCTGTCATGACGCGATTCCTCCTATGTATGATAATTTTCCGTTTAAGTGGTACAATAAAAATTTTTTACGCGGCGGGCCTTATAAAAAAACGAAGGATTTCTGTCTATCCTGTCATATCAAAGTACCCCTGCAAAAGCCCAATCCCCACAAACAGCTTGACGCCAGCGGACGTATCGTAGCACAAACCTGTAGAACCTGTCACAAGGAAATACCTGATCCGCGGCGCACGAAAGACATTAGCGAAGTTACCTTTAAAGAGTCTTTTGATGCTATCTGTATCGGATGTCATGCCGTCCATTGGGCAAGCCACGGTCCGGCATCGGGGCAGTATAAACTTTCTGAATACAAGAAACAATCCCTGGAAAAACAAAAACGTGCAAGCAATGTGGAAATTCCTCTTATTGAGGGGCGGATATTTTGCGCCACCTGTCATAATCCCCATGAAAAGGGTGTCCTGCAGCGGGCAGCAGCAGAGCGGGGAGCTGGGGAAAAATATTTTCTTCGGTTGCCGGGCGGCTATGAACTATGTGTATCGTGTCATTATCGAAAAGTACTGAAGGATAGAACGCGTCAGGTGAAGCAGCAGCCGGCAACGACGCTAAAGTCTCCTCCCGGAACACTGGCTTCACACAAGCCGTATGTGGAAAATAAATGCAAAAGCTGCCACAAAATAACACCTGGGGAGCGTTCTAAACCTGAAGCACTATTTTTGTGTCTTAGGCAGGGCTGTCATAAGACTGAAGTGGTAGAAAAGCCATTCCAACACAATAAAGCAGTTTTGGGAAACTGCTATGCCTGTCACGAATCTCACGCGTCGGGTTATAACAAGCTTCTGCTGGTGAACGAAGAGGTTCAATGCTATTCATGTCATCCGCTGATTAAAAATAAAAACAGCAAGAACATTCTTGAGACGATAAAAGAGAAGAGCAATAAGGAGTTGCATCCTGCATTTGCCGCATATGTGCGAACCAGTGCAGTTCCGGTTGGCGACGACTGCGGTTTCTGTCATACCATGAAACACCGCGTTAACATCGGCACCATGCCTCTGGGAACTTGCACCGACTGTCATTTGTATGTGCAGAAAATGCTGCAAAAAAACTCATCTCGGCCGCTGAATGTTCATGAGACTTTTAAAGAGAAACGCTGCTCGCAGTGTCATGATCCGCATGCATCACCGTACCAATACCTACTCAAGAATCCGCCGGAAACATATAAAAAAATGGCGAGCAGGTGACCGATTTGCTTGCTGATGTGCCCCGGCAACACGCCATTGTCTTACTCAGCAAGACTTTCCGACCGAACGGTGCTAATTTCCTGGATGATTTTATCCAAGGCGCCGTTTTCTGTAATTTTTTCTAAAGCAAGAGACAGGGCGCTGTTTAACTGCTCTTGAATTTTGTCTGCTGCACAACGCAGGTGCTTAAGGGTAGCAGTGGATTCTATGGTGTTAGCAGTAAGTATTTTTCTGCGCATCACATCGCCAAACATCACACGAAGTTTCACCCTGCTGTTATATTGAACCCCGGTGTTTTCGCTGCGGCAAATTATTTCAAGCTCATCAATGGTACCGCCAATTACGAGATGCCCCCATGAACGGCTGATGGCTTGTTCGCTCAAATCCCATTGCGGCATTCTTTCATCTACCGAATAACCCGCTTTCGTTAAAAAGTGTTTAAGTGCGCGAGTAACCTCGCGTGCTGGATCTTGGGCTGTTACGCGCGCCACCATTTTATCATTTTTAGCCATTACTTTTTTCCCTATAACAGTTTTGTCATCAACAGCACGCGAATCATTAAAGGTAGCAACTGTTATTATGAAATCCTTTTTAATACGGCTGTGAACAGTGATAGTTTTTTGAGGTATATAATTAATAGTGATTATGTAACGAGAAACGACAGCGCATGATAAAATAACACAAAGAATTGCTAAAATAAAAAAATGAATTTGGTGGCGCATAGAAAATTACTCCTTTAAAGTCCGCATGTCAAACATATCAGTTGCTATGTATCCTTCTCCTTTTTAATGAGCGAGAGGGCAGGTCTTTTTCCTGTATTGGGACGGCGCTTTGGGGGGTGTTCCATTTCTATTGCAATCATAAAATGCTCAACGCCGTTTATGGTAAAAATTTCTCCGCACATCTGCGGCGTGCGAAGAATCCACGTGAGATTAACCGGCGGAACTATTAAAAGTTTAAAGCTAACATCCCACCATTCGGGCTTCACATTGGGGGTAATATCAAGCACGACGCCGTATAAAAGCCCCTCTTTCATTCCTACCAGGACAATATCTCCCGCAGCAGTCGTTTCCTTAAATGATATTGATTTTTTTAATTCAGTTAATATCTGTGCAAGCGACATATGCTGATCCTTTATAATTGCTCACTTAAGTTAGCAGCAGGTCTGTGGCATACTTGTTCAAATCGCCGAGATTTTTCTCGAGCTAACACTCGATAGTAATTTGTCATAATCGGTCGCGCAGAGGCCTAATCGTTAGCCGGCCAGCGAGCACGCATTCAATTGGACAAAATTACGGCACTACTGTATCGCGTGTGCTATAACATAACAAAAAAATAATGACAAAAGGAGTTTTTTTGATGCCGCACCATATTGCCACATTACAGGATTTAATCAAATCAGGTTATCGTTCAAAGCCGGCTCGCGAGCGCCTTTTAGATGTAATAAAACAAAAAATAGAAACGGGAGAGGAGCTGTTTCCAGATATTTTTGGCCTTAAATCTGAAAAACGAAGATTAATAAAGACGCTGGTTGCAGGCAAGGGGGTTTTACTGACCGGCGCCTATGGTGTTGCAAAAACAGATTTAGCCAAACACCTGCATAATTTGTTGAATGAATATCACAAAAAACATGACGTGTATTATGTTGCTCAATGCCCGGTGCAGGAAGATCCCCTGATACTAAGTCAGTTTCTTGCTCTTTATCCTGATGGGTATTCTCCCGCTACTGTGGAACCCTGCCCAATCTGTAAAGCTCAGCTTCGCGAAGTCAATGGTAATCCTAATAAAATTATGGTGAGGCGCATGGAGCAACTTGTTGAAGGAAGAGGTTTTGCCCGGGTTCAGGGGGGCGGCGATGTTTTGCCTGAAGAAATTGTCGGGACCTATAACCTGCTGAAACTTGCACAGATTGGCGATCCGTTTGATCCCCGCGTATTTGAACCCGGTAAAATTGGCCAGGCAAGCAGAGGTCTTTTATTTGTTGATGAAATTGGAAAGCTGTCAGAAACCGCACAACATGCGCTTATTCAGGCTGCTCAGGAAAACAGTTTTACGCCAACCAAGAGCAGAGAGACGTTTCCTGTTGATTTCCTCCTCGTTGCCACGACAAACATTGCAGATGAAGAATATATCTGCGGCGCCGTTCGCGACCGTTTGGTTAGCATTAAAATACCGCGGGTAAATATTGAAGACGAAATACGCATTGTGCAGAAAGAAGTTGCTCGCATGACCCCGCCAATACATGTTCCTGTTTTGTTTATAAAACTTGCGGTAGAAGTTATCACCACGTTACGTGGCAATGATCGTCTTGAGCTTGGTCCCCGAACCAGCATTAACGCAGGGCTTATCGCCCGCAGTTCAGCGCTTCTTGCCGGACGGTTTGTTGCAGACTATTGCGACATAAAAGAGGGAATATATACGGCAATTCTTGGAAAAACCCAGTTTGAAGACATCTATGATATTGAAAAACAAATTGATGCCCAGTTTCCAGCCGTTGCGGCGTATTTAAAAAAAAATCTGCCGCACATAAATTTTTCAGAAATGATATCTGATTACCGGCATGAATGGGGGAACAACACAGACTGGAATGATACCAAGATAAAACAAATGGTAAATAACAAAAACCTCTCGCCTGCGTGGAATCATTTGCAGCAATGGATAGGTGAACACGACGAGTCGCTTGTTGTCACAGGTGCGCAGATAATTGCCGTTTATCTTGCTGCCTATGAAAAAGGGTGTGTAGAAAAATGACAGAATTATATGATCTTGAAACGTGGTGCTGGAGCATAAAGCGGCGCACCGTTTCTAATCAAGAATTATTTTCTGTATCCCGAGCGCTCAGCGGCAAGATGACCGTGAGCAGAGAGGAACTTGAACAAACCCTCAAAAAAACGTTGTCAGTAGATGTGCAGCGAAACCAACCGGAGCAGAAAACCGCAGCCGAAGCATTACAACGCTTTGATCTGCAGGCTGAACGGGCGTTAAACAAGATCGTTAACAACGTGCATAAGAAAAACCTGCCAGCGGAAGGCGCCGGAATTAAGGAAAAGCACAGTTTTTCCAAAACTGCGAAGGCCCAGATTTTTCAAGAAAAAAACGCGGAACCGTTAAAATTGCAAAAAATTGCTGCTGCGATAATATCAGATGTTACCAAACAATTTCCTGCACTTGACAGACTCTCAAAAGCGATAAAAAACGGCCGCAACATTAAAACCGTTCAGCAGCTTTTGGAATATATAAAAAGCGTAGCTGATGAATTTCAAAAGGATTATAAGAACGGGGGGAGAAAATATTATACAACAACCAAACAGGGCAGAGGGCAGCTGTCATTGCAGGAGATTGGCAGCGATGCTTCTGCCGCCGACCAGTTCAAACGGGTTTCCCGCGATCTTGACCTCGAAGCCTTGTTTGCCGGCATAAAGACCGATGAAACAGATCAGGTCATTACCAATAATGATAATCATGTTTATTTACCCGACCATTCGCATGCAAGCCCACTGTTTGAGACCATTCTTGAGTTATCCAAAACAAGGGACCTGTTAGCTGAAGCGATAAAAACAAAGCGTTCCTCAGAACTTAACATTGATGATATGAAAAGCATAATAGATCTGCTTATTGAGTTCAACATGATAAGCCAAACGTTTGCTGATACCTATCTGGTTAACCAGGAACGCACTGCCTATTTTCTTGCGAAGGAAGCTTTTTTGAAGCTATCACGGCATGGTCTCTATAAGCATTGGCGCGTTGCTGGCACCCATGATCACGGCCGTCGCGGCATTGCTTCGTTGCAGCTTGACCGCGTGGAGCGTTCGCGCATGCTCACCTCACTTTTAGCTCCCATGCACTCGTTGCGTCGCGGTTTAGTGCGCAGAGCTCTATATAACAGTGCGCTGTTGCTGGATGAGGAAGACCTGATGGATTATGAGAGCAGAAAAAAGGTTGGCTATTCCATCGTCATCGCCGTTGATGTCTCTGGCGCTGTTCAGTTTGGCAAGAGAATCCAGGGGGTGCGAAAGGCTTGTCTGGCATTTGCTTATTATTTAAAAAAGCATCATTCGCGCGACAGGGTTACTTATATTGCCTATCATGAAGTACCGAGAGAAGTAAGCCTTGTTGAAGTGAGCCGCCTCAAAGCGATAAATGGCGCAGGCAAGGATATTGGCGGCTGTCTCCAATACTGTTTGCAACGCTTAAAATGCGATAAAGAGCGCGTCCCAGCCGTGATCCTGATAGGCGATGGCTTGCCGGTCTACGGCGGACGGGCCGGGTTTTATAATTTTAAAGAAAATAACCGCGAGGTAATTGAAAAAGCCTATCAGGCCGCGCGGCTTCTGAGAAGAAATAGTGTTCTCTTCACATTTCTGCAGTTTCAGGAAGACCGATACCTGTGGCAGGATTATGCAGATGAAGCAGCACGACGGATAGTCTTGGAAGCGAAAGGCGTATTAGTGCGAATTAAGAACCCGTTCACCCTTGCCCCATCACTCATTCGGGCTTACCACTCTTTGCATAACGATTAAAATAACTTTATAGCGAAGCCGGTAATTTCCATATGCCGGGGATAGGGTGCCCGCACGAACATTTCCCGTCTTGAATTTCGTTTTTTATGATCGCATATCCCATCCGCTGGATGAGTATTTTACGGCAGCGCGGACAATAGGTATTCTCTGCCGGGTGTCCCGGCACATTGCCTATATATACAAAACGGAGCCCGGCCGCTTGTGCAATCTTATGGCATGTTTCAAGCGTGTTGACAGCGGTTGGTGGCAGGTTTTTGATCTTATACATGGGATGGAAGCGGGAAAAATGAAGGGGCACATCGGGCCCAAGATTTTTATATATCCATTGTACCATTTCTTTTATTTCAGCAGGGCTGTCATTAAGGGTGGGAATGACCAGCACCACAATTTCAAACCACATACCAAGCTCTTTTAACACCTGCAGGCTTTTAAGTACCGGGGCAAGTTCGCCACTGCAATAATCCCTATAAAATTTATCGCTAAATGATTTCAGATCAATTTTTACTGCGAGCAACTGCTTGCAAAGCACGCGCAGAGGCTCTTCATTAATATACCCGTTAGATATCATCACACTGCCGATCCCAGCCTTTTTGCCCGCCCGGGCGCAGTCATACATATATTCATAAAAGACCACCGGCTCTGAATACGTATAGGCTATGGTTGCACAGCCCTGTCTGTGTGCCGCGGCTGCGACTTCCTCAGGCGATAGGTTCATGTTTTCTATCTGCTCCGGACGGTACTGGGCTATGTTCCAATTCTGACAAAAACGGCATTCAAAATTGCAGCCAGCGGTTGCAATTGAAAAGGCCCGGGTGGAGGGAAGACAGTGAAACAGCGGCTTTTTTTCTATCGGGTCAATATGTGCTGCACAGGGCCGCGAATAAATCAAGGTATAATATATGCCGCCGCGATTTTCTTTGTTACCGCAATAGCCGCGCTCAAGGTCTGCAATGGTGCAGTTTTTGGGGCAGATTTCGCACGCCACCTTCAGGTCCGGCAGTTTTTTATAAAACATTACCTCTTTAAGTTGTTCAGAGGTTGCTGCATATGCGGTGCCGCGCGATATCTTAAATGCAGTTTGAGCAGGCAATGGCATGAGGCCAAGGGAAAAGGCCGCGCAAGATAAATGCTTAATAAACGTGCGGCGTGAAACGGCGTATTTCAATTTGATGTCCTCATACATAGACTGTTTCTATTTTTGTCGGATCGGCAATTCCTAAATTAAGTCGTGCTGCAGATTGAATATACTGCGGAGCGCGACCCTCTACTGCCAGCGGTTTCATGCCATGGTTTTTTCTGTGTTCATCTATTATCTGATATCCCACTTGATCAACGGCTACCGGATCATTGCTGAATAACAGTCCGCCATAAAGCCGTGACCAGTTGGGTCTATAGCCGGGACCGCCGTTATATTGCACAAACAGTGCATCGCAGATGATAAGGCGAAGTTTGCGCTTTATATAAGGATGGGCGTTCACGTCTGCTATATATGGATCACAGCCATTGTCGTGATACTTGTTGGGATTATGTATAGCGCCATAAAAATTTTTAAGGTTAATTGAAACACCGGAAAGATCGTGGTCTTTTACGACCGGAATGCTAATAAGTGCATTACAATGCCGCGATATAATGGTGCTGAAGCAGCTGCCGATAGAACCGGAGGATTCCGGTTCAGGTTCATAGTCATTGTCGGTGCCAAAACAGCGCAGTGAGTTTTTATCGCGATTAATTTGGTAACCGCCTTTGCGCAGTTCATCGGTAAGCCGGTCCCAGATGATGATATTATAGGGTTTAATGCCCGCATTGACTAAGCTATCTGCTACTCCAAATGCCACTTCGTGATGCGTGCAGATACTCCTGCCGCCCATCGCATTAACTTTGATGCCAATAACGTCTTCCGGATTAAAAAGGGAGCGCCATGCCTGCTTTACCTCACTAAAACCGGTAAGTGCGGTAATGCCTGCATCTATCATCTGGTTTATGAGCGACACAGATACCTCGCCTGAAGAATTAAGAACACCGGGTCGCTTCGCGATTACTACCTGTGCTTTTCCGGGCTGTGACCGTAATTTGAGAGTATCGGCGGCACATAAAACGCCGGCGCGGCTCATTCCGGGAACCACTATCCAGAGCTTTGCCAACAGCTTCAAAAAATCTCTTCTTTGGAAACAAACCTTCATAATACATAATCCGTTATAATTTTGCGAAATTATCATGCGGACAGGCTGTGTGCATCAATAATTGCTTTGCCGGAAACCCGCACAGTTCTGGGTCATTAATTCCTTCGAGGCAAAATAACGCCCGGGCGTGTGGTGTGCTTTCGCCTTCATGAAAAACATAGAGCAATGTGCCATTTTCACAGGCATGACATTTCTCTAACTGGTATGGCAGGATTGTTCCGGTTTTTTGCGTTACCCGTGCTTTAGATTCTGTCCAGTATGGAGGCATAAAGTTTTCAAGCTTTTCAATTCTGCGCAGATTGCGCAGGAAGATCATGCCGCAGGAAACCGTAAAATAGCCAGAACAATCTATAACGTCCTGAAGCGAAAAATTAAAGTTGTTTTGGAGCCTGATGCTCACCGGCGCATAGACGGTATCATTAAATGGTATTTTATTTATAATGCAATTACTGAAAGTTAAAAGAAAACCTTTAAGTATTACATGAGATTTGTTTTTTGCTTTCATTAATATATATTCCGGCTTAACTGAGGATATCGTTCCTGAAAATTCAACCTGTCTTCCGGATTGATTTTCTAACCAGTCCTCAAAAAATTTAAATTCATTTAAAAACTGTTTAAACTGGTTCTGAGAGATGATAACTTCAGGGCGATTTATTTCCTTTTCATCATAAAAAAACCGGCATGAAAAACAGAGTCTGCCCACATGGTGATATTTTTTTGGACAGGATGCACCGGCGCATAGTTTTTTACATTTCCAGCGAAAGTAGGTGCAGCCATGAGGGTAGCACTGTTTTACCTTAAGGACATGATATACAGACACCGTATGATTAAAGCGTCTGTGGGATTCATGCGCGCAGCGGAATACGTCATGCCGTTTATAGTGGTTGATCATTTCAGCTTTGGTTGGAAAATGGTTCTCAACTAAACGGCGTAGATTTCGGTTCATGGCAATACGCAAAAGTTAGTTATCGTGGGGCATATATATAATATATTATTATAGCCTAATTTGGCGCTGTGTGCAGGTTTGCGTGCGGCGGATTATTATCTTTTTTGCTGTTAGGATATAGTATTTCCTGGGGCAAATTGTAAAGGCGTTTAAAGATGGCAATCACTCCCCGGCTGAGGGATTCAACAGGTATCGGCTTAACGGCAGCCTCCGTGTAGGGACCGCTTACCTGAAAATAGCTCACCGTAATGGACTTATTTTCACCGGTGAGAATTTTGCCGGCAATAGGGATGCTGCCCAAAATTTTGCCAATAGTCTCAAGCGGTTGCACACCGACTATGAAATCAATTTCTTTTCGCGGAAATATAATATCGCCCACTGCGCTGAGATTCATTGCGGGACTTTTAATAAATAGATTTTCGGTGTGGGCAACGCCGTTTTTCATCATAAATGTGCCCGTCACGGTATCAAGGGGCATTCCCTGAGAAAGGACGTCCGGCATCCTGAGCTTAATCATCTCGGATAGATTGAGCAGGGAAAATATTTTTGAAATGACCGTAAATTTTCCCAGGGTGGCATTCTTCATAAAAACTTTAAACCAACCTTCCATATGCGGCACAATTTCAAAATCCCTCTGAAATTGCGATGTATAGGAACCCGTAAGGTCAATTTTGCCAGTAATGACATTATTCTCTTTGAGTTCTGGCAAAAATTCCTCAAACTCAATTCCGGTCGCGGTAGGCTGTAGCGTCAGCCGATATATGCCGGGCTGTGAAAAATCATGAACGACCGATCCCGTTATCAAGCCCTGATAGGCCTGCAGTTTAATGTCGCCGTATGTCATTATTCCATCTTTTAGGGAAATTACGGTAGTGCCCTCGGCAAAACGCCAGCTCAAAAATTCACCCTGGTGAACATGTGCCGGAGCATTCATGACAAGCCGTCTAAAAAATGTCTTTTCTGTCGGGCCTGGCACCACGAGCGGTTGAGCCGGATTACTATTAGTTGTAAACATTTTTTTGAAAATTATTACTGTCTCTATGAAATCATCCAGATCAAGATATGCTACGTCTGCGCTGAAATGTGCCTGGGGGTCTGTGCTGTATATAAAATCGCCCGAGCACATTAAACGGGATTTACCCCAGGATCCGGATGCAGTTGCAACATGCAGTTTGTTTCCATGAAACGTGCCTTCGGCGTTTAAAGTAACCCGCGGCAGGTTATCGCCGGTTCTTTGCAACGTTAGCCCGTTTACTGATAGGTTGCCCGTTATGTTGGGAACAGGGAAGGGAACTAAGGGGATTGTTATGCTGCCGCTGCCGTTAATGACTGCGCTGCACTGCAACTTAGGGGGAAGGAATAAAAGCTGCATCTGACTAACGTCCATATCGCGAAACTGATAGGCAGCGCTGATCGGCTCCTTGAGATTTTTACAGGATCCTGAAAGCACTAATTTGTTTTCATGGAGCGTGTAGACACAGTCAATCACTTCGGGAAATTTACCCGGCGCAAATGCGGTTTTAATGGTCAGGACATTCGGCACCCCGAACGGTTTCCGCACATACTCGCCAATGGTATAGTTCAGGTTGCCAAGATCAACGGCTGCTGTAAGTTGTGCCCTGTGCCGCGCTGTAAAAGGATACTGTATCTGGCTTGTAATATTAATTATGCCGGTGCCCGGAACAAACCACTGTTTAATAGTCGATGCGCTGTCAGGAAATATTGAACGAACGAGGTCAGCAAGAACGTCAGCCGACGAGGTGCTTGTTACCCTGGCGTCAACAACCGCATTATCAAAAGGCTGCCGTATAACGCCATTGATAATATGGGAATCATTGGGCAACCATTGCGCAGCAATGTTGCTCAGGGTGAGCTGTTCTTTTGTGATTTTAAATGCGCCATGCTCAAGTTTGCACTGTGGCAGAGTGTCAGTTATAATGATTTTTACGTTGTGCAATTCTCCCTGGCCATCCAGCGCTTCCAGGGTCATGGCATGATCCGTATTAAACCCGGTTTTAAGCGAAAGATTTTTAAACGCGACCGCACCATCTGCAATGTTACCGAAAATATCCATGGTGCCTGGCTGCACTGTGCGCTGGGGCAAAATCTGTTTTATCGTTTGCACGGCAATAGGGTTCGTGCTAATTTGAGCATTGATACATGGCGCATGTGGTAAGCCGTTGACCGCGGCAGTTCCTCTTAACGATAAACCGGGCAGGGAAAGCTCGAAATTTCTCAATGTTACTGATGCGTTACGAGCTAATGCGTTTCCCCGGTAGAAGAATTGTTTGAAATGCACGGAGGGTTTATCTGGAGGATGCAGAATAAGCGGCTCAGTTCTGATCCAGCCGTCGGTTTCTAAACCCGAACTCGTCACGGCGTATTCAAGATGCGCATCTACAATTCCCTCTGCTATAAATCCAGAAAACCAGTGCGTCACATAGGGAGTATAATCAGAGAGATTTAATTTTTGCATAACCAGCGTCCCAAACCCGGTAATGTTATCTGGGAAGCTGACGCCTGTTGACAGGCTGATTGTGCCGGAGGATGATACGCGTGTGCTACATTCTTTACTTTCCCGCTCTGCTGAAAAGGAGTATACAAATTTTTTGGTTAAGAGGTGTTTCCCAACCTCAAAATTAACTTTTTGTAACTGCAACCGGGTGTGCCGCAGCCGGTCCTCAAATGTCACCGTTCCGTCATGAATCAGGCAACGATTCACCATAAATGAAAATGCTGTTCCGGTTGATGCAGTTTTAAAGGAAGAAATGTCAAAAGGCCAGCTTCCATTCTGATCGCGAATCAGCATAATTCGCGGCGCGTCAAAAATAATTTTGGAAATGACGATTTTTTTTTGTAGCAAAGGAAACAGTTGAAGGCGAATATAATTTTTGCTACTTTCAAGCACTGTTGTATGCGACGCCGCATGGATTATCTTTAAATTGTTTACGCTTACTCCCAGTCCCATGGAAAAGCGCCAGGATATATCGCCAAAACTAATACGAAATCCGGTTTTGTCAGCAATGGGCCGGAGCGCATACTCTGAGTAATACCTGAGATCCTGCAGCAAGTAAAAAAGGCCACACGCGATCAAACAGACAATAACGGTCAGGAAAATACTAATAACGACGAGCGATTTCTTATACATTGGTTCACAACGCTGTTGATTTAATAATCCATCATAAGTTTATAACATAGACGCGATGGCCTTTAAAGCATTTATGAACTGGTTAACCAAGCAAGGAACTCGAGATGGAACATACCCTGTTATCAGCGCATAATATCATTTTGCGCGGAGAAGGAATTCCTTACCGCCTATTATATCCTCTTGTTGAGGGAAGCCGAATCGGCGGCCATACCTACCATGATGGGAATCTTACGACTGGTTTTTATGAGCGCGATGACGAGGTTAGTGAAATTAATGAATTAGAAAGGCGCTTGGGAACGCTTTTGCCTGAACAAAGGGATTTGCGCATTATGGCTGATTTTTGCTGTATTTGGCGCTATGACTTTCCGGATCGGATACACGAAATGTGTGCAGCAATTGGTGGCAATGCGCACACTGCCTTCGGCCTTCATTATCAAATATGTCCCCGGCGCCGGCACGAGCTTATTTCTTATGCTACAGCATTACAGATGTGGCTCGGGAATCAAAAATTGTCGCCGGACCGTGCCGGTTCTTCTTTGCGCAATGACGTGGTGGAAAAGGTATTTCGACTGCTTGGCACTCCAGACCCTCTCAAGAAAATGCTGGCTGAGAGAACATATCTGGGGTTGTCAAGCCGCGCCTTAAATTGTTCCTACTGGGGTTACAATGCCCACGGCGATGTTTCTCTTTCACCCTACACGGCACAGGAGCTCGCCGGTGATTGGCACAATAGAATGAAACAACTGGAGCGGGCAATTACCAAAGAGCTGGGTCGGCAGGCGCACGACTTTCTCTGTGATGTTGGCGGTTCCGCAGAACCAGCATGTCATTTTAAATTTGTGCGGCGCATAGATATTCTGGTCAGCAGCATCGGATGTTTGCAGTGGCGCGGCAACCTTCCGCCGAAAGATGAAAGCATACGCGGTCGCCGCACCATCACCAAGGCGTACCTCGACGTATTGGAATCATACTGGCGCGGCAAAACATTGTCGCCTGCGGTCGCCGATATTGAAACTACCGCATCATTAAAAAAAGAATTGTTTGAACTGCTCGGGGAACAGACTCTTATGAAACGCTGGCTGGTTGCTTCCCTGTGGAAAAACGTGAAGAATCAGACCCAATTCCTCGCTTTCCCCATGAAGCGCTGGATTGAATTTGTCAGAATCGGCGAGGCATATTTAAAGAAGTTGTCTGGTTAGGCCTCTGATTCCGGGCTCTTGAAAGAGGCTTCTGATCTAAACAGTTTATCAAACAGAGACGGTTTCTTGCCAAACGTCAACAGATCCTGGCTTACTTCAAGATCTGTGGCCAGATGCTCGACAACCTTTGTTTCAACACATTGTTGAGCCATTTTAATCGCATTTTTTATGGCGTCTGAATTCGATCTGCCATGGCTGATAATCACCGGCGCTTTCACTCCGACCAGCAGTGCGCCGCCATACTCGGTGTAATCGAAGCGTTTTTTAAAGCGCATAAAAGACTGACGGGAAAACAAGTAGCCTATTTTAGCACGCAAACTGCTGTTGATTTCATCCTTGAGCGCCTTGCCCAGGCACTCGGCAACCCCCTCAGCAACCTTGAGGAGAATATTGCCGGTGAAGCCGTCGCAGACCACAATATCCACTGCGCCTTTAAAAACATCTTTACCCTCCACATAGCCAATATAATTCAATTTGCTTTTACGCAACAGGTGATGGGCTTCGCGGGTAATGTCGGTCCCTTTTGAGTCTTCCTCGCCATTGCTCAAAATACCAACCCGCGGGCTGGAACAGTTAAGATAATATTTGCTGTACACTGAGCCCATAATGGCAAATTGCGCAAGATGATACGGCTTGCAGCTATTGTTGGCACCGGCATCAATGAGAGTAACGTGACCTTTGACCGCCGGCATAACCGTAGCAATAGCCGGACGGTCAATACCTTTAATGCGACTGAGAACAAACAATGCCGCAGATACCACCGCACCGGAATTGCCGGCGCTCACAAACGCATCTGCCTTATTGCTATGCACCAGATCTATCCCCACGCGTATTGATGAATCTTTCTTTTTCCGCACGACATCCAGAGGATTATCTGACATGGAAATGACTTCTGATGCTTTATGAATGGTCAGGGGGAGGGAGGATGTCTTGTGGCGTTTTAATTCTGCCTTGATAGCGTATTCTCTCCCCACCAGAATCACTTCAATGTTGAAGTGCCGGCAGGCTTCAACAGCACCGGCAATGATTGCGCGCGGCGCGAAATCGCCCCCCATTGCATCAACGGCTATTTTTATTTTTTTATAGGTCATAATTGTAAATGCTGATTAATAATAATAAGTTTCCGGCTGATAGTTTATCAGCCCAAGGCCATGAAAGCGGCCAAATAAAGGGTTTTGTACGTCAAGCCCCGCCCACAAAAAATAACTCTTGTCCAACGTCCAAAAACACCCTCCGATCCAATGCGCTGATGTATTCCCCATAACGTAGTCACGGCAAAAGACTCGTGCCGCAGTTTTTGGTAGATTTTTTATATCGCTATTATCTGTTAATGTCAATCAGCATATCTTCAGGGCTTTCTCCAAAAATATTATGCGAATGATGACGAAGCATCCGGGTGGTTCATCGCTACAGGACAACCGCCTGTGCCGGTAACACGACAGGTGCCGTTATATTCTGCGGTCCCCGGACCGCGGTAATGCACTGGCCAATTGTTGCGGAGGGCTTTGGCCCATCTGGCCGTTACCTGCTCTCATCATTAAATAAAAAGGCTGCCGACCACTGACTGATGGCGGCAGCCTTCAACGTTAGCGTAATCCTATTACAAACCTGATTTAAGGCTCGGCGCAGGCTTGAATCCCACAGTCTTGCTGGCTTTGATTTTGATTTTTTCTTTTGTCCGCGGGTTAACTCCCATGCGGGCTTTTCTTGATTTTACCGTGAACACGCCGAAGCTGGGAACCGCAAAACGTTTCTCTTTTTTGATGGCTTTGCCGATTACATCAAACGCACAATCAATTATTGCCTCCACTGCTTTTTTGCTTACATCTTCTTTGCATCCTTTTGCTACCGCATCAATTAATTCTGCCTTTGTCATATCTCTCTCCTCTCTTTTTGATAAGGGTTATGTGGTTGCTGTTGGCCAAACGCTGTATTTTAAAAGGTCTAATAGTATATTGACTTATGAATGTCAATAAAAAAATAGAGCCGTAAAATTAAATAAAAGTGTTTGCCAGAGCGGTTTTGGCCAATGATTTCCCTGATTGTAAAAATTGGTTATATTAACGTAGGCGCGGATCAAAAGCATCGCGAATTCCCTCTCCCAAGAGATTATAACCCAGCACCGTGATCAAAATTGCAAGACCGGGGAATAACGAGAGCCACCACGCAATCTCAATGTTGTCTTTACCGACAGTAAGAATATTTCCCCAACTTGGCGTAGGGGGTTGAACGCCGATTCCCAGAAAACTCAGCGAGGACTCAATAAGAATGGCAGCGGCAATGCCGAGTGTCGCATATACCAGCACAGGAGCCAGTGCGTTCGGTAAAATGTGGCTGAAGATAATTCTGAGGTCGCCGGCGCCGGCGGTCCGTGCTGCCAGAACAAATTCCCGTTGTTTTAAACTTAAAAATTCGGCCCGTACAAGCCGTGCTACACCCATCCAATTGGTTGCGCCGATTACAATCATAATAATCCAGATGCTCGGTTCAAATAATGCAATTAATGCGATTATTAAAAAAAATGTCGGAAAACACAGCATGGTATCAACAAACCGCATGATAATGCTGTCAATCAACGAACCATAATAACCAGCAAGCGCACCTATCAAAATGCCAATAAGCACTGAAATGCCTACCGAAAAGAATCCAACCTTTAAGGAAATCCGGGCACCAAAAACAATTCTGCTGAATACGTCCCTGCCCAGGTCATCGGTTCCAAACCAGTGTGTCAGGGACGGAGGCATCAAAACATGCCGGGCATCAATGGCAACCGGATCATAGGGTGCGATGAACGGCGCCAAAAAAGATACCATAAATAAGCTTATGACAATGATGCTTCCTGCGACTGCAAGCCGGTCTTTTTTAAAGCGATACCAGAATTCTGCATATGTTGTAAGCATGGCGATTGCACAAACAATGTCTGAGCCGCGTACTACGCAACCCGGATGCGCGGATCTGCTATGGCGTATGATATATCTGCGAGAATATTGCCGATCAGCGTCAGGATTGCGCCAATCACCAGCATCCCCATGATTACCGGATAATCACGGGACATGGCGCTCTGCCAGAAGAGTTGTCCCATGCCGGGGATTGCAAAAATAGTCTCAAAAATGACGCTGCCGCCTATGAGCCCAGGCACAGAAAGCCCCAGGAGTGTTATAACGGGAAGCAGGGCATTGCGCAATGCATGACGATACATAACCCTCAGTTCAGAAAGCCCCTTTGCCCGTGCAGTCCTGATGTAATCCTGTCTGATCACTTCAAGCATGCTTGACCGAACGTAGCGGGACATGCCGGCCATTCCGCCAAACGCACTCACCAAAATGGGCAGGATGAGGTGCCGTCCATAATCAATAATCTGCGCCATTGCCGAGAGGTTGTCATGATTGTAGGATTTTAAACCCGAAATAGGTAGCCAGCCAAGTGTAACACCGAATAACATCATTAATAGGAGCGCCAGCCAGAAGGAAGGCCATGCAAAACCAAGAAAAACAAAAACCGTTGAAAATTTATCAAAGAGTGACCGCTGATACACCGATGACAACACGCCCACCGGCAGGGCTATAACAAGGATTAGCAGTAAAGAAAGAACATTAATGCTAATTGTCACCGGTAATCGTTCCCGTATCTTATCAGTAACCCTCCTGCCGTCAGGGGCAAACGAATAACCAAAATCCAGAACTGCAATCTGTTTCAGCCAGAACAAATACTGAATATAAAGCGGCTTATCTAAACCATAGTAGGCGCGCAGGCGAGCTTTTGCTTCCGGTGATGCTTTAGGGTTCATCTGCACCAGTAAGTCAGCCGGAGACCCTGGCGCAATGTGAATTACCAGAAATGATATCATGGTAATACCTATTAGCATGGGTATCATGGCTGCTAAACGTTTGAGAAGGTAGCGTGTCATAGTGGCGATTTCCGGGTTGAGCGGTTGCTATGATTACTATCGTCAGGTGTTTTTATGTATAGATTGCATCCCTTTCGTCAACCTCGCGGCTTCTCTGCACGCGCTCGCAATGACATGATGCTTTAGCCGAATTACAAATGAAAGTCATAGCGGAAAACAGCAACGAAGCGGGAACCTTATCTTTAGAAAATAAGCCGGTTTTCTCCATAGGTTTGAACCACTGGCTAATTATAATGAACATATTTCTGCTGATGTTGTGGGACATACCACTTAATAAAATTATAGTCTATGCCTATCGGCGCCGGTTCAATCCCCTTAAATCTGCTGCTGATTATAGGAAGCGCGTCGGGGACAAAGAGAAACGTATAAGGCTGTTCTTCGGCTAAGATTTCCTGAATCCTAAAATAGCATTTCCTGCGCTCATCAATGTTAAACGTGTGGCGTCCTTTTTCCAGCAGTTTGTCCACTTCCGGATTGCTATAGGAGACAAAATTAAGTTCTTCCGGTTTGGTTTTGCCGGAGTGCCAAATATCATATAAATCAGGATCCTGCGATATGGTCCAGCCAAGAATAACTGCCTCAAAACGGCGCTGATTTATAAATTGATTGATAAAAGAGGCCCATTCAATGATACGGATGTTTACCTTAATGCCAATTTGCTGCAAACGATATTGAATGATCTCTGCGCATTTGGCACGTTGTGCGTTGCCAATATTGGTAAGAATAGTGAATTGGAACGGCCTGCCATCGCGATCTAAAATTCCATCGCCGTTGCGATCTTTCCATCCAGCCTGCGCCAACAGTTCACGCGCTTTAGTCGGACTGTATGGGTACTGACGCACAGCTCCGTTATATGCCCACGTTCCCGGCTTATACGGCCCCGTTGCAATCTGTCCCAAACCCAACAGAACAATATCAATGAGCTCCTGTTTATCTATTGCATAACTTATTGCCTGACGAACCCGGACATCCTGAAACAGCGGATTTTTTAAGTTATACCCCATATACGTATAAGAAAAAGAGACATAACGATATTTTGCAAAATTATTTTTAAAGTATGCACTATTGGTCTGGCGTTGATACTGCAGCGGGGTAAGCCCCATCCGGTCGATCGTGCCGGAACGGAGCTCAAGAAACATCGTCGCGCTGTCGGGTATCACGCGATAGACATAGGTATCGATATAGGGCCGCCCCTCAAAATAAGCGTGGTTTGACTGCAGCACAATCTTTGCGCCCGTTTCCCAACTTTTAAATACATACGGACCGGTTCCCACGGGATGGCGCGCAAGTTCGCTTTTTACAATATCTTTGCCTCGAAGAAGATGCTCCGGAAGAATTGAAATTGCCCAACTTTCAAGCGCCGGTGCAAACGGTTTCTTATAGGTCACCTCAAATGTAAGGTCATCTATAATACGAGCATCCTGAACCTGAAGGAAGGGGTCAGCATATGCAGTTGGTGTTTTTGGATCGCACATTGTTTGATAGGTAAATAGCACGTCGCGCGCTGTAAACGGATGGCCGTCATGCCATAGCACCCCTTTTCTAAGATAAAATCTGATTTTCAAGCCATCGTTAAGAATATCCCATGAATCTGCCAGGTCGCCAATCAGCTTGAGATCCTTATCGTATTTGACCAGTCCGTTATAGATTAAAGAGGCAACACCGTGAGAAGCGCTGTCAGAAGCCAAAATGGGAATAAGGGTGCTCGCATCGCCGATTGAACTGTCAACAAACGCATCGCCGTATGCAGGCAATGCTACCCCCTCAGCAGAAGCCATTTCTGCAGCACCTATCGGTAGGGCCGTTATGACCGATACCAGCAGGAACATAAAAAACAGAACTGCGATTTTGTGGCGCTGGAGACGGGGTATGACGTTAACACACATGAGATGAACGTAATATTAGCCAGCAGAGCTAAACGCGCACCAGCACATAATTAGAAAATATCAGCAGAAAAAATATATATTTGAGTGTCTTTGTCCGTCCAGGCATCCGGCGGAAGACCTGCTTTCAGGCACGCATGCTCAAGAAATGTTTTTTTATTCCATCCATAATTTGTGGCAACCTGCGGCAATAGAAGCCCATGATAGCCGTTTTTTATAATATAAATGCCGTGTTTGCCGATTTCAATTTCCTGGATATTTTCAATTCGTTTCATGGGTGTTAAAACAGAAATTTCAATATCCAGTTCGTCAATTTCATCTGGACGTACTGGTTCAAAACGTGGATCCTGAAATGCTGCTGCAATAGCCATGTCCTGAACCGTCTTATACAGTGGCCTGGTCGGCTGAATATGTCCAATGCACCCCCTCAAGTTGCCATGGAAATGCAACGAAACAAAGGCCCCTCTATTCTCTTTGAGTATGTCCGATTTCACTTCTACGTCGGGCGGTTTTTTGCCGTGGGCTGCACATTCAATTGCGGTGCGGGCAATTGCATAGAGGGTAGCTTTATCATCCTTAGTAAGGCCGAGGTCTATGCCTGGCTTAACTTTTTTTTCCATGCTGTTTGATCCTGTGATTTTGACGTCACACCATGCCGGTATCGTGTTGAACGTCACGCCGTTTTAATTGAAATTATAAGGAATTGATAAGGGGAATGCAAACAATAAGTGATGAAAAAGGGAAGCAAAGTAAATTTCAAGTATCTTTGGAAAGGTATTATCCGCTCTAATCCTCGAACAGTGCATCAACAAAATCCTGTGCAATAAATTCGCGCAAATCATCCATTTTTTCACCTACGCCAATAAAGCGCACCGGGATTTTAAGTTCATCGCACAGAGCCACAATAACACCACCTTTGGCAGTGCCGTCAAGTTTGGTTATGGCGATACCCGAGATGTTTAACGCATTTTTAAATGTTTTTGCCTGGCCTATGGCATTTTGTCCTGTGGTAGCATCAAGTACAAGCAGCGTCTCATGCGGCCCACCCGCCACCTCCTTGCCGATGACGCGGGATACCTTCTTGATTTCTTCCATGAGCGGGAGCTTAGTATGAAGGCGCCCCGCCGTATCTATCATTAAAACATCATAGTGTTGAGCTTTTGCAATTTTTAGCGCATCAAAAACAACCGCTGATGGATCAGCGCCGCTTTTGTGCTTTATAACCGAGCATCCGGCACGCTGCCCCCAAATCTCAAGCTGTTCAATAGCGGCAGCGCGGTAGGTATCGGCTGCACAGAGAAGCACGGTGCGTCCCTGCAATTTGAACAGGTGGGCCATTTTTGCAATAGTCGTTGTCTTTCCGGTGCCATTGACGCCAACGGCAAGAATGACAAAGGGCTTGCTGCCGGGGTCAAGGTATAAGGCATTTTCAGCGTGAGAGAGAATGGCAAGAATTTCTGCTTTAATTGCATCACGAATTTTATCGGGGTCTGCAAGCTCGTGGCGTTTAACCCTCCAGCGTATCGAGTCCATAATCGTCTGGATAGTTGTTATGCCAATATCTGCGCTAATAAGAATCTCCTCAAGATGCTCGAGCAGCTCTTCGCTGATCTCCCGCTTCCCCACAGTTATTTCTTCTATACGGCGGACAATAGCATTATGGGTTTTGCTGAGGCCATGCTTCAGCCGCTGAAAAAATCCTCGTTCTGGCATGTGCTTTTAATGAAGTTCTACTGAAACTATTTTTGATACACCCTGTTCCTGCATGGTGACGCCATAGAGGGTATTGGCAGCCTGCATTGATTGCTTGCTGTGGGTAACCATAATAAATTGCGAATAGGTGCTCATTTTTTTCAGGTGCTGATTAAACCGTTCAATATTGCTGTCATCAAGGGCAGCATCAATTTCATCAAGCAGGCAGAACGGACTTGGCTTGGTTAAAAAGATGGCAAATATCAGTGCCACAACCGTTAGCGATCGTTCTCCGCCTGAAAGCAAATCGAGACTCTGCATTTTTTTGCCGGGCGGTTGCGTATATATTTCAATTCCCGTTTCTAATAAATCAGATTCATCGGTTAATGCAAGGTATGCTTTGCCCCCTTGGAATAAAATGGGAAAAATTTCTTGGAAATGGGCATTCACTTGATTAAACGCATCTTGAAATTTTTCCCGGGTGGTGCGGTTAATCTTTGCAATAACTCTCTGCAGGGAGTCCAAAGACTGGGTAAGGTCCTGTTCCTGCGCAGAGAGAAAATCAAAGCGCTTTTTCGTTTCGTCATATTCCGTTGCGGCAGCCAGATTAACTTCTCCGATATTTTCAAGGCGCAGCCGCAGCTTTTCAAGCTTCTCGTGATTTTCTGCGAGGGAAAATTTTGCCAGTTCTGATGACACATGCTCCAGCGGAGGTATCGCGCAGTGATAACGCTCAGTGATCTCTTCTGCAAGATGCTCGCAGCGCAGCAAGACCTCTCTTAGGTTTAGGTCAAGTTCATGCACCCGCGGTTCAATAGTATCTTTGCTTTCCTGCAAGCTGCGCAGAAATGTCTCTGCGGCAGTAAGAGTTTTTTCAAGGTCCGCCGCTCGCTCCAGTTCGCTTTTCAGGCGGCGGTCGGTTTCGTCATGCCTAACAAGCAGGTCGCGTAGATTTTCCTGAGTCAGAGAAATGTCACGAACAAGGTCCTCCTTCTGCATCCGGAGCTCCTCCATCTCCCTGACCAGCTGAGCCAGTTTGTTATCTGCCCCCGTCTTGGTTTCAAGAGCCATATTCAAATTGTTTATTGCGTTTTCGTAGCGTTGCTGGGTGACTTCAAGTTTCACGCGCGCCTCAACAGCGGTTGTTTCAGCATTTTTCAGTTCCTCCTTGAGCGAAAGTTCACTTTGCTGAAGAATGCGCAACCCCTCCTGCATTTCATCATCGCTATATTTAAACGACCCTTCCTTGATGATGAGCTCTTTAAGCTCCTGCTGATAGGAAACAAGATCGCGCGCGTATGACTCATATTCATCGTGAATCACTGCTAATTTTTCTCGGCATTGCTTGGTCTCATCCGTATACTTTTCAAGCATGGTTTGCTGCTGAAACAGGGTAATATCAAGCTCCTGTTTCTCGCATATAAGCGATTCTGAAATATCCTGCAGCCGGCCCAGCTCCTGCATCATTGTTTCCCGCTCTCTGGCGACAGAATTGAGGCGCATCTCGATGTGCTGCAGCTCGTCGGTAAGCTGTTTGATTTCACGGTTTCGTTGCAGTATTCCAGAGCTTGCCGTTCTTTTGCTGCCGCCCGTTAAAACACCTGCGGGATCTATGATATCTCCATCCTGCGTAACAAAAGAAGCTGGTTTGGGTAATGCCGCCCGGATGGCTAATGCCTGCTCTATATTTTCAACAACAAACACGTTTCCAACCAATTCCTTAACCAGATGCTGATATTCCGGTGCCGTTTTAATAACTGATGCCAGTGATATCAATTGCTGAGACGAATCGTGCGTTTCTGTTGTTTCAAAACCGCGCGGAGCAGGGGAGAGGGGAATAAATGATACGCGACCTGCGTCAGATTGTTTAAGATAAGCAATGGATGCAAAACCGTTCTGGTAATCATGGACAATGACCGATTGAAGCCGTCTCTCCAAGGCAGATTCAACCGCCGTTTCATATTGAGGGTTCGTTTCTATAAAATCTGCAAAAAGTCCCACAACCCCGGTCTCATCGACAGCACTGTGCTCGTGCCGGCGCATAATGGCACGCACTCCTTCGTCAAACCCCTCAAAGTTTGCTTGCAGTTCTTTCAGTGAGGTGAGGCGCGACCGCATTATGCTGGTGTTATCTTTAAGTTCATGCAGTATCGCCTCTTTTTCAGATAGTTCTGCAGAAAGTTTTGCGATGGACTGCTGGTGTTCAGTTATTGCCGTTTCCGTGTCAGCACGACTGGCAACTATTTCATTTATCCGCTGTTCAGCAGCCTCGGTGAGATGGCTGATTTCTTTAAGCCGTGCCTCACAGGCGCTCTGTTCAGCTGACAATCTGTTCAATCGCTGGGTAATTTCTCGCTGCATATTCAAGTTAAGCTGCATATTGTTTTTGATTTGGGTGCGCGCCGTAACTATTGCAATGAGTTCTGATTTCTCTCTGTCAATGCGTTGCCGTAATTCTGCAAGTTGATCGGTAAGGGTGGAGACCATCGCCGTGCCGTTCGTGTATTGTTTTTGGTTACTTTCAATTTCAGCACGCAGGGCCGCAACCTCTTCTCTGCGCGCTTCTGCCTCTGCAATTAACACTGCCAGTTCAGTGTTAAGCTCAGCTTGTTTATGCTCATATTTTTCAAGCCGTTCGGTTATCGTTTCCACCTCTTTGTGATTGTAGGTCAGACGGCTCTCCTGCGTCGTTATATTGTTTTTAATCTGATACAATTCGTTCTGCAGTTCAGCACATCTCCGCTGGGTTTCAGTCAAGTTTACACGCTGTTCTATGACCGTAGCTTCAACTGATTGCCTTTCTGCTATGATGCGAATTTCCTCATCGCGCAGGGCTGTCAGTTCCGCCCTGATTTTTGATTCTGCGTTTTTTAGATCGTGTAATTTGTGGGCTGCAATATACAGTTCGGTTTCTTTTATCTCGTCTTTTATTTTTCGATATCGGTTAAGCCGTTTAACCTGCTTTTCAAGAATCGTCAGCTGATTTTGGATTTCGTTCAGAATGTCGCGAATGCGCAGCACGTTTTGCTTTGTTGATTCTATTTTGGACAGCGCCTCTTTTTTACGCGCGCGGTATTTTGCAATGCCCGCCACCTCTTCAATGAGCACCCTGCGTTCGGGGGGTTTAAGGCTTAGAATATGGTCAACTCTTCCCTGTTCCATGATCGAATAAGATTTAAGACCTACGCCGGCATCAAGAAAAAGCTCAATAATGTCTTTAAGTCTGCATGGTATCTTATTGATAAAATATTCACTTTCGCCAGAACGATACAATCGTCGCGTAACCATAATTTCTCTGACCTGGTCTTCAGAATTGCGATGACCATTTTCATTGCTCAAAACCATGGATACTTCGGCCATGCTCATGGGCTTTCTGCTTTCGCTGCCGTTAAAAATCAGATCTTCCATAATTTTGCCGCGGAGGTTTCTTGCGTTCTGCTCGCCCATGATCCACCTGAATGCGTCAATAACATTGCTTTTACCGCATCCGTTAGGCCCGACCAGAGCCGTTATACCCGGCTTGAATACAAGCTTAACCTTGTCGACAAAGGTTTTAAATCCTACGATTTCAAGTTCTTTTACGTGCATAACTCATCCCCTCAAAGAACTGTTATGTCCTCGCTAAAACAGCACCGGTTGGCAGTTAGTGCTTACTTATATGTTTATGAAAGAACTTACTTTTGCATTAGACCATGTGTAGAAAAAATTTATCAAATAACCGCCGTGATGTAAAGTGAAAATTACTACAAAATGTATATAATAAAAGGTTCAAATACTATATATAGTTACATTTGACGACGGTGTCTTATCAGTCGCCCGAATGCTTCGAATGTGATAGTTATCCGGCAGGAGGGGTTAAAAGGGTAAAAAGTGAATATTAAAAGCCCCCTGGAGCTGTCTCATTCGCACCAGCGAAATATTGTGCGGAAAGATCTGGAAGAACTAATGCTTGTGCGCCAGTTAAAATATTCGGTTATTCTAAACTATTTTTTTATCAAGCACCTCAGTGAGATGCAGTACTTCAACGTTCATGTTTTTTTGATAAATCCCGTCCTTAAACTGCAGCATGCAGCCCATGCAGCCAGTAACCAGTATTTCAGCACCAGTCTTCTCTAAGGCCCGTAATTTTTTATCAAGTATTTTCATGGAAAGGTCAAAATGCGAAATATTAAAACTCCCTCCCATACCGCAGCATTGGTCTGAATTTTCCATTTCAACATACTCAATATCGGGGAGTGATTTAAGCAGACGTCGAGGCAGCTCAGAAATTCCCTGGCTGCGCCGCAGGTGGCACGGGTCGTGGTAGGTGAGTCTTTTTTTTTGCACCGTCTTTGCGTCTGGTTCTACGCGATCTTGTGTTGCGATATTAACAAGGGGTATATTGTTTATGAGCAGTTCGGAAATATCGATGACCTTGCGGCTAAAATTATCAACAATACTGCGCGTATGCTCATCGCTGTCCTCAAATAGCATAGGATAATATTTTTTCAATGCAGCGCCGCACGACGCACAATTCGTGACAATGAAATCAACCTCTTTATCAGAAAAAGCTTTAATATTCTGTCGCGCCATTTCTCGGGCTGATTTCCAATCTCCTGTGCCAAACGCCATTAATCCACAACATGCCTGTTGTTGTGGAATAACCACAGTTACGCGCAGCCGTTTTAATATATTCAGGGTTGCGCTTCCAACTTCGGGAAACAGGTAATTGGTTGCGCATCCGATAAAATATGCAATCCGCATAGTATCCTGCGGCGTCTGAATTATTGCCGGATACATGTCTTTGAAAAATTGTTTTGGCAGCTCGGGAAGCAGCCGCCTGCTGTCTATAAAGGGAAAGGGAAACCTGCGTCGCAAACCGCTCCGGGCGGGAACTTTTTTAAATAAAAAACCCTGAAAGATGGAACCAGCTTTAAGCAACGCGGGGAGCAGGAGAATGCTTCGCAACACATAACGAAATATTAATTTTTTTGGTAATGGCAGTCCTCTGCTGGCGCACAACTCCTTCCGTGCCCGCAAAAAAATTTCTTCTGTGCGCACTTGGTTGGGACATCCTTCCCCGCAGGTATTACAAATTAGACATTGAGAAAGAATTTGTGAAAGCCTTTTTGAAAAAGCAATTTTTCCTTCTGCCAGAGATTCTATGAGGCTTAATTTGCCGCGGGACGAATTCTGTTCTAACAATGTCTCAGGATAAAGCGGGCAATTGAGAAGGCAGGTGCCGCATTTGGCGCAGCGTCGTGCCTGCTGTAGTAAATCATCAAGGGGGTCCATGGTTAGTCAACTGTAATTTTGTGCGGGTTTAGAATGTTCTGCGGATCAAATGCCTTTTTTATTCGTTTAATAACCTCAATCCCACTGTCACCAATTTCAAGGGGTAAATACGGGGCCTTGGCAATACCAATGCCATGCTCTCCCGAGATGGTGCCCCCGCATGCAACAGTCGCCCTGAAAATCTCTTCCACTGCTTTTTCGGCACGCTGCAGCTCATTAGCATTGTTGCGATCAATCATAAAGTTCGTATGGATATTGCCATCTCCGGCATGACCAAAATTGACATTAATAAGGTTATACTTATTGGCTATTTCCACAATCATTCTTATAATGTCCGGCACCCGGCTGCGCGGGACGGTAATATCTTCATTTATTTTGTGGAGATTTAATTTGAGCAGGGATGCCGAAATGGATCTGCGAACCTTCCATAACTGCTCAGCCTCCTGGTCATTGTGCGCGGTTGCAATTGTTTCTGCGCCACCCTGTTTACAGATGGTCTCGATGCGCGACGCATACTTATCAACCACCTCCCGGTCCCCGTCAACCTCTATAATAAGAATTGCTTCAGCATGAATCGGCAGGCCAATTTTCAAATAATCCTCGACGCAGCGAATAGCAGCCCGATCAATAAATTCCAGCGTTGAGGGAATTATTTTTGCGCGTATTATTGCTGATACTGTTTTTGCCGCATCATTTAGCGATAGAAATGTCGCCTGCATAGTGCGTCGGGTTTCAGGCAAGGGAAGCAGTTTCAACCAGATTTTTGTAATGACCCCCAGTGTTCCTTCTGAGCCGATCATTATGCCGTTAAGATCATACCCGGCGACGCTTTTCATGGTTTTTGCCCCGGTTCTGATTACATCGCCTTCAGGCAGCACAACTTCAAGCCCCAACACATAATCGCGGGTAACGCCATATTTGACGCAGCGGGGACCGCCGGCACATTCTGCGACATTTCCTCCTATAGTAGAAAATTTTAAGCTTGCCGGATCAGGCGGGTAAAACAGCCCATAGCGCTCCACCTGCGCCTGAAGGTCTCCCGTAATAACGCCGGGCTCAACTTCTGCTACCAAATTATCAGTATCTATTGACACAATGTTGTTCATCTTTGTTAAGCATAGTATCAGCCCCCCTTCCACCGCAAGAGAACCGCCGGTAAACCCTGATCCTGACCCCCGGGGTATAACAGGGAAGACATACTGGTTTGCAAGTCGTAATAAACGGGAAACCTGTTCAGTGGTTTTTGCAAATGCCACAGCTTCGGGGAGATATCTCTGATTGAGCGCATCGTATGAAAAACACAGCAAATCCTCTTTGCTGCTGAAGACTTCTCCATTAACGATGGCGGATATTTTTGAAAGCACCTCGGGCGTAATTTTGTGGTAACGCATGGTTTAACCTCATTAATAAAAAAACTTCAAAACCCGCTCAGGATGAGCTTTTCCTTCAATATAATAATTAACATTTTATTATTTACAAAACAAAGTATTTCTGCAAAAATAAAAACTGTTAAAAATATTTCTTTGGCAGCTTACCGCAGGAGGGTTGAATATGATTAAAAGCATTCTCATCCCGACCGATGGGTCAGAAAATAGCAAAACAGCTTTGGCATATGGAATTTATCTCGCTCAACAGTTTAATGCCGATATTATTGGCTTGAATGTCATTGATATTCGGGCATTAGAAGGCCCTTTTTTTAGCGACATATCGGGTTCATTGGGATTTATTCCGTATCAAAATTATTTGCCGAAATATCAGTCGATTCTTGAAGAGCGGGCAAAGATAATTCTTGAGACATTCAGGAAAACCTGTGAGGAGAAGAATCAGCGCTGTAAAACACGGCAGTGTACGGGTATTATCCCAAACATAATTGCTGAGGAGGGTAAAAAAGTTGACATTATCATTATGGCTCAGCGCGGTGAGCATGCGCAATGGTCTTCCGGTCTTCTTGGCTCGACAACCGAGTCGGTAGTGCGCAAGTCATTACGACCGGTACTGGTTACGCCCCACGAGTTTCATCCCTTTACCGCAGTGCTTGCCCCTTATGACGGCAGCAGCGAATCCAATAAAGCGCTCAAGCTGGCCTGTGAATTTGTCTTTTTTCTGAAACTGCCGCTTCATGTTCTGGTTGTTTCAAATAATGAGGAAAAGGGCAGTGAGATTGCACGTGAAGCTGACGAATTTGTCGGCCCCTATCATCTTGATGTCAAGGTTAAATGGATAAAAGGAGAAGCGCATGAGGAAATTCTTATGTATGCAGAACAGCAGGCCCTTGACCTTATCGTAATGGGTGCATTTGGCCATAGCCGGGTTCGCGAACTAATTCTGGGCGGGACAACAGCCTACATTGTGCGTAAAGCGCAAATACCGGTGCTGTTGTACCGCTAACGCCAACCTCTCTCGGCTGGCCCATAAATCAGAATTGAACAATGTCGGTTGACCACTTAAGTTTTTTTGGATTGTCAGGGAGTTGAACCGCTCAAAGTGGGGCGGTAGCATTTCCATTACCATTTATCTTCATACCAATTCCAGCGACACATCTTGCCTGTAAGCGCTGTAATAATTTTCCTTCAAGCGCTTTAAACACTGAGCATTAAATATAGATTCTGACAATTTATAGTATTTTCTAAAAAACAACATGGTATGAATAACGCAGGGAGCATGTTAACATAAGCTAAAAAAAGCGTGATAAACGGCGTCGGAGAAACATAATGAAAAAACCATACAGCACCAAAGGAAGGATAAACCCTGTTCCTATTAGCAAGACAACAACAATAACCACGTTAATTGATGAAACTTTTCTGGCCTATAATGCAGGCCGGCTCAGAGAAGCCTGCCAAATTTTTACACAAAAAATGGTGCGGGACGATGTCCTGGTAGGTTTAAGCCTCACCGGTGCGCTCACCCCGGCGGGGCTTGGTATATCCTGTCTTATTCCACTCATAAAAAATGGATTGATTGACTGGATGGTAAGCACCGGAGCTAACCTCTATCACGATTTGCATTTCAGCCTGGGAATGGAACTGTTTCAAGGTTCTCCTTTTTATGATGATACGGTTCTCAAAAAACAAAAGATTGTGCGCATTTACGATATCATTTTTGATTACCGGGTGCTTATAGAAACTGATGAGTTTTTAAGGAAAATTCTCGCGTCTCCCTTATTTCAAAGGGAGATGGGTTCTGCAGAACTGCATTACTTGCTGGGCAAATACTGTTATGAGCGGGAGAGGTTATTTAACCTGCCGGGGAAAAGCATACTGGCAACAGCATATAAGTATCAGGTGCCAATCTATACCTCCTCTCCAGGAGACAGTTCAATCGGCATGAACATAGCCTGTTTGGAGCTGCAAGAACATTCCATTAAGGTTAATCCGATGCTTGATGTAAACGAAACTGCCGCTTTTGTATATTCTGCAAAAAAGAAAAAAAAGAAAAGCGGAGTGCTGTTGCTGGGCGGGGGATCGCCAAAAAACTTCATCTTGCAGACCGAGCCGCATATTCAGGAAATCTTAGGACTTGACGAATCTGGACATGATTATTTCATACAGATTACCGACGCGCGGCCTGACACTGGCGGTCTCTCTGGCGCCACTCCCAGTGAGGCGGTGAGCTGGGGCAAAATAAACCCCGGGTCCTTGCCTGATGCAGTTGTGGTGTATGCCGACACCACCATTGCGTTGCCGCTTGTGACTGCCTATGCGTTAGCCCATGGTGCAAGAAGAAAACAAAAAAAATTATACTCAAAACGTGCTGACCTATTGCTGGAAATGAAACGGGACGCGAAATTGGTGCACAGAAATGGTTGAAACAAAGGAACTTCAGAATGAATACGCGATTGGTATTTTTGATTCCGGCATTGGCGGACTTACCGTGCTGCGGGAAATCAGGCGTTTGCTTCCCCAAGAAAACATCATGTACCTTGGTGATACAGCGCGGGTTCCCTATGGCACCAGATCAGCGCAAACCGTTTTAAAATATTCGATTGCTAATACGGATTTTTTGCTGAAACAGAAAATAAAAATATTAATAATAGCATGTAATACGGCATCTGCAATTGCCACTGACGTCTTGCGTCAGCGCTATAATATTCCGATACTGGAGGTTATTACCCCGGGCGCTCGCTGCGCGGTCTCTGTGACGCGCAATGGCAAAGTCGGTGTTATCGGAACCCTGGCAACAATACAGAGCGCCGCATATCAGAAAGCAATCAAAGAGTTGCGGCACGATATAGATGTGGTTGCAAAAGCATGTCCACTTTTTGTTCCACTGGCAGAGGAAGGCTGGTGCGACCCTGATGACAAAATTGTTCGTATGACCGCGATGAGATACCTTCTCGGATTGAAAAATTATGGGATTGACACCTTGGTGCTTGGCTGCACGCATTATCCGGTGCTTAAAAGGGCGATACAATCTATTATGGGCGGCGATGTCACCTTGGTTGATTCTGCTGAACAGACGGCAACAAACGTGGTAAAGCTTTTGGCGGAGCGCGGATTGTTTAGAACAAATGCGGTCTCAGGCGCATGTTCATATTTTGTCACTGATATTCCGCATCGTTTTATTGAAATGGGAACATTGTTTTTGGGGACAAAAATAGAATCAGCACACCTTATAGACATCATGTGAGACATGGTTCGCCACAACAATGCCTTTTTATGCCCCAACATGAAAACATCTTGAACGATTATGGCAACTCCAACACCGCTTAACAAAGTCAGAAACATCGGTATTATGGCGCATATTGATGCGGGTAAGACAACTGCAACTGAGCGGATACTGTATTACTCCGGACGCTCGTATAAGATGGGCGAAGTGCATGACGGCCAGGCGATTATGGACTGGATGGAGCAGGAGCAGGAGCGGGGAATAACCATAACATCGGCGGTTACAACTTTTGAATGGAATGGCCATGAAGTTCATCTCATAGATACTCCCGGCCATGTTGATTTCACCATAGAAGTGGAGCGCTCGCTACGTGTCCTTGACGGCTGCATAGCCTTATTCTGCGCGGTGGGCGGAGTTGAGCCGCAATCCGAAACTGTGTGGCATCAAGCCGATAAATATCGGGTGCCGCGCATAGCATTTGTCAATAAAATGGATCGTGCCGGCGCCGATTTTTTCCGAACACTGGACATGATGCGCGATAAACTCGGGACCAATCCGCTGGCTATACAAATTCCCCTGGGAACTGAAGAATTTTTTACCGGTGTTATTGATTTGATCCAGATGAATGCGATTAGGTGGGATGATGAGACGCTGGGAGCAACGTGGCATTGCGCTGAAATTCCACCCGACCTTTATCCTATAGCAAAAGAATACCACGATAAAATCCTTGAGTTTGTTGCCGAACGAGATGATTCCGTTATGGAAAAATATCTGGCAGGAGAAGAAATATCCGTTAGAGAAATAAAGGCAGCGATACGAAAAGCCACACTTTCCCTTGAAGCTACTCCTGTGTTGTGCGGCAGCGCACTAAAGAATAAAGGCATTCAACCATTATTAAACGCGGTCATCGATTTTCTTCCATCCCCGCTTGACATTCCGCCAATTGTTGGGAAAGACGTGGTTTCGGGACATGATGTACAGATTCATTGCAACGATAAAGATCTGTTTGCCGCACTTGCCTTTAAAATCGTGATGGATGAAGGGCGTAAACTTATTTATATCAGAATTTATTCAGGACAACTTGAAGTAGGTCAGGAAGTTTTTAACGCCGCGAAAAACGAAAGGGAAAAAATTGCGCGCATTTTTCGGATGCATGCTAACAAAAAGGAACGGGTCGCCTCTGCACGAGCCGGCGAAATAGTTGCAGTCATGGGGCTTCGGAAGACGACTACTGGCGATACGCTGTGTAATGAATCTAAGCCGATACTGCTTGAATCAATAGAATTTTATAAGCCCGTCATATCAATGGCTATAGAGCCGCGCACGGTTGGCGAGCAGGATAAACTTGCTTTTGCCTTGGAAAAAATAGCTGAAGAGGACCCGACGTTTCATTTTAAATTTGATGAGGATTCCGGTCAGACGGTTATTTCCGGCATGGGGGAATTGCACCTTGAAATCATCACTGAAAAAATATTGCGTGATTACCGGATTCCGATTAAAACAGGACGACCTCAGGTTGTTTATCGGGAAACTATTTCTACAGCAGTTGAGGCGGAAGGATTCTTTGATCGCGAGGTAAATGAACTGCGACAGCACGGCCATGTATGGCTAAGATGTGAACCGCTCCCCCGGGGAACGGGAAATACATTTCTCGTCACAATTCCTGAGGGTAAAATCCCGCCGGAATACTACCCGGTTATTGAGAAAGCTTTTTATGAGGCAACCGCAGTTGGGCCGCTCTCTGGATTTCCTTTGATCGATATAAAAGCAACTCTTTTTGACGGTTCTTTCAATGAGTTATCTTCCTCAGAAATTGGTTATAGCATCGCGACAACCATAGCATTGCGAAACGCAGTTGAGAGGGCCCAACCGGTGTTGCTCGAGCCGATTATGGATGTTGAAGTGGTAACGCCTGAAGAGTTTATGGGAGATATAATCGCTGATTTGAATGCGCGAAAAGGAAAAATTGAAATGATTGAAAACAAGGGGAAAACCAGAATTATAAAATCACGGGTATCTCTGGTTAATATGTTTGGCTATTCAACCTCGCTCAGGTCTTCAAGCCAGGGAAGGGCAACTTTTACCATGAAGTTTTTGAAATTCGGCAGGGCAGGGGATATTTTGTAAGATTTAACGTGACAAAGTAATTATTATGCGTTATTATGAAAATGAACGGAAACAAATGCTGAGCATGATTCACGCATTGAAGGTTTCTGAACAAGACAGATTTGAAATAAGAGATTTATATAACAGGAGATACGCATGAAAGAAAAAGTACAGGCAATATTGGATAAAATTCGTCCGGCACTGCAGGCGGACGGCGGCAATATAGAATTAATAGATATTGTTGATGGAATTGTAAAAGTAAAACTGCTGGGGGCATGCCATGGCTGCATGGGCGCCCAGATGACATTAAAGATGGGCGTTGAGAAAGCTTTAAAGGAAGCAATACCCGAAGTAAAGGCTGTTGAAGCCGTCTAATGGTCAGCCGTGGTTTATCTTTTTTGTTGTTTCTTTGTAAATTTAAAATACTCATCTAAAATGTTTTGGTGATCAAAGGCAAGCGGATAAGGAAGCGATGCCTCGGTAAATATGTGCGCGTGTGTTGCGTCGTCTTTCCCTATCGGCAAACCCTTTGCATTCGCTATAAAGACCGTGGATATGGTGTGAAAACGCGGGTCACGCAAGGGATCTGAATAGGTATGAAACTGGCCTATCAGCGTGATGTCTAAAGATGTTTCTTCTTTGGCTTCGCGAACGGCCGCTTCTTCAAGCGATTCTCCGTAGTCAACAAACCCTCCTGGAAGAGCCCATCCGTATGGAGGGTTTTTTCTTTTTATAAGTACAATTCCTTTACCCTCGACCTCAATGATAATATCTACGGTTGGTTGAGGGGTCCTGTATTCTTCAAATTCATTCCCACAGAAGGGGCATGTTTTTTTTATTTTCATTGGTCGCAACGCGTTAGCAAGCGGTATTACCCTTGACGGGCATTATGCTCATTGCTATTATCCATGCTGTTACGCAATTGTCAATCAACAACTCTACAGGGCGCAGCGATGGCGTACTTTTTGAGCGTTTTAGGTCTTGCACTGATTATAGAGGGAATTCCCTATTTTGCTTTTCCAGGCAAAATGAAATCATGGATGGAACAAATCCAAAAAATGCCTGACCGTGTCCTTAGAATGTTTGGACTCGCAGCAATGACTATTGGTCTTATGCTCATATACATTTCGCTAAACGTTCTTAGATAAAACTTATTCCTCGTATCATGCGCATCGTTCAAATTCCTTTTTGTTTTTTTCTATTGCTCTTGTTCTTACTTATTGCATCAAGCGCGGCAGAAGCGGAAAACGAAAAAACCATACGGATACTTATTGGTAATTTTTATAAAGAGTTCTCTGTCAGTGGCATAGGTCTTAAAGTAATTTCAATAGAGGGTGGCAAGAAATCGTCATACCTTTTCAAACAGAATATTCTTATAATTAATAGGGCAAAGCAGGGTTTAAAAATCAATAAAAATTATGTGCGAGGATACCAGTTTATTGTATCGTCAACCGCGGGTGAACTCGCCATTAATGGTATTGCTTATGGTGGAACTATTGCGCTTATTCCTAAGGGTGAACAAGAAATACAGCTTATTAACGAAATTACGCTTGAACATTATCTTGAAGGACTTATCAGTTTGGAATTATCGCCGCAATGGGATATTACTACTATGAAAGTGCAAGCCGTTGTTGCTCGGACATATGCGCTCTATCAGAGGACGATTAACTCTGGCAATTCCCACCACATGACTTCATCAGTCCTCCACCAGCTGTATCAAGGCATAGCGCATGCCACCGGCACCACACGCCGCGCAGTTAAAGAAACACGAGGAGAGATACTTACCTGGAACGGGCAGCCGATAATGGCCGTATATCATAGCTGCTGTGGAGGTAAAACAGAATCTGCGGTAAATGTCTGGGGCGAAGACAAACCATATTTAAGAGGTGTCTATTGTGGCATGTGCACTGCCTATGAGAAATATTTTTGGAAATTTATAATACCCAGGGGAATGTTCTATAATAAACTCAGAGAAGCAGGGTGCGGCAATGGCTCATGTATTGAAAGCGTTCTGGACATAAAAAGAACATCAACTAACCGAATCCAACAAATAATCGTTAGGGGGGAAAATTCAACAGCGGTTATTTCAGGAAATGAACTGCGTTCCCTCTTTGGTTTTTCCCATTTAAGAAGCACTAACTTTATTATTGATGAAACAGAGGATGGTTATTTGCATTTCTTGGGCACCGGTAATGGCCATGGGGTTGGTCTTTGCCAGTGGGGTGCCCGTGCACGAGCACTGCGCGGTGAAACTTATTACCAAATTTTACAGTATTATTATCCCGGCACACAGCTAAAACGAGCATATTGACATGAGCGTGAGACAGTCAATTCTTGAGTCAATAGGAAACACACCGCTTTTAGATATTGAAGGCATTTATGTAAGGTGCGAGTTTCTGAATCCGTCCGGTTCAATAAAAGACCCTGTAGCTAAATACTTTATTGAAAAAGCAGAACAAATGGGCAGCTGTAAAAATGCGACACCATTGTTGAAGCTTCAACAGGAAATACCGGAACAGCGCTTGCCATGGTCGGTGCAGCAAAAGGCTACAAGGTACTGATTTATATGGCCAGAGGTCTAAGCCATGAACGTTACAAAATGATTAATGCTTTCAACGCAGAAATTTGTCTTGTGCCTAAGAACAGAACAGACATAGCTGTGCAGAAAGTGCGCACACTGGGAAGCATGCCTGGCTATTATCATCCGGATCAGTTTTTCAACCCTCGGAACATAGAAGAACACGAAAATTACACGGCACATGAAATCATCAAACAGCTTAATGTCAAAAAGATAGACGCAGTTGTTGCCGGTATTGGCTCAGGCGGAACAATTATTGGACTTGGCCGCGCTTTTAGAAAACACAATTCTGCAGTAAAGATATTTGGTGTGGAGCCAGTAGAATGCGCTATGACTTATGAGCACCTGCACAATATGCGGGAAGATCGCCAACCGCATCGAATAGAAGGAATTGCTGACGGCTTTGTGCCGAAGATTGTTTTTGACAATATTAAGCTTCTTACCGGAATTAACAAGATAGACAGCAGCGAGGCAATACAGGAAGCGCAAAGAATTGCTCGTGAGCACAGTTGCTTTGTGGGCATTTGCTCAGGAGCTAATTTTTTAGCTGCAAAAAAGGTAAGGGCTGAGAATCCCCAATTACATACTATAGTTACAATATTTACTGACGAAGGAGAAAAGTATTTATCAGAAAAATAGTTTTTAAGCTGACTAGTTATTATAAGGATATATTTGAAATTTACTAAACATCCTTAATTATTTTTTAGGCAAGATTGTATATTTGATTATTATTTCTCTTACAGGTTTGTCCGGTTCAGTGCAAAGGGTGCGAATTCGAATGTGAAAGGTACCAGGTCGAAGAGCGCGAACGTTAGCACCACCACCGTTTGCTTTATACTTTTCAATGTCAATAAGTTCTTTTGTATCCTTCTCCGTTGTATTATTTGTCTCGCTCATTTCCATTATGATTGGTATAGGTTTTAGTGGTTTACCAGCAGTATCAACGGCAACAACAGCTAAATCGTTAAAAGAAAAAATGTCGCTAACCGTAATTACATATTCTTTCTTTTTAGTTATCAGCCGAGAAGGTTTTGCAACGGTTGCACACACTGCTTCTATATCACGAATAGTAAACATTCTCCATGCAACGTTAATCCCTTGAGAAAGGTCATGTGCAGAGTAACCTTCACCAATGGTTCCATAATCAAATTTCTCATTTTTAGCACTTAATTCAAAAACAAGAATGCCCAAAACTGAAAAAACGATAGTTACCATAATAAAATTTAGTCGTTTCATAGTATCTCCTTTTATGAGTTAAAATAATCCAAAATAAAATTATTATTCTTTAGTTTCATTTAATTTTAATGACTTTAATTTATTAGAAGCATTTGAAGATAGGGTTTTAAATTGTGTTCTTGTTGCACTGATTTTCGATAAGAAACATACCTCTTGACCCTACTTTTGCAGGGTCAAGAGGCTGTAATATAAATAACATTTTTGAATTATTCTATCTGCTTTTTTGCTATTAATCTTTCTGCCCCATTATTTCTTAAAAAACAACAACGAAACGTAGCTGTAAGTTCATATAATCGTTATTAATAATATCATTTCAACAGCCGCTGTCGCATTGTGGCTGACCGCATCCTCCACAGCCAGGCGTTGGGTCGCATATATCTCCAAAACCGTCTAAATCTGCATCAAGTTGCTGGGGGTTACAGATATTTGGGCAGTTATCTTCGCCATCGCAAATTCCGTCATTATCTGTGTCTCGATCTCCAACTCCAAAGCAATCATCACACGCATCACTTATACCATCTCCATCTGCATCATTACCATTTTCATCACATTTTCGATTCCAGAAATAGTTGTCATCACCACCATTACCACAGACGTTTCCAGAAGACCATTTGCATTTTCTGTGAGTTGTAGGAGGGGTATAGCTATATCCCCTAAACTCCATGGGACCACTTGGTGATGCACTATAAGCATTACGATTATCAAGCGGAAAACATTTTGGACGTTGACAATTATATTGGCAATAATCGAACCCGTCGGGAACCCAGCCCTTAACAGACATATCTGGAACTTTACCGTTAGAAGTATAATAGGCTTCCCAAATCACACCAGAAGAACATAAGGTAGTACAATCAACATGTCTATCGTCAAATTGGTATTGTGGCGTACCCACCTCGGTTGTACCCCCATGTTCGGCACAGCAATATTTCTGCGAAAGCTCACAGTCTTGAGTTTCACTACAAGGCGTATCACAAATTGTGTTTAGCCCAGGGTAATGATCGCAGAAAGTTAGAAGGGATCGATTCTTAATTGTCCACATTACTGTGTCTTGTGCTCCTTTTGTTTCAGCTCCTGCCTCGTTATACATAATCTCTGCAGCATTGACACAATCTGCATAAAATTTTCCATATCCAATAAGGGGAACTGACCACATATCGGATTGAATAGGGCAGGTACAGTAAATATGATCAGGTATAGCATTTCGACAATCATCATATTCAAAAATATGAGCCCATGGTGGATCAAATTCATTTAAAATAGTCGAATAAACTGAATCGATTGAATTAGTGGAAACAAATTTCATTCCCCATCCATTATCTGACAAATTCTTTTTAACCATCTCAAGCTCTTTATCTGCTGACGAAGAGTCTAGTCCCAACTTTAATAAAGCTTCTTTTCGATAATAAGCAGGATTAACATCCCAAATACGCTGATCACTAGTTAAACTATCAAGTATTTTAAGCGCCTTTTTTGCATTACCTTTATCTAAAAGATGGCGAGTGTAACGGTTAACCGCCTCGGTATTATTCTCAGGGTGAAATTTGATAGCCTCCTCAAACAAAACCCAAGCTCGCTCCTCATCATTTAATTTAGCAAGGCCATCTGCATAATGTACCATCGCAAGATAGTAATAATTGCGATCCATTTCTTTAGGGTTCGCAAGCATTTTTCCAAAAATATCATCTAAGCTTTTCTTGTCATTGAGCGTAACTAAAGACTGTGAAATCTCCAGAGTGTAACGAATGCGACCATTCTCAAGCCCTATTTTAGCCGCTTGGATAAAGCTATCCGCCGCCTTTCTCAACCACTTGTTATCTTGAGTTAAATCTGCCACTGTTTTATAAGTCTTTGCAAGACCTGCGGAGGCATGACGGCTATTGGGATAATTCTTTACCAGGTTCTCCCATTTTTTTATATTTAAATTTAATTCAGTTATAGTAGGAGCTTTTGCCTTGTGTCCATTGGTATGCAAATACTTTTTCAAAACAGTGGCAGGCTCACCTGGGTCTGGGAATTCGGCGGCATGGCCGAGGTAGGTCGTTTCGATGAGGTCTTTTACTTCTGGGGAGTATTTCTCTTGTGCATTCTTTCCACTCTCAGAATGAACAATGGCAACCATTCCCGTTATGAACAAAATGAGCATAATTGCCAGAGTGGAGAAAAAACTTTTAGGGCATCTATTACTTCTCTTCTCTTCATATGCACCTCCCTGAAAGTTTGTGCACGACGCCAACTTTCATGACATCAATACATTCTTGGTTTAAGTAAAAAAGGTTTCAGGGTAGTCCACTGCAACATAAGAGAACACACAATAAGACTACTCATCACCTCCTTTCTTATAGGCAGTTTTAACCATTTTTCTCTTAAGTTGCTGGCATTGCATAAATTTAAATAAAAAAACCGCTCACTGTTTCTGTAAGCAGTTTTTTTAAATATTTATTAGCATCGTTTTACCCCTATGAAATAAATTGTTTTATAGCAAACAAAATACTCGATTGAAGGGCACGGATTGCTTTACAAATGAAATTGATAATAAATTAAGCATAATAATTTATGATTTACAAGCATTATTTTTATTTCAAATTTAAATTATCTTTTGTATGTGATTATGACATTAATTGAAATGTATATTATTTATTTAGTACGAATATAATTTTTTTTAGTAAGCCCTCTCTTGCGATAACATATAAAATATCCTAAAGCAGGTGGTATGAGATAAGTATATATTTCCATTGGACGACCGTTCTTAGAAATGAATATTTTTTTGCGTAAAAATCTGAGAGGTCAGCTTGTAAAAGAATGCGATATTACTCTTAACTCCGTGCAGTCTTTTTCAATAGTTCCAGATCGCTAATCGTAAATTTTTCCCACTGGCAGGGGAGAAGCGTATTGTTGTGAAACAGCGGTTCCTCTGCAATGGGAAAAGGTGATACTGTAATCGCCATTTGCCATAAAGCAGTTCCGGGAATAGGCGAGTATTCTGCGATCAGCGGTTTCAGGCCTTGTTCTTTTACCAATTGGATGGTCTTGTAAACTTCATTTACGTCCTGCCCGGGAAGCCCTGCAAGAATATAAACCCCCACCTCTCTTTCAGTAAATCCTGCTGTTTTAAGTGCATACGCTGCTTTTATAAAATCATCTGTAGAAACTTTTCCTCCTGTTGAAATCTGCTTAACTGTCTCTGCTGTTTCAAGTCCAAGGCGTATTGTTTTACATCCAGCCTGAACCATAAGTTCAGCAATCGCATGAGTAATGTAACGAATATGAAGACCATTTGGGAAATGAAAGCGTACCTTTAATTTTCTCTTTATTATTTCCTTTAATATGGGTACTGCATGTTCTTCCGGGTTATACAAAAATGCGTCATCATAAAAAGCAAAATCAGTCGTGCCCTCCCTGATAACAAAATATTCAACTTCATCAACAACCCGGGATGGATTTCTTCTTATGAATTGAGGGGTCAATTGCGAGGAGGCGCAATAGGTGCATTTAAAAGGGCATCCTCTGGCAGTAAGTATTGGCAAGGCTTTGCGTGATGATAACAGTTCATAGGCCGGATAGGGGATGGTATCGAGTTGTGTAAGATCAGGTGTGAAATCAATGTACTTGCCGGTTAAATCTGAAATTATGCGTAGAGCTTTGCATTCACCTTGAGCGGAAATAACAATGTCCGCTTTTGATAATTTTTTAGCATGTTCATTGCAAAGCGTTGCATATATACCTCCAAGGATAACCGGCACCTCCGGATGGTGAGTTTTTACCAGCCTAATAACCTCAAAAACCCCCGGATACCAGTAGGTCATCATTGAAGAAACACATATAACGTCAGGCTTTGGAATCAATGCCAGTTCTTGTTCAATAACCGCCGGGGTTATTCCGTATCGTTTGTATTGCCGGTTAATAATCCCTTTTAACGGTGCCGGTTTCTCAACCTGTTCTTGGTAAAAATGGCCTCGACCGGTTTCCTTCCGTGTTAACTTGGCACCGCCAGCAGTATTAACCATTTTTGGATGATAGGGATCGAGGCAGTCAATGAGATGGACTCCGAAGCCATTTTTTTTTATCACCGACGCAATGTATAGCAGACCTAATGGTTTTACCCACAGGTCATAAGCGGCAAAATCATAAATCCAAGGATTAATTAATAATATAAATGGTTCTGCCATGTTAATTGGCTTCTTTATGAATGCAATGAGCTGAATACCACACAGAAACGATCGATTATACGTAATATAATAGAAAAATTATTATTTAGAAATGAAATGAATGTGCCGATTCCATTATCCGTATTTTGTTGGTTATTGCTTTTTACACAATGTCATCCTCAACCCAAATCGACATAGGAGCAAAAAATGAAGTTTTTTGAGTTAGTTCTTTTTGTGTTGGTGCTGTGCTCTTTTATTGCAATATTCATTTTCAAAGCATTCGTTTAAGAAATCCCATTCGTTTAGGCCCTCTGATAAAAAAGAGATTTTTAAAACGAAAAAACATTTACGCCTCTGCGTGCAGAACCGTAATTACGGTATAAGCACCATTTGCTACGACGACCTCTTTTAACTATCTTCCGATTTTACCCATTAAGGTTTCGGCATAGCTCGCCTTCCCTGTGTTTTCCTAACATAGTAAATTATCTTGAAATGCCTGTAAAGCAGGAGTAATCTTCAATGTGCAGGTTACAATATAATCTGCCAGCACTAAGCAATACTAATACTATACGGGAGAGACAAATTAATGCGATATCTAAAAATAATTTTGTCAATTGTTGTAGTCCCCTTTTTTATTATGTGCAGCCAGAAAAGTGAACCAGAACAAAAACACGTTGAGACAGGCACTAAACTGGATAAATTTGTTTCAAGAAAGGGGGTCACGTTTATTCGTGATTTATATCATATTAAGCCTGATATCATAAATAGTAGCAATAAGGCGCTTAAATTGGAAGCAGTTGTCGTTTATCAAGTCGAAACTGAAAACGAAAAACTCAAGGGCTTGAAAATAAATGTATGTGAACAAAAAACGGCTGAGGGTAACGAATCATTATTTTGTCCCGATTACTGGTATCTCGATGTTGACGAACTCGAGGGCCTGTCTAAAGCTCTCATGTATATACATGAATTCTCAAACGAGTGGAAATCGATTAAGCGCGAAGATACCAGTGTGACGTTTATTTCTAAGGGTGATTTTATGATACGATTTAATCAGTGGGACATAAATCAGGCGGTTTACGTGCCGTTTCAAAACAACAAAGAAAAATATTATTTCGACAATTTGGAAGCATTGCGTGCCTTCAAAACACAGGTTGAAAAAACTATTAAATTATTAAACGAAAAATAATTCTTCGGCGTGGATAATAAAAGCACCAGAGGCTATCGTGAAACTTAATAGAGAAATGGCCGGCAAATTGATTACAGTATTATGCCTGGTGATGATAGCCGTTTTTTATCTCCTCAGTACAATGTCCTGGACTCCCCCGGATACTCAGATCGAGGAGGATTTTGCGGTGTATTGGGAAAAAATCAGCAAAATGTTTACTGATGCGACTTTAATAGAGAAGCATATCATTGATAAAAACTTCGGATTGCAAACGGTTGAAGTGACCATTAAATATGCCTGGGAAAGGGGAAAGACCAATGGTAACAAAGCGCCGAAAGAGCATCATGATTCAGAAATAAAATTTATTTATCAAAAGCAAGGGGATAACTGGAAACTGTTGAGAAGAGAAGACTTAATATTTTTTTAAAAATAGCAGCATGATGAAAATACTTGTGCTTGGCGCAGGAGCCATTGGATCTGTTTTTGGTGGATTGCTTGCAAAAGGCGGACATCGGGTGTGTCTTGTGGCACGCAAACCTCATCTTAATGCAATTAAGCAGAGAGGACTTAGAATAGAAGGCATATGGGGAACGCATATCATTCATAATCTTGCCGGTTATGAGAGTCTGGCCGATGTGGCGAAGGCCGAACCGCTCAGTTTTGATGTTATTTTGTTGACGGTAAAGTCTTATGATACGGAATCTGTTCTCACAGAATTGGCAGCATATCCAACTATAACGTGCCCTATTGTTTCGTTGCAAAACGGTCTGGGGAATATTGAAAAAATTGAAGAACTATTTGGTAAAGAGAGAACAATAGGCGGCAGGGTTATCTTCGGTGTCGAGTTTGTCGAGCCCGGCAGGGTTAATGTCACCGTATCTGCAGACAATACCGTTATAGGAGGACTTTCTAAAGGCTATCAGAAGAACTTTGTTAAGACTCTTGCCGATGCATTTAATGCCGCTCATATACCAACGGAGGTTACTGACCATATTCAGAAATACATTTGGGGCAAAGTGCTTTACAATTGCGCATTAAATGGTCTTGCAACCTTAATGAATGCTTATTATGGTGCGCTGCTTTCCTCACAGGGCTGCAAAAACATAATGGCATTCATTATTGAGGAAATATTTACTATTATATCTCGTAAAAATATTGATATAGACTGGAGCACCCCAGCGCAATATCAGGAAGTATTGTTCAACAGATTGATTCCGCTTACCTTTAAGCATCATCCTTCAATGCTGCAGGATATCCTTCGTCACAAAAAAACTGAAATAGATGCGCTCAATGGCGCCATTGTGAAACTCGGCAATGAATCAGGAATAGACGTGCCTTTTAATTGGGCAGTTACGCAGTTTATACGAGCACGGGAATCTATTTTATATTACATTGGCAATTCTAATAAATAAATGGGTCATTACGATTCTAACTTGATAAAAGCACATGGATAAGAATACTGACGAGTTGCTTGATCAGTTTATTAATTATTTAGCCGTGGAGCGGAGACTCGCCGCGAACACCTTAGAATCTTATGCGCACGATTTAAAAAAATATTGCGCATTTCTCAAAGAGCGAAATACACAATCCATACTGTTTTGCACTCGTGTTGATGTGCTCATGTTTCTTAATCATGAAAGAAAGCAGGGCCTTTCGCCCCGGTCGCTTGCGCGGACATTATCCTGTATCAAAACGTTTTTTAAGTATCTGCTGCACGATGGCCTGATTGATAAAAATCCCTTGCAGGATGTAGAAAGCCCCCGAGCGGAACGCAAACTGCCTAATGTGATGAGCATCAACGAAGTTGAGGCCCTTATAGAAGCTCCAGATATTACTACTGCTTTGGGAGTCAGGGATCGAGCGTTGTTTGAACTCCTTTACGCAGCCGGCCTGAGAGTCTCTGAATTGGTGGCTCTCACGGTAAATAACATAAACTACGAAGCCGGCTTTATACGGGTTTTCGGCAAGGGGTCTAAAGAACGGGTTATCCCTCTTGGAGAAGAAGCTCTCGCGTGGGTTAAACGATATACGGAAGAATCGCGACCTGCACTGCTGGGTAGGAAAAATACTGTTTATCTTTTTACTAATCGCCGCGGGAATCGGTTGACCAGACAAGGGTTGTGGCGAATAATAAAAAAATATTGTTTGGCAGCGGGCATCACGAAGAAAATATCGCCGCACAGTCTTCGCCATTCTTTTGCCAGTCATTTGCTTGAAGGCGGTGCGGATCTTCGTTCCGTCCAGTCCATGCTGGGACATGAAGATATATCAACAACACAAATCTACACCCATGTGGCGCGTGACCAGTTAAAAACAGTGCACGACAAATATCATCCGCGCAGATAATGATCCATTAACAAACTCACCATGACTCATTGTCTTTGGGTACTGAATTAAAACAGTAATGGATGTTATTACCACTCATATTAATGCAGACTTTGATGGTCTTGCATCAATGCTTGCCGCTAAAAAGCTCTATCCCAATGCAGTCCTCTCGTTCCCTGGCGGGCAGGAAAAAAATCTCAGGGATTTTTTTCTCCAGTCAACGCTGTATGCATTTCAGACCGAAAAAGTAAAAAATATTCCGCTTAACAAAGTAAAACGGTTGATACTGGTGGACATTCGGCAAAAGGGGCGAATTGGTAAATTTGCGACTCTGTGCGGCCGAAATGATATTGAGGTGCATATTTATGATCACCACCCCTGTTCTTCAGATGACATTTCTGGGAAGGTTGAATATATACAGCCAGTGGGCGCAACAGCAACTATTATGTGCCAAATTTTAAAGCGCAATAAAATAGCCCTTACTGCCGATGAAGCGACCATTCTCATGCTCGGAATTTACGAAGACACGGGAAATCTTACTTTTGCCTCTACCACTCCTGAAGACTATGAGGCTGCAGCATACCTGTTATCCTGTGGCGCGAACCTGAATATAGTCTCTGACATGATCACCAAAGAATTGACTGCCGATCAGGTAACACTGCTTAATCAACTCGTGGAAAATATCTCCATAAAAACCATTAACGGCATTGATATCATGATTACTCGCGCATCAGCTGAAAGCTATGTGGGTGAATTTTCAATATTGGTTCACAAATTAAAGGATATGCAAAACGCAAATGTTCTCTTTGCGCTCGCTAATATGGATGACAGAATTTATCTAATTGCAAGAAGTAGAATACCGGAGGTAAATGTTGCCGAAGTCCTGTCTGAATTTGGCGGCGGAGGGCATCCGACAGCCGCTGCAGTAACTATTCATGATATGACATTAGCCCAGGTTGAGCATAAGCTTTTAGACAAACTAAACAGAACGATAAAGCCGGTTAAAACGGCAAAGGATTTAATGGTTGCGCCGGTCATATCTATTACGGCAACAGAAACAGTTAAAAAAGTAGCCGAACTGCTTACCAGATATAATATTAATGTTTTGCCAGTCATTGATAAAAATAGCCTTGTTGGTCTGATTTCGCGGCAAATTGCCGAAAAAGCGTTATTTCACGGCTTACAGAATGTTCCGGTCCGCGAATATATGACCACAGAATTTTTTACTGCCAAGCCATCAACACCGCTCACCGATATTCAAAAGGCTATTATTGAGAATAATCAGCGTTTTATTCCTGTACTTGAACGCAAAAAAATCGTCGGCGCCATTACCCGTACTGACCTGCTGCGGGCATTGCATGTAGATAGCGGATTGACTGAGGCTGAATCAATATCCTTTGCGCAAACCCCGCGAAGAAAAATTGTGCACTCCGTGCTTAAGGAGCGACTGTCAGGTCGCGTGTTTGCCTTATTGCATCAGATTGGCGATGTTGCTGACAGCCTGGGGTATAATGTTTATGCAGTAGGCGGTTTTGTGCGCGATATATTTCTCAGAATTGAAAATTATGATATAGATATCGTGGTTGAGGGTGACGGAATAAAATTTACTCGCGCATTTGCCTCGCAATATCCGTGCACTACAAAAGTGCACAGAAAATTTGGAACCGGCGTGATTGTGCTCCCTGAGCAGTTAAAAATTGATGTTGCCTCCGCCCGCCTTGAATATTATGAACATCCGGCAGCGCCCCCTATCGTTGAATGGAGTTCCATCAAGCATGATCTGTATCGTAGAGATTTTACTATAAATACGCTTGCCATTCAGCTCAATAAAAGCTCTTGGGGCAATTTGATCGATTTTTTTGGGGCCGTTCGGGATATCAAAGAAAAATTTATTCGCGTCCTTCATAATCTCAGTTTTGTAGAAGATCCGTCGCGTGTTTTTCGGGCTATCCGCTTTGAACAACGGCTTTCTTTCCGGTTCAGCAAGCTTACCAGAAGCCTTATTGAGAATGCGGTTAAAATGGATTTCATAAAAGGTTTAAGCGGCAAACGGTTATTTATTGAGCTGCAGCTCATACTCAACGAGGAAAAGGTTCTATCTATCATAAAACGCATGGCAGAATTTGGCCTATTAACCTATATACATCCCTCAATACAATATACACCGGCTCTCAAAACAATACTCAAGAGTTGCGATACTGTGCTTTCCTGGTTTGATTTGCTTTATTTGAATAATGTGTGTGATCGGTGGCTGGTCTTTTACCTCGCGCTTACCGAACAACTTTCTCGCGAGGAGAGTGAAAAACTCTGCACTAAATTTCACATGACCAAAAGAGATGCTGAAAAAGTTTATTTGGCAAAATCCCAAGGTCAGGATATCTTAAAATGGATGCTCGCAAAACGCACAATTAAAAACAGCGAATTATATCGCCGGCTGAATACGCTACCAACGGAAGTATGTCTATATATAATGGCAAAGACAACGCATCCGGATATTAGACGTGCCATTTCAGTATATTTCACCCATTTACAGAATATCAGCATCCATATCAATGGCAATGATTTGATTAAAATGGGTATTAAACCCGGAAAAATTTATAAGCGGATCCTTGAGGATTTGCAGGACGCTGTGCTCGACGAAAAAATTGCAGGACGCGAAGCGGAGCTGGAGTATATAAGAAAAAAATATGCGGTTTATTTAAAATAACAGCAAACACACCGCAGGGAAAGATGTAATCACATGACCTATAAAGTAAAACTTGATATTTTTGAAGGCCCCCTTGATCTGCTTTTATTTTTGATCCGCAAGAATGAAATAGATATTTACGACATTCCCATTGTGACTATTGCCCAACAATATATGGAATATCTTGAATTAATGAAAGCACTGAATCTCGAAATAGCAGGTGAATTTCTCGTCATGGCGGCAACGCTCATGCATATAAAGTCGCGTGCCTTGATCCCCCAGCAGGAAGAGGAGACAAATTTAGATCAGGGTCCTAATCCGCTTGAAGAACTGCGGCGCCAGCTTATTGAATATCAAAAATATAAAGACGCCGCCCTGGCATTAAAGGAAAAAGAAATTTTAGAAAAAGATGTTTTTACGCGGAGCTGTTTTGAAGATATCATGGCTAAAGAGACTAAACAGCCTGAAGGGTGCGAACTCAGCCTGTATGATCTATTGACCGCCCTAAAAAATATATTAAATAAAAGCGACGATAAGAATGCATTATTACAAGTAACCGCTGAACAGATATCGGTCAAGGACAAAATACTCTGGATATTGGAGGTGTTAAAAGATAATAAAACGGTGACGTTTGATGCTCTATTCGTCGGTTCAAAGACCCAGAAGGAAATAATCAGCACCTTTCTTGCGCTTCTTGAGCTAATCAAACTTCAGGCAGTGCGGGTGTTACAGCACACTCCGTTTGGTCCAATTTATATCTATTCAATTGAAGAAAGAGAAAACGAGCGCGCAGCCACCGCACCATCCTCAGTATCTTAACTGAATTCATGGAGAATCAATGGATAGAACAGAATTAAAGGGACTTATTGAAGCACTGATTTTTGCATCCGACGCGCCACTGACTGCAGATAAGATTAAACAGATTATTGAAAATATTACAAAAAAAGAAATTGAGGAAATAATTTCAGACTTGCATAAAGACTATGAACAGCCCGAACATGGCTTTCAACTTAGGGAAGTGGCTAACGGCTACCAGTTTCGCACTAAACCTGCTTTTGCATCATGGTTGAAACGGCTAAAAAAGACAAAGCCGTTCAGGCTCACGCAGCCAACCCTTGAAACCCTTGCCATTATTGCCTATAAACAACCCATTACCAGACTTGAAATTGAAAAAATTCGCGGTGTCGATAGCGGAGGCGTTATTAAAACATTGCTGGAAAAAAAACTTATCTGTATTTCAGGCAGAAAAAATATTCCGGGCAGACCATTTTTGCTTAGCACCACGAAAACCTTTCTTGAGATTTTCGGATTAGAAAACCTTTCCAGCCTCCCATCTATTAAAGAGCTTGAAGATCTTGATGATGTGAATCTGCCGTCAATGCTTAGCGACCGGATGACAAAGAATATTCGGCATGATGAATCTTCCGACGTCGCGATGTGTACGGAAGAAAAAAAGACGGAAGGGCAGGGCTGCCAGAATAATAACATTCAGGTGGACGAGCAGCCGGTAGCTTGCAAAGAAAACAACGATGAAAACCATGCGGCCAGTGAACTGCATAATCCAGTAAAATCGTCAGAAGACACTATGTAAACTATTATGCTCGTACGACTGCAGAAAATTTTAGCAGATAGTGGCATTACTTCACGTCGCAAAGCAGAAGAACTGATACGTAACGGCAGAGTAACAATAAATGGGCTCGTGGTAACCCGGCTTGGCACAAAGGCAGACCCAAATAAAGACAGCATCAAAGTTGACAATCAAGCAATCCAGAAACACTCTTCTAAATTATACATCATGTTAAATAAGCCCAGAGGGTGTGTTTCAACACTTTCAGACCCTGAAGGCCGCAAGACTATAGCAGATCTGTTCCGGGACATACCAACAAGACTTTATCCCATAGGCCGCCTTGATTATGACACCGAAGGGCTCATGATTTTAACCAATGACGGCACTATAGCTCAATTGCTTCAACACCCACGACATAACATAAGCAGAACCTATCTCGTTAAAGTAAAAGGATTGCCTGAACGCTCAGTGTTAAATAATTTAACGAGTATTCAGCTTGATGGCCGACCTGTTGGAAAACTTAAATTAAGGGTGCATAAAAAAACTACTCAAAATACCTGGATCGAATTAACAATCTGGGAAGGCAGAAACCGCCAGATTAAGAGAATGTTTGAAGCAATTAGATATCCAGCCTTAAAAATTAAACGCATAGGGTTCGGTCCGTTAAAGCTTGATAGAAACCTTAAACCGGGAGCATATCGTTTTCTTACTGGGGGGGAAGTTAAAATGTTAAATTATATTCTATCGCAACGCAGCAATTAGTTTACATAATATATATTATCAGACATTAAAATAGTCTTGGCGCCGGTTCAACCCACCTATCCCAGATGGTTACAGATGGGGGTCTGCACAGCGCATTCCGATAAAAAAGCACGGCGGGTAATACCTGCACCGTGCTTTTAAATTACTCATCGAGTTCTAACTAAGAAAACCAGCTGTTGTTTAGATTGAACAGTTTTATAACCTTTTATGGATTTTGTTCAGTCAATTATTTTCCACTTGCCGTCTTTAACCATAACCATAACCAGAGAATCTACGCTAAGTCCGCAATGATCTTCCGGTGACATGTTGTAAATGCCGCTGATACTAACAAAATTTTTTGTATTTTCAATTGCAGATCGAACCTGTTCGGGTTCTGTTGTTCCTGCTAATCGCATAGCGTTAACCACAAGCATGATGGCATCCCATGCGTAACCTGAATGAGTGCTGACCTTTCCGTATTTTCTTACGTTTTCATATTCATTAACAAACTCAAGAATCAGTTTTTTCTGAGGATCAGTATCTGGCAATTGCTCCGGAATCATTAACTTTGTTGAGGGCATTATGGTTCCCTCTGCTGCAGTTCCGGCAAGCTCAAGATATTTGGGGTCAGGTAATCCATGGCATTGAATAAGCGGTATTTTAAAGTTTAACTGCTTGACGTTTTTCGCTATAATTGAGCCTGGCGGTCCAATAGTCCAGCAAATGAGCGCTTGTGCGTTGGTATTTTTCAGCTTTGTTAATTGAACTGTCATATCTGAATCTTTTACATCAAATTTTTCTGTTAATGTTATTGTAATACCATATGAATTTGCCAACTTGAGCAGTGACTTTTCGCCTTCTTCGCCAAATTTATCAGTTGCAGTTATGATGGCAATTTGTTTAATGCCCTTTTTTTGGAGATACTGGTAAATTTTTTCAACTGCCGTAACTGTTTTCTGTGGTGATTTAAAAACCCATTTTCTAACCGGATCTACCGGCGGTGTTCCCCCAACACAGGCTACGGTTGGAATACCGGCTTTTTCGACAATATTAAGAATAGCCATAGCACTTTCTGTTCTCGTCGGCCCTATGAGGGCGGCAACTTTTTCTTTTTCAATCAAGCGTTTTGCCTGTAGTGCTGCCTTGCCGGCATCGCTTTCAGAATCACCATAAACCAACACAACTTTTTTGCCATTGACGCCGCCTTCTTCATTGATCCGTGCCGCTGCCATTTCAGCGACATATTTTGACGGCGTCCCGATATGCCCTGCCGGACCTGACAAGTCAAAAAGACAGCCAATTTTTATGGGTTCTGCTGCCGATACCCAGTTAAAAACACATATTGACACAATTACAAGTAGCCAAACGCCAATTTTTTTCATAATAATCTCCTCCCATAGCTTTTTTAATCACAGGTTATACGATAAAATTCAAAGCAAAAAAATCAACATTCTTTTCTCTATCACCCCCCCTCATGAGGGCGCCATCGTGCCATATCGGGCGATTTGCCCAGATAAGCCCGCTGTATTTCTTGATTTTCAAATAGCTCTTCTTTTGAGCCCTGTAACACAATCTTACCTGTTTCCAGGACATAGCCGCGGTCGGCTATGGCAAGGGCCATCCGCGCATTTTGTTCGACCAGCAATATGGTGGTGCCCCGCTTCCGCAATTTCTCAATGGTGTTGAATATTTCTTTAACCATTAACGGTGAAAGACCCATCGATGGTTCGTCAAGCAGCAGTAACTGTGGGGCTGCCATGAGGGCTCGGCCGATGGCCAGCATTTGCTGCTCCCCGCCGCTTAACGTACCGGCCAATTGGCTCTTTCTTTGTTGCAGCACTGGAAAGAGCTCAAAGACTGACTGCAAATCCTCCTTATAAAATGTTTCTGACCGAACAATACGCTGATATGCCCCAAGCAATAAATTGTCCAGCACCGAAAGCGATCCAAATAGTTGACGTCCTTCGGGCACCATTGAAATGCCATATGCAACAATTCGAGCAGGCTGCCACGATACGATATTTTTGCCGCGATAAGTTATCGTTCCGGTTGTGCCAGCCAATAGCCCCATAATGGTCTTGAGAAGCGTGCTTTTACCTGCGCCATTCGCACCGATTAGCACCACTATTTCCCGATCATGTACATGCAAAGAGAGATTTTTAAGCGCATGAAGGCTGCCATAATATGTGTTAACATTTACGATGCGAATCACAGCCGTCCAATGGAATAAATTAACATTCTTCGCCTAAATATGCAGTAATGACTGCTTTATTATTCTGAATATCCCGGGGCATGCCTTCAGCTATTTTTATGCCCTGGTCTAACACGATAATATTTTCAGCGATGTCCATAACCAGTTCCATATCATGTTCTATTAAAATAATAGTTATCCCCTGCGACTGCAGCCTTAACAAAAGCGCTGCAAGCTCGGCTGTTTCATGGGCATTAAGTCCCGCTGCGGGTTCATCAAGCAAGAGGAGCTCGGGATCCCCGGCAAGAGACCGGGCAATTTCAATGAGCCGCTGCTGCCCAAACGGTAAATTTCCCGCCATCTCCCCTGCCCTGTTTTCAAGGCCCACCAGACGCAGCGCTGCATATGCCTTTTCCGAAATATTCTGTTCTTCTCTCCTGAAATTACGGGTATGAAATGCGGCAGAAAATATTTCCGCTCGGCCAATTTTATGGCACCCGACTTTTATATTATCCAGCACGGTCATATTATCAAAAAGGTTGACACTTTGAAACGTTCGAACCATGCCCCGGGACGAAATCTGGTAAGGCTTAAGCCCCAAAATGGGTTCGTTTTTAAAATGAATTTCACCCCCATCTGCAGGAAGCACTCCGCTCAGTAAATTAAAGGTCGTTGTTTTGCCTGCGCCATTTGGTCCAATAATGGCAAAAAGACAATGTTTTCTTATGCTAAACGAAAGATTATTCACGGCAGAAATGCCGCCAAATCGTTTTGATAAATTGTTTACTTCCAGGAATGACATGGATTAAAAAACGCAATGAAATGAACTGCTAAAAAAATTTTTTCAATCAGGAATTTTTAAAGTTTCAACGCACGCGGTTTTTTGCAGAGAGGATACGGCTTTGTAATTGTTTTGATTTTGATAATATCATTATTGCGACCAGGATCATCCCGTAAAGAGCCATTTCAATATCGGTAGTGTTATTACCGCCAAAATAAGCGCTCACCGTTCGTATGCATTCCGGCATCATGGTTAAACTAACCGCTCCGGCAAGCGCTCCCCACATGGTATTCATTCCGCCGATCACGACCATGGTAACGAGCTTAATTGAAAAAACAAAATGACATACGTCGTCCGGATTAACGTAAAATAAGGGAGAAGAATGCGCATATAAATAGCCTGCAAATCCAGCATAAACAGCGCTTAAAACAAATATTTTTAATTTGTATTTATACGTGTTAACGCCCAACACATTAGTTACCATTTCGTTTTTGTGAAGTGCCCGTAATGCTCTGCCAAAGCGCGAGTTTACAATATTTGAACTCACAATAAACATTATGAAACACAGGAACCATATAAGATAGTATTGCGTAACGTCATTATCCGTAACAAATCCGGCAATGTGAATGGGCGGTATATTGGGTATGCCGCCGGGACCACCGGTGATATTAAAAGGGTTAGCGCTGAGAATAGAATGCATAATAAGACCGATGCCCAACGTGGCCATCGCCAGATAATGCTCTTTTAATTTAAGGGTTGGTATGCCGACGGCAAACGCCAACAGCCCGGAAACGATTACAGCGGGAAATAGCGATAACAAAGGCGGCATACCCCATATTGTGGTAAGGATTGCGGAGGTGTAGGCGCCTGCGGAAAAAAAAGCAGCATGCCCGAGAGAAATCTGGCCGGCGTACCCCATGAGCATGTTAAGGCCCATGACAATAATTGCATAAATACCTGCCAAGGTTAAAATTGATAAATAATAGGAAAATTCATGACGGAACAGAATCGGCAAAATGGCAGCGACACACGCACTGATTAAATATATATAATAATTGGTCTTCACTGCTTTAGGTTCTTACCTGTTAAAACCTGAAAATGTTGCTCTCATATGGTATGGCTGGGCTTCTGGTAAAAGCAGTTACGGGCGGTGCCAGCAATGACTGTGGCGAACACAACGCCCCATTCCAGCGAGCACTGAGTTCGAACAAATGAACCAAAAGCCAAATACATTTCAATTATCTTTGGATAGTTTGTTATGCCTTGCCTAATAAGCCCTGTGGCCGTGCATATAAAATTAATAAAAGCACCGTAAAGGCGATTGCATCCTTATAGCCTGAAAAGATAACGTTGCCGAAGGTTTCCGTTATTCCTATGCATAGGCCGCCCAACACTGCGCCCGGCCCACTGCCTAAGCCGCCAAGAATGACCGCACAGAATCCTTTTAAGCCCAATTCAGTGCCCCGACTCCAAGAAATCTGTGTCGTCGGCGTAACCATAATACCGGCGACGGCGCCCATCAGTGCACTTAAAGCAAAAGATATCTGCGACATCCGGTCAACATCAATGCCCACAATATGTGCAGCTTCCCGATTTATTGCACATGCACGCATAGCCTTGCCCATCACTGAATAACGAAAATAAAACGACAAACCAATCATAATGACGCATGCAATACCAAGTATCCATAGGCTTTGAACAGAAATGGTTGCATTAAATATTTGGATAAAATCTGGTCCTGGAAACGGAGGGTACGTAAAGCTGTCTTTGGTGACAAATGCGGTGCAGGCTTTAATGAATATAGAAACGCCAATGGTAATAATGATATTAACCGTCTCAAAATTATATTGACATAATCATATGGATTGTTATATAGTA
>CAZQKW010000009.1:0-83731 GCA_964594075.1 uncultured Thermodesulfobacteriota bacterium | reverse complement strand
GCAACCACTAAATATGCAGCGTGATGTTAATTCTATTTTGAGACGATTAATAATACGACGTTTTGATTTTGTGTTTGGCCAGGTGCTATGCAATTAATTATGAGAGCTGACCGCGAGAAGGAAAAGCGGGTACTGTGTTTAGTCCGCCTTTAATATAACCTGACGTAAGAAAAGGAGAGAAAACATGGAACGCGTTGACATTGCAAAAACAGCTTACGACCCGCAGATATCACGAGTCCCCGAATTAATAGGCAGACATCCGGGAGTCATCGCGCCGCTCGTATTATGGAAACCCAATCCTTTGCATCTTCTCAAACCGGCAAGCGGATCGCGGGTGCAAGGGATTATGGAGGTGGAACTGAAAATCCGTGAGGGGAACGAAGATCTGGAAAAAAATCTTAAAAAAATCGTGCTCACCATTGATGGTCACCGATTTGAATTTGACAAACCGTTTTGCCGGATAACTTTTGATACATCCGCTGCACAATTTCGTCTGATAAAAATAAAAGCTGAGGCAATCGGCAAAAAAGAAGATCAAGACGCGGCTGTCCTTGCGTCCTATTACACCTACGTGATAGCTGAAAATGGCGTGTTTGACAAAACCAAACCCCTGCTTCTGTTTGCCGGCGTGATTGAGCCGCACATAGATAACCCGCGGGGCGACTGGACGCCAGACATGTATGACGCGGCATTCAGGTTTTCAGAGAATATCATGAACCATTTGATGCATTATGGGTTTGTGCCTGATTTCCTTAAAGAAGTTGATATGTTTACTGCCCTTATTGATCCCACGCAGCTTGATAAAGGGCTTGAGGAATATACCCCCGTTAAACTGGTCAATGTGCTCGGGTATGAGACAGGTCCCGGCTGCGATGGAAAAACATATTCGGATATGATCGGAACCGCACAGTGGATGGAAAAGACCAAGACCCGGCTGGGTACTGTTTTGCGGGGTTACCATATCCCCGAAATGGGACTGCCTAATGGCATCGCTGATATTTTTGAAGTGTTTACTGCCCATGTGATAAGCAATTATTATAAGTTTGGACCTCTTGGCGGTATGCGCGGATGGGAACAAACCCAGATATTGTTTACTGATGTTATGGCAGATCTTCAAAAGGGCGGATATAGTGTGCCTTGGGATGTATATTCGCTGATCATCGGCAAGAAACCAGACCATCTGGTTGAGAAGATTAAACGCCACCTCCGAGAGCATAATATCTCCGGCATCATTCTTTATGATTATATCCCAGACCTCTCGGATTTTGAAGATACCAAAGGAATGTGGGAAGACGTCCAGCATGCCATTGACATTGTGGAGCGGGAAACCGGCAGGCGGTTACCGTTGGCTATCGTTCATACCACTGAGGGAGAACTGCTTGGCGCTCAACCGGACTTTGCTGAGGCGGCATTTAGAATGACTAAAAACGAGCTGGCAACCTGCGGTATTGGCGAGGATGCGAAGGTAGGGTTCATACTCGGCGAACACGGCTTCCCTCCGGGGAATGGCGAAGATGATGTTATTGATGTGAACATGAGAAGGGTGCGGAACAATATCCGCCGGCTTTATGAAAAGGATTTTCCGATGCTGCGCTCGGGAATCACTGAATACGTTTTGGGTATGAATGAATTCAATAATCACCCGGACTCCTGGCAGATGTCTTCTATGGAGTGGATGATTCATTACCTGCACCGCGGTTTTGATGTAATCGTATTTCAACCATATTATTTTACCAACGAGACAATAGACCTCTTTGAACACTTGCGGCACTGGGCATTCGAAGTGGACGGCATTGATTACCATCGCGAATTCCACGGCGGCCATGAAATAGCCCGGAACTACCGGAGCGACTTTAATTTTCGTGGCTCACGCATCATTATTACTGGTTCAATCCTCGGACGGTATGAAAGAGACGGCAATCAGCCCCTGGTGGCAGAGGCGTATAATCGCTTTAAAGGCTGCATTGTTGATACGATAGCGCGAAAAATAGACGCGCTGTAGGCCGGACGAACGGTTACAGACCGCGCTTCCATTTCATAATGGTGCAGCCAATGGATTAAAAACTATTTTGTCTGCCTTTGCTAATTGCTGAGAAAAAAAGGAGTTGCTGATTTAACGTATGCGCATAGTGGTGACAACCGGAAATGAGGAAGCAAAAAAGGGCTATATGAAAAAGCTGATTCAAACCTTCATTGAAACAAAAATGAAGGCTTTCCCTGATAGGGAGGAGAATGACGCCGAACCGCAGGGGGAACCCGGTGCGTTAAAGTTGCGATATCTGGCAAGCCTGTGGATGGTTTCCTCTGTTATAGGAATCATGCAGAACGAAGAGATTGCAGAACAAATAGGTATTTCATCCAGCCTTCTTCAAAGCTGGCAGGAAGAGAATTATTTTAAAACGTTGGTTGACTACAACTACCAGGAATTTTTAATTTACACGGTCAATCTGTTTGCCTGAAAATAAAAGTTATTAAACCAGCTGTGTCTTTATTTAGGATTCTAAATAAAATAGGTGGTCCTTTATACCTCCCGTGCAAAATTTTTTAGAAAAAATCTTGTAGTCTATATTGGTTTAATGGCATATTAATTTTATAGACTGCGAGTTTATCTAATCTAAGCAGAATAACAGATGGGCACTCGAATGAAAAAGCACTCTGAAAATTCTGCTAACACTGTTAGAACATTTGATGCCGTTTTCAGGTGGTTACAAGACCTGTAAATGGTTTTTTTGTTTTGGGGCGACACAGAATATCCACAGCTTAACCTGCTTGAACTATAAGAAAGGAGCTTATCATGAAAACATTGAAGCTTCTAAAAAGAAAGTTCAAAATATTTTCAACAAAACCAATGACTATCTCCCTACTGTTATTCATGATTGCTATCTTGAGTGGTTGTTATTGGGCGCAAAATATACCAGCAGCGTTGGAGACCATTAGAGCGAAGGACGGCTCAGTTTGGGAGCGGGTTAACGAATCAGGCTTTGGAGATGAAAATAATTATTCGGTGGTAGCGATGAAAGAATACAAAGGGCACCTTTATGCTTTGACTAGAAATGATTATGATGGATGCGAATTGTGGAGAACCAAAGGCACTGGATGGGAACAGGTATTATTCGCCAATGGCGCAACTAATGGCATATATTGGAACACCTTGATTAACAATCTCTTTGCTGACATGGTTGTTTTTCAGAATAAGCTCTACATAGGATTTTCTTCCGGGTTTCAAGGATCAAACCGGCGATCTACCGGCTGTGAGATATGGCGCTATGATGGGCATACTTGGGAACCGGTTATCTCTGACCTGAAAGATATTGACGAATTCGGGACAATTACAGGTATTTCTGGCTGTGATGATCATGACTCAGAGACCACTGCACGTATAACTGACAGTGCTAAAAATTGGATTCCTGACCAGTGGGCTGGAGGTGTGCTTCAGATAGTATCTGGCAGTGGAAGGTTCAGGAAATTTGATATTATCAGCAACACCGTAAACACGCTGGTTATTCAAGATAATGAGCTGTCGGGGCAGACCGGAACAGAATTTACGATTTGCTCTAATATGCACTATATTAATCCATTTCCGCCATTTGAATACGATACGGGTGCAGTCAGTATTGGAGACACCTATGAGATCGGAATCGGCATTGACGAAAACGGATTTGGCGACTACTGGAACCGCGCTGTTAATTGCATGGTAATCTTTCAAAACAGGCTATATGTCAGTACCGGCATCAGCTATGAATACGGGGCTCAGGCGTACTGGACAGAGGATGGCGAAACCTGGACGCTTATCCCGCCGGAGCGCAGTTTCAATCTATTTCACGATGACCCCACTTATCGTGACGGCAAAAAACCGGTGGTTGTTACTATCCTTAGTATGTGTCCTTCGTCTGTGTCTGGAGAAGAAGTCCTTTATGCAGGAGGAACCGGTTCTACGGGAAATGCCGGACGCTGTGCCCGTATGGCAAAGCTGACTGAAAATGGCTGGGAGGTCATAGTGGATTCGGGAATAGATGATAATGATACGGGGACTAACGAAAATGGTTTCGGCGATGGCATGGGATGCACCATGTATAACGGGAATTTCATGCCATGGAGTTTGGCAGATTTCAAAAATAAATTGTATGTGGGAATTAATTCAATTGGCGGAGCCAGGGTTTTGTTTACCACGAATGGAAGTTCCGAAGACGGGAGCTGGTTTTACAGTGTTGGCGGTGACTCTGGTATTCCAAACGGTTTTGACGGCAAGCTAAATGAAGGCATGACCGCTGAAATGACAAAACAGCTCGGAGAGCAGACTAACTGCTATGATAATATTGTTGCCAATCTTTTTGCGACTGAAGATTATTTATACGCGGGATTAATAACCTCTTATGTGCCGCCCCTCGGTGCAACAGAAGAACACCTACACGGTGCCCAGCTTTGGAAAACCGCTGACGGAAAAACCTGGCAACAGGTTATTGATGATGGATTCGGTGACAAACAGGTCACACATATCCAGAGCTTTACCATTTATAAAGGTTCGCTATACCTTTCTGCAGGGAAGGGCGCCAATTCCCTTGTCGGCGGTCTGGGAGGCTGTAAAATTTATAGAATGGTTAGATAAATAAAAATAAGATATTGAGACATTACAGAGCACTCTCTCATAATGCAGTTGGGGATAACTGCTGCCGATTCAGTTTTAAAAAGAGACGCAGTCTATTCGCCTTTGTTTAGATTTAAAATACCTCGTTGCAAAATAGTCGCATAAGAAGCGATAATTTTTACACTTTTTTTACATTCCATTCAAAATCCCTTCACATTTCTCCCGCATAATAAAACCACAAGACAAGAATCAAGAGGGTTTCAGAATACCCCCCTGGTATTGTAGTGTGTTTAATCTACTTCAGTAACTGTAATGGAAAGGAGAAAAAAATGAAAAAGTTTTTACCACTCATTATCATCCTGGCAATTTTATATGGGGCGGGTGGCAAGCTGCTTCTGGCTCAACAATATTGCCTGCTATGTCTCAGCACGGCAACAGCAGCCCTGGCATTGGCACCGAACTATTTGCCTGATTCCTTTGCCACTCCGCTGCCGTTTTTGTTTAAATAAGTTCTACCCAATGCCCGGTTACGTGTGAGAAATCACAACAGGCAAGCGGTGGTGTAGATGGTTAATAACTTCAACGTAAGGAGGACAATATGCACAAAGAAAGCCTTGACCTTCAGGTAATGTGGCACGTGGATGCGCTGTTGCAGATGTTTCCCATCACTATTGTCACTACGGTTGATAATGAAGGAAACATTTATGCAGCACCGTATTCTCTCGTTGTTCCTTTTTGCTCTTCACCCCGCAATCCGCAAATGCTGCTCATTTCAAACAGGAACTGGCATACGGCTCAAAACATCGAGGCGACCGGAGAATTTGTTATCAATTACCCGCGTGCAGAGCATGTGCGCGACATCACGACAACGTCATGCTTTTACCCGGCAGGCGTCAATGAACTGACCTATACGGCATTTACCACCATGCCCGCCCGATTTGTGCGCCCGCCACGCATTGTAGAATGTTACCAGCATATTGAGTGCCGTGTACTTACAATCATCAGGCCCTCTCATCGGCAGGTCAACATTATCGGACAGGTTCTGGACCTCTCTGCTGATGCCGGTCTTTATGCTCTGCCAAGAATCGATAGGGCTGCGCGTGTGAACGCTCCGGTATATCTGGGAATGGATGATATGAGGGGACATATTTTCGGCACAGTAGGCGGATTGACCACAGAACCAGTGGCAGCACTACGGGAAGACAGAAAAAAAGTTGCCTGAAACGCGCCTGAACAATTTTATGTTTCTATTTCACATAGTAACTGCTATTAATAAGAGCAATACAATGTCTTATGGTGAGGTGGCACAATGGATAACGCTGAACGGCACGGCGAGCATACTAAAAGGCGCTTTTTTTATTACCTTGCCTATTCTACTGCTATCGCGCTGCTCATTGGGATAGCAGTTTATGCTATATGTGACCAGGCGCGTTTTTCGAATGCTCTGGTTGAATCGTTCATCGAATAAGTTTTACGCTGTGCGCGGCAGCGTGAAAGTAATGCACGTTCCCTTTTGTTCCTCGCTTTCTGCGCGAATCGCTCCTCCATGCGCCTCGACAAACCGTCGGGCTATGGCAAGACCAAGCCCGGTTCCGCCGGTCGCCCGCGAACGCGATTTATCAACGCGATAAAACCGCTCAAATATATGGGGGAGATCTTCCCGGGGGATTCCCTGGCCACTGTTTTTGACCCATACTGTTACCCGTGCCTCTTCTGCCTGTGCTCCTATCTCAATGGTGCCGCCTGCCGGTGTATAACGGATAGCGTTCATGAGTAAATTCGCAACAACCTGGCCAATCCGCTTCTGATCAATGCTCACTGCGGGAAGGGCGGTTCGAATATTTTTTTTCAAAGTGATTGCCTTTTCTTCCATCTGCAGCGAAAAGCGGGCAGCTTCTCTGTTTATAACGTCCTCAAGGGAGCCGGGGTGGCGTTCTAATGCGAGCTGATTGTTTTCGATCCGACTCAATAGCAATAGATCGTCAATCAAATGGTCAATCTGCCGCACCTCTTCGCAGATTTGAAGCAAATGCTGTTTCTGCGCCTCTTTTCCCACATCCTTATCCATAAGGATTTCTGCATCTGTCTGGATGCGCGCCAACGGCGAGCGAATTTCATGAGATATGTCAGCGAGCAGCTCGCTGCGTGACCGGTGGAATTGGGCAAGCCGTGTTGACATTTCATTAAATGCCGTGCCCAGCTCGCCAATTTCATCCCGTGTTTGTGTCGTGGTTATCTGTAATCCTAATTTTCCGGCAGCCATTTGCCGTGCCACATGGGTTAATTCTCTTATTGGTTTGGTGAATATGCGCGAAAACACGGCCGTCAGCGCGCCCAATAAAACGAGCACCATTATCGTGGGAATCCCCTGCGGCAATATGCTTTTCTCAATGAGTGGATAATAGATTTGCAGTATGAGTGTTTCCGGTTGTTCCCCGAATTGCAACGGCATGGATACCACGTGAATCCAGCGCGGAAAGATAAGTTCCAGATACTCTCCATTCCGCAGTGTTTCTTCAATAACGGTCGGAGAGATTCGTCGAGTGTCCCTGAGCCGCTCATCCATCCAGGCCCCGAGTTCTCTGCCGCTGCGGTCAAAGATGCGGATATTGGCATGTTCAGTTTCGTGTATGGTGCGCGCAATATCGCTCAGCAACCCAGAAGAAGCGGCAGAAGCAGCCGCCATCTTTTCGGTAATGGCGCGGGTTTCGTCGATAAGGCTTTTTTTAATATGTGGATGCACCTCAATGTCAGGGGCAAAGATAACATACATCAGCACCATGACCGACGCAGTTAAAATAATTGAGGCGATAAAAGCCAGGAGCAATTTCCAATAAACACTTTGTCGGACGTTGATCATATTCAGGTTCCTTGAAACTTATACCCGGCACCCCACACCGTTATGATGTAGCGAAGCTTCTTTGGCGAATCTTCTATTTTATGACGCAAATTGCTGACGTGCGCGTCAATTGAACGGTCAAACGGCTCAAGTTCCCGGTCGCGCACTTCGTCAAGCAGCCGGTCGCGGCTGAACACCACGCCGGGATTTGATGCAAACAGCATAAGAAGTTTGAATTCAGTATTGGTCAGCGTAATGCTCTTTTTTTTCTTGGTAACTTCTCTGGTGACAGGGTTTATGGCAAGCTCTCCAAATACAAGCATCATCTTTGCCGCCGCCGGTGCCTCCGGCTCTGCGCGGGTCCTCCTCAAGGCAGCTTTAATGCGCGCGGCAAGCTCGCGCAAGCTAAACGGTTTCGTCAGATAATCATCTGCGCCCATTTCAAGTCCGGCGACCACGTCAGACTCCTCGCCGCGGGCAGTAAGCATTATAATGGGGACTGCGTTATCCCGGCGTATCTGCCGGCATACTTCAAGCCCGTCAAGTCCGGGCATCATCAGATCAAGCACAACCAGATCCGGCTGGAAAGATTTTACTTTCTGTAATCCATCAGACCCGTTGAAGGCGGCGTCAATCCGATACCCAAAGTCTTTTAAGTAGGTTTCAACGTTTGTTACCAACCGGACATCGTCATCTATGATGAGAATTTTTTGCATATGCTTCTACCATTAGGATACGCAATCGCGTTTTACTATTGTTTTCAAGATTAATCATCCCATTTGAGCTGACCTTTCAATTTCCCATATTTGTCTCTGCCTTTTAATACTAATTAATAATTTCAATCCTTCTTGAACCATGGCTTTTTTAGTTTTTAATCGGCTGAGTTTGGTTGTTTCAAACATCAGTTTACATCAATTATAATATTGGTTCTAATAGTGTTAACCGTGCGTGTATTTTTTTTGTTTATATACCCATATAGTGAACAAAATCAAGCAGCATAGCGCATGTGCAGGTGTTATTACTTAATCGCATAATACGTTTACAAGGCAGAAGATATCGAAGAAAACATTAACAAGGGCGCACGGTTTTTCTGGCGGCCATTTTTTGGACTTTTAACTTTGGCATTGATCCATCTGTTATTTATCAATTCGGTATTCTGACAGGGGCGTTGTGATAAACTTGCTTTCATTCATTGTTTGCATGCTCACTATTTGCTTTTATGACCGGGCACAGCGTCACGGGCTGGGAATCGAGGCAATAAAGAGACGGGAAGATTTTTACTGGAAGTCTGCTGCTCGGTAATGCCGACTGGACACTTGCATGCTTTATGGGAATTTCACTGATTGAGTGGGTGTGGAAAAAGGCAACAGCAGTACTCTAACACTATTAAAACATATTAAATTCCTGCAAGAGCGCATTTATGCGCAATAGTTTTGCGGCTAAACGAGCATCTACAAATATGTCCCGAGCCATTTGAGATTGTTTGCCAGAATGGTTCGGGATAGATTAACGGACCGACTTTTTTGTCAGCATTAATATTTTGTCATCTTACTTCTGTATCCCAGATTCTATGGTATCAGGTTGGATATTTGCCAGTAAAACAGGCAAGGCAGAATTCTTCTGAAGGCAGGGGCATGGCTTTAAGCATTCCCTCGATGCTTAAGTAGCCGAGGGTTTCAAGGCCGAGGAACTGCCGTATTTCTTCTTCGGTGTGGGAGGACGCCACCAGCTCCTCGCGGGTGGGGAAGTCAATGCCGTACAGGCAGGGATAGCGGTGGGGCGGGCAACTGACGCGCATGTGAATTTCTCGTGCGCCGGCCTCCTTAAAGTTTTTGATCCTGATACGGCTGGTGGTGCCGCGCACAATGGAGTCTTCTACCAGCACAATGCGTTTCCCTGCTATTGCTTCCCGTACAGGGTTTAGTTTTATCTTTACCCGCAGGTCACGGGATGATTGCGCGGGCTGAATAAACGTTCTTCCCACATAATGATTACGGATGATGCCCATCTCAAACGGTATCCCTGATACCTCTGCAAACCCAAGCCCCGCACAGTTTCCGGAGTCGGGCATGGGAACAACAATATCTGCCGCAATAGGACTTTCATGGGCAAGCTGCCGCCCGAGTTCCTTGCGGGCACTATAAACCCCCTTGCCGAAAATGGCACTGTCCGGTCGCGCAAAGTAAATGAATTCAAAGATGCAAAAGGCATGTTTTTCCGGAGGGAAGGGATACATGGATCGTATTCCAGAATCATCTATAATTACAATTTCTCCCGGTTCAATGTCTCGGAGATAATGAGCCTGTATAATGTCCAATGCACAGGTTTCAGAGGCAAGCACATACGAGCCATTCAAGATTCCCAGACAGAGCGGTCTGAATCCGCGCGGGTCTCTGACTCCGATCAGCTTATCCTTAAAAAGGAAAATAAGGGAATATGCGCCCTTCACTTGCGCGAGCGCATCTATGAGCCGATCCTCTACTGCGTTTTTTTGCGAACAGGCCAGAAGGTGGACAATCACCTCACTGTCCATGGTTGACTGGAAGATTGAACCACGCTGCTCAAGGGCAGCTCTTAATTCTCTGATATTGACCAGGTTACCGTTGTGGGCAATGGCAACCGGCCCTTGCGAATATTCCACCAGAAACGGCTGCGCATTTTTAAGTTCTGATGCGCCGGTGGTGGAGTAGCGGATGTGTCCCACGGCATGGTGTCCTGAGAGCTGCCGGAGAATTTCAGGGTTAAACACTTCGCTTGCAAGCCCCATACCTTTATGGCCTATAACACGCGTGCCATCAGAAACAACTATGCCGGCGCTCTCCTCGCCCCGGTGCTGAAGGGCATACAGGCCCAGGTAGGCAATCTCAGCCGCATGTGGATGATGATAAATGCCAAAAATGCCGCACTCTTCACGCAAACTTCGTGACAAAGGCATATATTTCATCATTTCTCTGCCTCTTTTTGGCAATGGGGTTAGTATAAATTGAATAATTACTATACTCAGTTTTTAGTTAAAACTTAAATCCGAATTTCTAAATTCTAAACTCTTTAGTGGGTGAGATTTGATATTATTTAGTTTTAGAATTTTGAAGTTATGGTTTGCTTTTTTGATGGTATTCCTGAATCGTTTTAACCGTGAGGGTACCTTTTTTCAAGGATGCAATGCCGCGCACGGCAGCCGCAGCCCCCGGAATAGTCGTAATATAGGGAACGCCATACTGTATTGCACTGCGCCGAATGGTTATCTGATCGTGTGCAGACTCCTTGCCTGACGGTGTATTGATTACCAGATTAATGGCGTCATTTTTTATCAGGTCCAGAATATTGGGCCGTCCTTCCCCAAGTTTTGACACAGCACTGATGGTGATTCCCTGCTCCTTGAGATACCGGGCGGTGCCAACAGTGCCCACCAGAGTGAACCCCAATGCTTCCATCTGTTTTGCACTTTCTGTTATTAATTTTTTATCCCGATCATTGACACTAATAAGGATCGTTCCGTCTCGCGGCAACCGCTGGCCTGCAGCAAGCTGCGATTTGAGAAATGCTTTGCCAAAGTCCTCATCGATGCCCATGACTTCGCCCGTTGATTTCATCTCCGGGCCTAAAATCGGATCCACGCCCGGAAACCGATTAAACGGAAACACTGCTTCCTTGACTGCAAAGTGCCCTATCCTCACCTCGCTGGTTATGCCAAGCTCCTGAAGTTTTTTCCCGACCATGACCCGGGCCGCGATTTTTGCCCAGGGTCTGCCGGTTGCCTTGCTGACAAACGGCACGGTGCGTGATGCCCGGGGATTAACCTCCAGAATGTAAACAGTGTCGTTTTTTATGGCACATTGGATGTTCATAAGGCCTACGACATTGAGTTCGCGCGCCAGGGCAAAGGTATTATGCCGTATAATTTCCTGTATGCGGTCTGACAGTGAATAGGGCGGAATGACACAGGCGCTGTCGCCTGAATGAATGCCGGCCTGTTCAATGTGCTCCATGATGCCGGCAATAACACAGCTCTCCCCGTCTGCAACCGCATCCACGTCAACTTCTATGGCGTCCTCAAGAAATTTGTCCACCAGAATAGGGTGTTCGGGATTGACGGTTATGGCCTCATGCACAAACCGGCGCAAGGTATCTTCATCATAAACAATCCGCATTGCCCTGCCGCCCAGCACATACGATGGCCGCACCAGCACCGGAAACCCCAGTTCGCGGGCCTTGTGTACCGCTTCAGCTACCGAGGTCGCTGTCGCATTGGGCGGCTGGCGAAGCCCCAGTTTTGTCAGCACCGCGGTAAAGCGCTTGCGGTTCTCCGCGCGGTCAATGCTGTCGGGCGAGGTGCCAATAATCGGCACATTGTGTCGCGCCAGCGGCACCGCGAGATTGAGTGGCGTCTGTCCCCCAAACTGCACAATGACCCCGTCAGGCTGCTCTGCTGCGACAATATTCAGGACATCCTCCAGGGTTAAGGGCTCAAAATAAAGCCTGCTTGAGGTATCATAATCAGTGCTTACTGTTTCCGGGTTGCTGTTGACCATGATGGTCTCATACCCCAGATCCCGCAAAGCAAATGATGCATGCACACAGCAGTAATCAAACTCAATTCCCTGGCCGATGCGGTTCGGACCGCCGCCCAGTATCATAATTTTCTTGCAGGTGGTTTTTTTGACCTCGTTTTCCCGCTCATAGGTTGAATAATAATAGGGCGTATAGGCTTCAAACTCTGCCGCACAGGTGTCAACCAGCTTGAATACCGGTTTGATGCCCGCCTGTTCCCGCATCTGGCGAACGGAATCTTCGTCAAGGCCTGATAGCCAGGCAAGCTGCCGGTCAGAAAATCCATATTGTTTAATCTTCCAGAGAAATGTGGTGTGCCCTGCAATCGGGTTCTGGGTATGAGCCGGTGCAGTGCACCATGTCCTAACCGCTGTTTGTATCTGCTGTTCAGTGTCAACAATCTGTTTTATGTTATCTAAAAACCACGGATCAATTTTGCTCAGATCGCGAATCTCGGCCAGGGACATTCCCAATTGAAAAGCATGGCGCACATAAAAGATGCGCTCCGCATTCTGGGTCGCTAGTTTTTTTCTCACCAGCGCCGTCCATTCCTGCTGATCGGCAACAACCGGGTCTTTACCGTCTGCGCCGAGCCCCCAGCGCCCAATTTCAAGGGAGCGCAACCCCTTTTGCAGCGCTTCCTTGAAGGTTCTGCCGATCGCCATGGTTTCGCCCACTGATTTCATGGAAATGCCCAGCGTCGGGTCGGTTTCAGGGAATTTTTCAAAGGTGAAGCGCGGTATTTTAACCACACAATAATCAATGGTGGGCTCAAAGGAAGCCGGCGTCTCTTTGGTAATATCATTAGGTATTTCGTCAAGGGTGTAGCCGACTGCAAGTTTTGCCGCCATTTTTGCAATGGGGAACCCCGTGGCCTTTGAAGCAAGGGCGGAACTTCGCGAAACCCGGGGATTCATTTCTATGACCACCATGCGCCCGTTTTCCGGGTTCACCGCAAACTGAATGTTTGATCCGCCGGTTTCAACCCCGATTTCCCGGATAATCGCAATGGCGGCATCCCGCATCTGCTGGTATTCCTTGTCGGTCAGCGTCTGCGCAGGCGCAACGGTGATGCTGTCGCCGGTGTGGATGCCCATAGGATCAAGATTTTCAATCGAGCAGATAATGACCACATTGTCTTTCAGGTCACGCATCACCTCGAGCTCATACTCTTTCCAGCCGATTACCGATTCTTCAATAAGAATCTCGTTGATCATGCTGCACTGCAGGCCCTGGGCTGCGATCTCTACAAAGTCCTGCGTGTTGTAGGCAATCCCGCCGCCCGTGCCGCCCAGCGTGTAGCTGGGGCGGATGATGAGCGGAAATCCTAAGCGCGCGGCTATGGCGCGCGCTTCATCCATAGTGTGGGCAAGTCCGCTCTGCGGCAGGTCAAGACCCAGCTTTTTTATTGCGTTCTTGAAATATTCCCGGTCTTCCGCCTTGCGGATTGCCTCATAGTGCGCGCCAATCATCTTCACGCCGTAGCGCTCTAGCACGCCTTTCTCCGCCAGCAGTGATGCAACGTTGAGGGCTGTCTGCCCTCCCATGGTGGGCAGCAGCGCATCGGGGTGCTCGCGTTTGATTATCAGTTCAACACTATCCGGGGTAATGGGTTCAATATAGGTTTTATCAGCCATCTCCGGATCGGTCATGATAGTTGCCGGATTGCTGTTAACCAGAACCACTTCAAACCCTTCTTCTTTCAGCGCTTTGCATGCCTGCGTGCCGGAGTAGTCAAATTCGCAGGCCTGGCTAATGACTATGGGGCCGGAACCAATGATGAGAATTTTATGGATGTCTGTTCTGCGTGGCATGTGATTAGTACGCGCAGGGAAACTATTGCATCAGTTTTATAAATTCGTTGAACAGATAGCGGGCATCGTGGGGACCGGGGGATGATTCGGGATGATACTGTATGGAAAATACCGGATATTTTTTATGCCGCATCCCCTCTATGGTTTGATCATTTAAATTGATATGCGTCAGTGCCACTTCGTCCTGGTTAAGGGATGTTACGTCAACACAAAAACCATGATTCTGACAGGTAATATCAACTTTGCCTGTTGCAAGGTGCTTGACCGGCTGGTTCCCGCCGCGATGGCCGAACTTCAATTTATAGGTTTTGCCACCGTAGGCAAGGCCCAGCATCTGGTGCCCCAGACAAATGCCAAAAATGGGATACGAACCCATAAGCTTTTGCACCGTTTCAACCACATAGGGCACACCGGCGGGATCGCCCGGCCCGTTGGACAAAAAAACTCCGTGGGGATTCATGGCGGTAATCTCTTGCGCGCTGGTATGGGCAGGCACCACGGTTACATCGCATCCCGCAGTCTGCAAGAGCCGCAGAATGTTATATTTTATACCGCAGTCTATGGCGACCACCTTATAAGAAAACCGGCCTGCCGGCGACGCGTTATCGCAGGCGGTGATGCCAGTTTGTCCACGCAGCGTGTTCCATGAATACGGCTGCCGGCAGGTGACTTCTTTGACCAGATCAATCCCGACCAAGCCCGGTGAGTCCTTGGCTTTTTTTACCAGCCGCCGCTCATCCAGATCCTCGCTGGACAGCACTGCTTTCATCGCGCCCACTGTGCGGATGTGTTTGGTAAGCTTGCGGGTATCAACGCCTTCAATGCCGACCACATTATGTTCTTTGAGGTACTGCGCAAGCGTCTGCTGCGATCGCCAATTGCTGCTCATGCGGCTTACTTCCCGTACCACAAATCCCTCTACCTGGGGCAGTGCCGACTCCACATCTTCATCGTTGACGCCGTAATTGCCAATCAGGGGATACGTCATGACTACGATCTGCCCTTTATACGATGGATCGGTTAGGATTTCCTGGTAACCGGTCATGCTGGTATTAAATACCACCTCCCCATACCGCTCGCCGGTTGCGCCAAAGGATGTGCCGGTAAAAACGCTCCCGTCTTCTAATGCTAAAATGGCTTTCATAAACAACCCTCGCGCTGCCTTGCGCTCCAAAAATTACCGTATGAAAACTGTTTATTGCGCACGGTACGCGTGAACCTCCCGGTCATGCATCATCATCAACGTCGGTCAGCACGGCAAGCCTTACTGCCGCAACTTTTCGGTACACTTCGTACGGGGTCTTTACTGAGCCGTTGACCGTCAGGAGATCCTTTTCAATTGATATACCAAACAATCTTTCATTTTCCTGCAAATAGGGCAGGATCAGGTGCCAGTCCTCCTGCGCAAGGGGAACCAATGAGCCGCCGTTCAGCTGCTCCTCAACAACCAGTTTATGGGGATCGCGAACATAAATGGCTCCACCAGAAGCCAACGAGAAGAGGTTTGATCCGGGATAGGGGACGGCCTGTTCTCTGACGACACCGTTTTCATCATATTCCAGTCCGTTAAGCACAACAAAGCCACCCCCTTTGAGCGGGTCTCCCGCCATAAATGATTCAGCAAGGTAATCAAGGCAGGTGCCATTAATAACGACCCGGGGACAGCCAACTGCATTAATAAGCGGGCGTCCTGCCGCATTACCCATGACAAACACCTCGCCCCCTTTGGCCCCGTAAAGAAAGGTTTGTCCCACATCGCCGTAAATCACCAGCTTACCGGCCTTCATTATCTGCCCGAGCTGATCCTGAGCATTGCCGTGCACATATATTTCCATACCGTCAACGCCGGATCCCAGATAATCGCCCGAGCTGTCGTACACATCAATACGCACCCCGCTCGTATCCGGCCCAAATCCGCATCCATAAAAACGCTGGCCACGGCATCCATAGACAATAAAACGTTTCCATCCCAGTTTATAAGCATCACATAACAGGCGCGCATCACAGTCTTCGCCTTCGGGCGGAAAGTCTCGCGCATAAACAATGAGCGTCGTTTCCGAAGCCGCCGGCGGCCGCAGGTGCTGGCGCAACTGCCAGTCAATCCGCTTACAAGGGACGGTGGCCGGGTCTATGATCTGGGGCACACTGGCAAACAATTTATACAGGCTGCGATTGAGCAGTTCAAGTAGCGAGCTGCGTTTTTTGCTGCCGGTTGCATAACGGTAATCAATCAGGCGCGTAAGAACTCCGAGAGCTTTCTCGTAGGCCGCCCCATCACGGCTGCCAAACGCGCTCACCTGATCAAAACACCAGCCACAGGTGGTAAAATCCCACTGCTGAATCTTATTTCTTATTACTTCAAACATCTCCACCGCGGTTTTTTCTTCAAATGCAGATAGCACGTCTGCCGCGCCAGAGGCAGGGGCAGGGGCTGAAAAGACTTCGATGCTGCGATCACGATGCTGCTGGTTCTGTGCCGTAGATATTATCCTGCCAAATTTGTCTCGACAGGTAAAACCTGCGGCCGCAGTGGACGAGCCGTTCTTGGTAAATTCAAACAAAAAGGCGCCGCCATCTGTATGGCTTCCCCCGCGCGCATTCCAGTATTTGTCTGCGATGGGGCCGAACCGTTTATCTTCTTCCGAGAGACTATGCAGCGTCGCATCAATGGCCTGTTTTTCAGAACAGATGAGACCGATCTGCACGGCCTCGCTTTCCTGCAGGGCAAATACCTGCGGCCTAAGCATAGAGGTATCGGTAATTCCCAGCAGTTGATAGCGATTGGTGTAGGGATCATGCCGAGCAATTATAAAAAACCACGGGCCGTCAGGTGAGCCATGAATATGTGCTGCCTGAATGGCCCGGTAAATTTTTTGTTTTTCTGGCGGCAGACAATCAAAATCCATTTCGCCCGAGGGCGCCAACGCCTCAATGATATATTCAAGCGGATATCCATACACTCTGTTCCACAAATCAAATAACAGCACTGAGACTTCGGTATCTGTGAGAAATTGCGGATAAATATTTCGCTGCCGAAGATACTCCGTCACCGAGTAATAGTTGGCAAAATCACCGTTATGCACCAATGCTTCATGCATCCCAATAAATGGATGCGCGCCGCCCGGGTGCCAGACCTTACCTTTGGTCGGGTAGCGCTGATGGGCAATCCAGATATGCGCCTTGAAATTTTCAAGTTTATAATACTGTGCCACCTGTTCGGCATAGCCAACAATTTTCAGCACCATCATGTCGCGCGCGTGGGAAAGAACAAACGCCCGTTTTTCGCCTAACGAGGTGTAAAATTTCTGGTTCAAGCGATAGGAATTCTGGTAGATAAACTCATCCTCCGCTTTTCTATAATCCAGCTTTTCCAAACCATGTTTTTCTCTGAAATCAGCAAGGACCTTTTCCTTCGCCCGCACAAAGTAGCGCCATACATCCGGAGGACGCGTCTCAAGGCCCGCTATCTCGCGGAAATCATCTATGGTGGGAATCCGTTCCGCATTATCAATGTCTAAAAATGGCCGGATGCATTCCTGTTCAACCTGCTCGCGAGCATGCGGGTCAAGAAAAGCTACCTGTAACAGATAATCATTATCAAGGATTTCCTGCGTGACACCCAGGTCGTCGGCGCACAAGCCGGCCGCCGCAATTCCTCCCCCTTTGCCATTGCCGCGGTTGTGCATCTGCACTGAGGGCTCAAAGATGTGTTTGCCGCCTACCGGAATTGATGAGGCGAATCCGGTAACACCGCACCCCCCTTCTTCCTCCACCTTCTGATAGTGGCGGCTTGCTTGGGCAGGTATCAATGTTCTGCGCGACGCAATAATTTTTTGAATAACAGCTATATCTTTCATGGTATGAATAAATTAAATAGCCTCGATGCTTAAATAGCTTTGGGATACTAAACCCTGAAACCCAAATCCTCACCCCCCATGCCGGGATGGGTTAAATTTGTAAAGTGGCACAGAGGGTCGCAGGTAACGTTAAGGATTTTTAGCGTCAGTTTCCTCCTCCTGCTGCTCTGTGCACGGAATCCTTTCCCTCCACATAATCAACATGATACAAGCAGTCAGTTCGTCCAACCAGTTCTTTTATACTGCGCATGCCGAATTGCTTGAGTATCTGCACCAATTGCGTGCGCCATGCTGTATAGAGGTTTATTATCCGCTGGGCACCCCATTCAACTGTTATCATTTCCGACAGACGGGGATCCGTGCTGGCAATGCCTCGGGCGCATCCCCGCCCGCTTTCGCAGTTGTGGCAGCGCACGCATTCAAGCGCCACCATATCAGCAGTACCAATAACTACGCCGTCTGCGCCCAGTGCAATTGCCTTGGCCACATCATGGGCGGTGCGGATACCGCCGCTGGCAATGAGGGTAATACGATCCCGAATACCCTCTTCCAAAAGAAACTGATGCACCTTGGGTATGGCATATTCAATGGGCATAGCGATATTTTTTTTCGCAATATCAGGTGCTGCGCCAGTTCCGCCGTAACTGCCGTCAAGGTGAATGATATGCGCTCCCGCATAATATATGCCCACCGCAACCATATCCACATCGGTGGGCGTGGATACTTTAACGGATACCAGCGCCTGTGGATTTACATGTTTTATCCAGTCAACATGTTTTTTGTGGTCTTCCACCGAATACACGCTATGAAAGGGGAAGGGAGAAAACAGGGCGTTGCCGACCACCGCTTCTCTCATTTTGGCCACGCCCGGCGTTACCTTGTCGCCCAGCAAATGACCGCCAAGACCGGGTTTAGCGCCTTGCGCGTATTTAAATTCTACAATGCGCACGCGCTGAATTGTCTGCTCGCGGACACCAAACAAACCAGTCGCGACTTGGGTGATCATATGGTTGTCATATGGTATGAGGTGCTCAGGATAGCCGCCTTCTCCCGTACAACCAAAGGACCCCCACGCCGCAGCAGCTTTCGCCCGCGACACCATGGTGGCTAAGCTTACCGAGCCAAACGACATGCCGCCGCCATAAAAAGGAACCTGAATGGTCACCAAGGGGCGTCCGTCATTGCTGCGGTTAAGATCAATTGCGGTAGAAATTTCATCATCAGAAACTTCGGCTCCCGGCATTGTGGCGGCAGCTTTAAATCTCAGCTTGTCAAACCCCCCGTTACTGTTGCCGAGGCAATACTCAATGTCTGCCCGGGGAACTTCGCCGGTTTCGGCCATGTACCAGGTGCTAATCAGCAGATCGCTGGTCCAGCGCAAATCGCCTAACGTCTGGCACAACGGGTTCTCGACCAGCCGCAACGCATGTACCGGGCAATTATCAATACAATAAAATGAATTGTTTTTGCAGGAAAACCCCAGGCAGTAAAAGTCATGCGGTTTACCCATTGCGTCTCCCGCCTTTACGTGAACACCCTCCGGACACAGTGTGGCGCATTTCCCGCAGGCAATGCACTGCGCCCCCCTTCTGATTTTATATTTTCCGATGGGGTTTCTGAATCGCGACGGAGCGCGTTTAATTGGCGGAAACGTTTGGCGGCGGTCTGCCGGTTCTGCAATCTTACTCTGTGCTGTCATGTTAATCTCTTTCCAAAAAGCCTCCCGAAAACATCTGCTTCCAATTCCTCAAAAAACATAGAACGTCCCACCTCACCCCGCAGTCGCCTCACTTCTCTAAGGCCCATGGCGCCAAGCACTTCCAGAAGCTGGTTGCGCCAAGCTGAGAGCAGATTCATTACGCGCTGCGATCCCCAGGCGGGTTCTATACTGTCAATAGTAACGGGGCATGGCCGATTTTTTATACATCGTTTGCAGAGCCGGCATTCCAGCGCAATGAGCAGTGCAATATCCATTACCACTGCATCTGCCCCGCATATAATACTTTTGGCTACATGCTCCGCCATGGCAATGCCACCGCCTGCGATTAGTGTGATGTGATCGCGCAGACATAGTTCTACCAGTCGCAGGTGTACGCGCCGAATCATGTCTTTGATAAACCGCGGATTTGTTTTGCCAATTTCATTCCCGTTGTCATCGGCATACAGGTGGATAACTTCGGCACCCTGAGAAACAAGCTCTTCACTGATTTCCAGTTCTCTCCCGTCCAGCGGTACTTTGAAAAAAACAATAACATCAGGGAATTTCTGTTTAATTTCTTTAAACAGCTCGCTGCTGCCTTTTGAATACACTATTTCAATTGCGCGATGTCCAGCAATCTTGTCTTGTAGCATCGCATAGTGTTCCTCAGAGAACTGGGGTATGAGACACTGTTTATAATTTATTAAATAGTCTTCATAATCTTCTGCCGATATCAGCAGCATGGTTCCGACCTTTGATGCCGCCAGCGCCAGTGCACTCTTCACGTTTTTGCTTATATGCCCGAATGAGGGAAAACTCATTATCATGGGTATGGGCAATTCGATTAGCGGGGGAAACGGGGATGCAAGGACTCCTGCGTCATTAAAATAGAGCTGTGGCAGTTTTTTCCCTATATCAACCGCGGTGCTTATATATTCCCTGCCGTGAATCCCGTCTCTGGTGGGGCGCACAATTTCTGACATATCTGTCCACATGCTGTCAAATCCGGGCCCAGCAAACGGCCCGCCGTAACCGGCCCCTGAAACAGGAATCTTCCCTGTTTCAGCCTGCGCCCAGTTAGTAGCGATAATTTCCGGCGTCCAATAGGCATCGCCCATTTTTTCATATTCCGGATTGGTGGACTTGGTTAAAAGGCCTTTTTTGCACTGCTGAACACACCGAAAACAGTTTTTACAGAGGTAATCTATGGAATCCAGCATCAATACATTGTCAAAATTGCGCTTATCATACACATTGTATACACAGGCCTTTTTTGCGCAGGGACGGCAGCGGGTGCATCCCTCCCGAAAATCAATAATCCCCGATTTGCCCAGCGGCGTATAGCGGGGCGCAGCCTGCTTGAAATCAATATGATACTTTTTGGGCATAGTTATGTGACCTTTACTGCTTGAACAAGTAAATGGAAGAACTAACCGTAACACAGCCTGCCGGCACGACAGGAATAAAAGACGCTGGGGTGGCTAACTAGTCCCCCTTTTTCAAGGGATTTGGTCCGATGGTTTTAAGCCGCTGAATAAAAGCCCCCGCAGACTGCTTAAATGCCGAATCATCAGCAGAATCTACATTCAGCATCTGCACCCGATCAGCGCCCAGATGTAACTCATCCAGCACCACTGCAATTTGATGGACTCGTTTTGCCGCTCTCAGGTTGCCCTCAAGGTAATGACATTGTCCTTCCCTGCAGCCGGTTACGCAAACGCCATCAATGCCCTTTTCAAAAGCCTGCAATGCATAGATGGTCTCCATCTTACCCGAACAAGGAAGTTCGATTACCGTTATGGTCTCAGGGTGATCAAATTCTTCAATCAGTTTTTTGGGAGAAACAACTGCATTCTGACAACAGAATATGAGGATGCTGGGAGTGAATTCGCGTTCCATAAATCTGATTAATATATAAAATACTTTTAGCCCACTTGCCACTTTTTGACAGAAAATATTTATAAATACCAAAACAAACAGAAAATTACAAATGCAAACCCCTTAAAAATGTTAAATCCATGACCAGACCCTGCTTACCCGTTTATAAATTCATTTTATCATGTGAGCGAGCGACATTACCTGAATGTGCTAAGCCGGATTCTCGACCATCACATCCACTATATTTTCTCTGCATACTACCTGTTCCCGATCTCCGTCTCTAATGAAAACATGCATCACTCCCAGTATCTGGTAGGCGCCATTTTCCAACTCTGTAGTGTCCCAGGAAACAGAAAACCAATTTCCCCGATCTGAAGATTCGCCTATTTTTATCCAGGTCTCCGCATTTTTTTTGCGGTAGTACCACGGATTGGTTGCCCGAACCGGACTTCCGGTAACACCGCAAGACGCGAGTTCTTTATTTAATAGTTCTTCATCAAAACTTTCCCGAAGCACAACCTTGCCGGAAAGGTGCGTCAATTTTTTCGAGGGAACAATGAAGTGAGGCCCCCAGTTAATTGCCATATCATTACCTCCTGTTTTTAACACTGCCCAGTGCACGCTATCGCCTGCACTGGGCTAAAAAGTTTTTAAAAAAATTTTTGCCTATCTGTTGACAGGAATTCATGTTATGCGCTGTCTGCTGTCGTATCTCTCGTTCATTTACTTCCTGATCTGCAATCCACTCTGCAATCATTTCAGCAGTGGCTTCAACATGAAATTGAAGGCCATAAACAGTGGTGCCAATCCTGAATCCTTGATGAGGACACGTTGGTGCTTCTATAATATGCACGGCGCCTGTTGGAATATCAAAGGTATCTTCATGAAATTGAAACACCGAAAAAGTTGACGGGCATTCTGCCAGCAAAGGATCACGCCGACCTTCTTCCGTCAGCCGCACTTCATACCATCCTATTTCCTTATGCGGGGCTTTGTATACTGTTGAACCGGCTGCCTTTGCAATGAGCTGCGCGCCAAGGCAAATGCCAAGCACGGGAACGGCGGTGCGCATGCAGTATTTTATAAAGCGGTCTTCTTTTGCCAGAAATGGATAGGCCGATTCTTCATAAACATTCATCGGCCCGCCCATAATCAAAACGCCGTTCAGGTCCTTTGTTTCGGGTATCGGCTGTCCGCTAAAAAGACTTATCCTTCTATAAGATATTCCTCTCTCAACAAGTTGGGGCAGAAATATACCCGGCCCTTCTGCAGGTTCGTGCTCAAGAATTAAAAACATCTCAAAACTTCTCGGTCGTTACCCAGCCACGTACCTTTGCATATTATAGAACGGGCAGATAGCGCTCCAGCTCAAACTGCGATACATGAACGCGGTAATTGTCCCATTCAATTTTCTTGTTTTCAATGAACTTGTTAAAGATGTGGTCTCCCAGTGCTTCTTTGACCAAAGAACTTTTTTCCGTTTCATTAACTGCTTCATTCAGACTGCCGGGAAGAGATCCGATCCCTCTCCGCTCGCGTTCGGCATCGCTCATTTCAAATATATCTTCCTCAACCGGGTCTGGCAGTTTATACTTTTCTTCGATACCCTTCAGTCCTGCTGCGAGCATCACCGCGAACGCAAGGTATGGATTGCATGCCGGGTCTGGACAACGCAGTTCAATGCGTGTTGCTTTTTCTTTCCCCGGTTTATACATGGGGACACGGACCAGGGCAGAGCGGTTGCGCCGCGCCCAGGAAATATACACCGGCGCCTCGTATCCGGGCACCAGCCGCTTGTAGGAGTTAATCCACTGACTGAGTACCGCGCAAATCTCGCGCGCATGGGTGAGAATGCCGGCAATATAGGATTTTCCATCGGCCGAGAGGTGGTATTCATCAGTGGCGTCAAAAAAGGCATTTTTATCCTTTTTAAAGAGAGATTGGTGGGTATGCATGCCGCTGCCATTTTGGCCAAACAAGGGTTTGGGCATAAATGTAGCATAAACGCCTTGGCGCATGGCAATTTCTTTGACCACCAAACGATAAGTCATGGCATTATCAGCCATAGTAAGTGCATCGGCATAGCGCAGATCAATTTCGTGCTGGCTTGGTGCTACTTCGTGATGGCTGTATTCTACGACAATACCCATCTCTTCCAAGGTGAGGACTATCTCACGTCTCAGATCGCTGGCAACATCAAGAGGGGTCAGGTCAAAATATCCGCCACGGTCAAGTGTAATCGGCGGTGCATCCTGGTTTTTGAAAAAGAAAAACTCAAGCTCCGGACCGGTGTAAAATGTGTAGCCCTTTTCTGCTGCTTTTTTCATCATGCGTTTTAAAACATAGCGCGGGTCGCCCTCATACGGAGTGCCGTCAGGTTGCATGATGTCGCAGAACATGCGTGCAACCGGTGTTTCAGTGCCGCGCCATGGCAAAAGGCAGAACGTGTTTGGATCGGGCAGTGCGACCATATCGCTTTCCTCAATGCGGGCAAATCCTTCAATTGAAGAGCCGTCAAAGCCCATGCCTTCCTCAAGCGCCCCTTGAAGCTCATCCGGTGTTATAGCAAAACTTTTTAAAAATCCGAGAACATCAGTAAACCAGAGGCGGATAAACCGGACATTCTGGTCTTTGACCATTTTTAATACGTATTCTTTGTCTTTTGTCATATACATCTCTCCTTTCATTACATGAGTTCTTTATTGTTATGGCATGGCAACACAGCCTGCATGCCTGGAAAGTTAATTTCCCGACCTCCGGCTTTACTGCTCCGGGAAAAACGGCTGCCGTTATTTAGGATTTAATGTAGCACGGCTTTGTATCGCCTGTATTTCGTGAATGTAAACAGTATGTAAAATGTTGGGGTTCAGACGGATTATTGATTCAAGTTGTTAGGCAGAGATTTTGCTGAAGCATTTATAGGCGCGACCTTGTCTCCGCGATCATGCTCCGGACTGGTCGCACATAAAAGCAACCCTTGAGAATATGCTGAGAAACTTGTGCTATGGTTCAGTTTTTATTTGGTGCAAGGCAACAGTCCCACTTTTACCCGCACTTCATCCATCACGTGGGCTGCCATTTCTCTGCACCGACGCGCGCCTTCATCAAGTGCATCAATAACCAGTTCAGGTTTATCACGGAGCTTTGCCGCGCTTTGCTGAATAGGCTCAAGGTGGGCCATCAAATAATTAAAAAGAATTTTCTTGCATTCAATGCAGCCAATCTCCGCGGTTCTGCAGGCGCGATTAATTCGTGCGATATCTTCCGGCGCTGAAAATACCTTATGGATGGTAAAAAGGTTGCAGATATCAGGATTCCCCGGATCGTTACGGCGCTTGCGATTCTCGTCGGTGACCGAAGTTCTCAGCTTTTCCCAGATTACGTCCGGCGGTTCAAGTATCCCGATATAATTATTCAATGATTTTGACATTTTGGTTTTGCCGTCTGTTCCCATGATTCGCGATGTGGGCGTGAGTATCTCTTGTGGTTCGGGAAATGTCTCTCCAAACCGATTATTAAACCGTCGTGCAGTCCTGCGCGTCAATTCTATGTGCTGCACCTGATCTTCGCCGACCGGGACAAATCCGGCCTTATAAATAAGAATGTCCGCAGCCTGCAAAACTGGGTAGTCCAGCAATCCCATATTTATATGCTCGCGGTGCTGCGCGGATTTTTCCTTGAATTGTGTCATCCGTTCAAGATCCCCTATCGGGGTGATACAGTTAAAAATCCAGGCCAGTTCTGTATGCTCCGGCACCTGCGACTGAACAAACAGCGTGCAGCGTTCAGGATCAATGCCGCAGGCAATAAGCGTTACCCCAGCCTCCATAATATTGTCCCGCAACGTCTGCCTATCATATTCAATAGTAATCGCATGATAGTCCACGATACAGTAAATGCAGTCGTAATCATGCATAAGCTTAACCCACTGCTGTATGGCGCCCACATAATTGCCGAGATGAATGATACCGGTTGGCTGAATACCGCTGAATATCCGTCCTTTTGTCATAATCAATTTCCGTTTGTGGTGAGCTTTCCGCTATCAGCCCAAGCTTTCTAAGCTGATGGCTAAAAGCTTTTTGCTATAAAATGGCGGAAGTGCATGGGAATCGAACCCACCGGAGACGTTGCTCACGCCTCCCACTGGATTTGAAGTCCAGGAGGGCCACCAGTGCCCTGTCCACTTCCGGATAATTTGTTACCCCCTTATAATTATATTGAAGATTTTTATCATCTTATCCCGTTTGGGTCAATAATGTTAATTATTTGTCGGCAAAACAAATTTTACGGAATGAACCGTTCTTAAAATCGCGAAGCAGTCTGTTCGGTCTTGCGAGTAGGCTCATAACAAAATAATACGAAGGCGTTTAAATTTTTTTATATCTCACCGTGACTACAGAATTTTTCAAACAAATTTGCCGAAAATTTATAAAATTTTTATGCTGTGAGCTGGCATGGTTTTTGGTAAGATATTTTAAACTGCAAAAAGACAGGGGAAAGCTTTTTCCGAAATGAACGGTCTTAATTTGGAACGCAGAAACTGTTTGTTTTAAAAGATTGATAAAAAGTATAAAAAAATGAGCTCAGCGCACTCCGCAGTCTCTGCATTTACGCTTTGAGAATAGCTAAAATTTTAAGGGGGGTGATAGTTGAGGCTGAAATGTTCTAAAATAGAAATTAACACGACAGGGTAACCAGTTTGTTCAACTATTAAAACGGAGGTTTTTTTATGAAAAAATTTTATGTTTTATTGATTAGCATGTTTGTTCTTTTTACTGGAAGCACTTCTTGGGCAGACACAATTGACGCAGTTGCTATTTCAGATGGCCCACCGGTGATTGTGGCAATTACTGGGACATTTGCCTGCGACGATGGAGCTCGTGCTCCCTTTACCCTTCAGACATCAGTAGAAAATAAAATAATGATCCAGATATTTACCAATCCACCCCAGGATTGCACAGCGGAGAATATCCAGTTTACTGTTCAGGAAGCAATTGTTCCTCCTGAACACGGAGGTTATGCGGTTGTTGTTCTTCTCTATACTGGCGTTCCGGGTAAAGATGATCCGGTAGTACTCGAGGATATTGAAAAAATTGTTGTCCAAGGAAATGTTTCCACGCTGGTTGACATAACTCCCCATACCATTAACCTCAAGCGCAACGGACAATTTATTGGCGCAAATATTAGGATGCCGGAGGAGTTTGATCTTGAAAACATTATTCCGGAATCCTTTAAATTATTTATAGTGAAAGATACGGGCGAACTCACAGAAGAATGGATTCCAGCGCAACGGGTGATGGTCGACATGTTTGATGATGTGCTGAATGTCAAATTTAGCAATCAAGCAGTATTGGATCTTATCAAAGCAAACGTAGCAGAGTTCCCTGCAACTGTCAAATTTCTGGTGCAGTGGCAACTCCAAGGCGAAGACACATTATACGAAGGAACAGATGAGGTGCGGGTCATTAATCCGGGAAAAGGCAAGGAAAAAAATAAAGGGCCGAACAGGGGCAAAAGCAAAGGCGACAAGGTCATTTAAAAGAAACGCGTCAAATTATTTTATAGGGTGGTCTGAACAGCGCGTTAGAGATTCTTCGCTATCGCTTACAATAATCAGTGAGGGTTTTTCAACTACTCACCAGAGAGCAATGATCTATTAAACACAAGACTGCGGGCAAAGGCTGGTTTATCCCTTTGCCCGTTTTTTATTTCATTATGATGCAGCATTGTGCCGATAAAGTGACTGTGTCTCGTATGTTCGTGTTTTAAAATATATGCTCTTACTAATAGGGGAAAAAAACCATATAATTATTAGTCAAATGAGCTATATTTTCACGGCATAAGGGGATATAGAAAAAGGCATTGGACACCATTCCCAATGCCTTTTATCTTTTTATTCATTAGGCACGCCCAATAGCGCGCGCCACATATGCCCTGTCAAAAGTTGGGTGGCTAATGCCGCTCCCCTGCAAAGCGTTGTTGGTATTGGTCATATCAAAATTCAGCTTTAGTGAAAAATATACCATATAGTTGGATAGCCACTCCTGAATCATTTTTTCATAAGCATTCGGATTGTTCAAATCTTCCTGCCGTTCAACTATCATAAGTCCTTTTATTTTATAAATCTCTTGGATTATATTATCAAGAAACTCCTGATTGCTGAGTGGCCGGGGATTGACCAAATGAAAAGTTTTGCCGCTCACGGAGCTATTCATGCCAATGTGGAAAAGCGCTTGTGTTACAAAATCGAGGTCAACAATATTCAGTCGGGCGTCCCGTAAGGCTAAAAATCGCACCGGAATATAATAATAACCATTCTCCAATATCTGCGCGCTTTTCTCCACATCACGATATAAACTGTTTAATACATTAAAAAACAGATAGAAGTGATTCAAATGCGGGGTTTTGCCGGGAATTACATGATTTCTGATAACAATGCTTGGCCGGTAGATATTATATTGAGCGCACCGTTGTGCACATACTTCATGAACTCTCTTTTCCCCTAAATGCTTGCTCTCCTCATAGGGATTATTAAACTGCTGGCCAATATCAAGCTCCGACTCATATATTACGCCCGAACGCTTGCCGGCCACATAGGCGGTACTCACATGGTGAAATACAGCGCCATTACTGCATAGCTCCTCAATCAAGCGGGCTGGACCGTCAACGTTAGTAAAAAAAAGCTGCGAAGTGTCCCGCGGGAAAAACGTGGTATCTCCCGCGCAGTTAAAAACATGCTGGCACTCCTCGCGAATCATCGTGATCTCATCTTGCGCCAGGCCTATCTGTGGCTCTTGTAAATCATAGTCAATAACAATAAGATTCTTTTTGAAGCAATTAATTTGTTCCGGGGTAAGATTGTCCTCAAGTTCATTATACACCCGTTTCTCCGCAGAATGTTTTTTGCGCCGGCGCGCGAGTGCGATGACCCGCACCTGGTGTTGTAACGCTTCTGCAACAAGTCTGCTTCCGATAAAACCGTTTGCGCCGATTACCGCTATGGTCTGTGATTCCATAACCTGTTACGCTCCTTTTGGGATATTACTTGCAAAGAGTTCAGCACTATAATTATGATCCAAAAAATTGTAGAAACCGGAGATGATAAAACAGCGTCGAATTTTCCTTATCTATAGCACAATTTTTCGAAAAAGGTACCCTTTACAAAGGATTAAAAATGTGCATGAATCACTTATTATTTAATGTATCATTAAGTATTTAAAAAATACCCGTGCTGGTTTTTTAAAACATTCCCACAAAAATATTTTGCAATGTGCAGACAGCCAGCAGAGTCTTCGTCACCGGTGATGCACGGGGGCTGGTGACGAAAGAACATAACGGCACCTGCCGTGTTCCTGGCACGGACGGTTGTGTTGTGGCGATAAAAATCCCCATGTGCCGGTGCTTTTCATTTCCCTTTTATGTGATTGATTTTTTGGGTTCTCATGTAGTTTACCTGAATTTCATGGGAACATTTTGGGGAACGTCCTTCTGGATTTTTCCTTGACAGGTTTATTTTTCCTATTTAGATATTGAGACGATATCGCGTTTTTTGAAACGGACTTTTTCATGTTTAAACCGTATAAAATAGCCTATCAACTGCAAAATGTTAAAGTGCGCCAAGCACGGAGATTTAGCCTGCTTCGGGAAAGTGTCGCTCATCTCCTGTCTGAATCTGCCAAGAAAATCCCCCATGCAGCGATGATTCTTCAGCTTGATGTAACACCGCTGGTGGAATATGCAAAGGCTTCATCACAAGAAGCGGCTGCAGAACAGGCTGAAAATTCGGACAAGAAGCTGTTGCAGCGTGCGATTCGAAAAAATTTTTCTGCATTTTTCATCAAGGCTGTTGCACATTGTTTATACCACGTGCCGGCGCTGAACAGTTTTCTTGACTATCGCCCGCTGAGCCATGGCGGCACGTTGTATGAAGCTGAAGACATCAATCTCAGTTTTACGGTCAATACACCGGTTGGCGTTGTGCGGCCCGTCCTTCACAATCCTCATCTCAAAGACCTGGAAACAGTGGCGCAGGAAATGCGCATTCTGGCACGCAAGGCTCGTCGTACAAACCAGGATGAACTCTACTACAAGGCCGCGAAAAAGCTCCTCTGGACGGCCATTCGGCAGGTTGATTTTAGAGGCCTGTACTCTCTCTTGATCTTTCTGCGAGCCCGTTTTATAACCGGCATAAAACCTGACTCCGCAACAGCAAATGTGCCGGAAACGGAAAAACTCCAGCCGGAGGACATCATGGGCGCAACCTGCACCGTTGCAAACATCGGCATGATGCTTCCCGGTATTCAGACCGTTACGGTAATAGTTCCACCCGAAGTATTTTTCATAGGTATAGGTGATCTGCATGTAGCGCCCCTGGTAGTTGGCGGAGAAATAGTTCCGCGCAGCGTTATGTCTGTTATGGGCACCATAGACCACCGCGCCTTTGATGCCGGTGCGGCTTTCCCTTTTCATGAGCATCTGATGAGGTATATAAATAATCCTGCTCTTATTTATGAGTGGAAACCGGGTGACCCCATTTAGGGGAAACCGGCATGAAATACAAAACCTTTCGCTGTCTCTTGAAAGTAATCCGCACAATAGAAAAAGTATCCGAGCGCTTAGGGCTTAAAAACCTATAAAACGAGCTGCTGAAAGCCCGGCGCTTTGTATCGTACCTAAAGTTATCGCCGCGTTTATGAATAATTTCTGGCTCTGTTTTGTGCCCCTGTTTGTTGCCGTAGATGCACTGGGAATTCTGCCCTTATTCATGGGGCTTACTCAGGGATTAACACGTTCACGAACCAGACGAATTATTTTTCAATCGGTTATTACCGCCATGATGGTCGCCCTGGTTTTCCTTTTTATTGGCAAGGGAATTCTCATGCTACTCGGTATAACTGTTGCGGATTTTATGATTGCAGGAGGCACCTTGCTTTTTGTTATTTCACTCAGCGATTTGATCTCAACTGAAAAACGCCGGTTGCAGATGGAGCCGGAAGAGGTGGGGGCAGTGCCCCTCGGAGTTCCGCTCATCGTAGGACCCGGCGTTCTTACCACGACAATTCTGCTTATTAACCAATATGGACTCATCCCGACAGTTTCTGCAACAATAGTCAATATCATTATTGCCGGCATAGTGTTCTGGATGGCAGGCTCAATAAACCGCGTCCTGGGCACCTCAGGCACCAAAACAATATCAAAGCTCGCAAGCCTCATTTTAGCAGCAATCGGTGTTATGATGGTGCGTAAGGGAATCATGCTCCTGATCTCAGACGGCGCTTCTGTTCCCTGATGAGAGGAAAATGCGTTACCGAATATATGCTGACCAGCGCTATACTTTGAAAGGAGCCACATGGCGCAAACTGTTATTGTGAGTGGTGCAACCGGTTTTATCGGGAGAATGCTCTGCAGGGTATTAATGGCACGCGGCTACGCGGTAGTGGCTCTTTCCCGAAATCCTGCGACAGCATCCGTGGCATGGGAAGATCGCGTCACCGTGGTCGGCTGGGATGCGCGAAGCACTGCGGGCTGGTCTCAATATGCGGACGGTGCACGGGGAATTATAAATTTGACCGGAGAAAATATAGCTGCAGGAAGATGGACACAGGCGCAAAAAGAAAAAATACTTCAGAGCAGGCTTGATGCTGGAAAAGCAATAGTTGCAGCGGTTGAGCAGGCACACCATAAGCCCCGGGTGGTTATTCAAGCATCAGGTATCGGGTATTACGGAAATCGCGGCGATGAAGTGGTAAATGAAAATTCACTCCCTGGAAGCGGTTTTTTAGCAGACGTTGCCCAACAGTGGGAGGCATCAACAAAAATTGTCGCAGATCAGGGCGTGCGTCATGTGATTATAAGGACCGGTATTGTGCTTGGCCGGGATGGCGGATTTCTCTCGCGGGTGATGCTGCCGTTTCGCCTGTTTATGGGTGGCCACATGGGAAATGGACAACAGTGGCTTTCCTGGATTCATATAAAAGATGAGGTGGAAGCGGTCTGTTTTCTGCTTGAACAGGAAAGGCTTGAAGGCCCGTTTAATCTCTGTGCACCGCATCCTCTGCGCGCTCGGGATTTTTTCCGTGCGGTCGGGTCTGCTATGGGCAGGCCTTCGTGGTTGTCAGTTCCTGGTTTTGTCCTGCGCATCATGTTTGGCCAGATGGCAGAAGAGTTGATTCTGGCAGGCCAACGGGTGCAGCCCAAACGCCTGCTTGAAGCAGGGTTTAGCTTTAACTTCCCGGATGCAGAGATGGCGCTTCGGGATATAGTAGGCTAAGAATTACCTGTCCGGCGTATATCGTCCCCGCTTCTCAATGCCCGTTCATTGTTTTTTCATGGATTTCATCCGCAGCAGCAAAAACACCATAAGCAGAGAGGAATAATTTATCGCCAGGAACCACGGTCTGCCCCAGGAGATGCCGTCAACGGTAAAATCTGAAAGCGGCCAGAGAAACGGCGTGGGATACAACCCTCGGGTATGCGTTGGTATGTCAATCAGGATGTGCAGTATCCATCCGCTGAGTTCCCAGGGAGGCCGCAGCCGATTTAGCTCGGTGTGGCTTATCTGTGTCGCTCGCAGAGACTTTAAACAATAGTAGCGAATAGCCCATATCAGCAAAAATATTGCCGTAAAAATTATCAGACTATGGCTAAGATGGTACAGGCCATTGGTCAGCCGAAACACGGGAACAGTCTTTCGAATTTCAGGGGGCAGCAATTCTGGCCTCGGCACTTCTGAAAAAGGAATGCCCTGCACAATAACCTGCCATAACAGCCACACCACTACTGGTGTAAAAGAAAATAAATCCGGCAACACGCCCCAAAAGACAAACCATGCGGTGCGGATTTTTATACGAAAAAACATATTGTTTGTTTTAACAGCAGCAGTGGCCCAGAGTCCATGAGCAAGCGTATCCATTCAGTATGTCCCATCAGGCATTTCGATATTCACAACATATTCATCTTCTTAGTTATGGCGGTCTGTCAGTGCACCCAATCCTTTTCAGACCTGCACTTCTTAATTATCATGTATCTCTGTTCATGTGAAGTCACAGGGAAACGGGTCTGCGTTACACAGCGGGTTTTAAAAGATCTCTCCCAAAATTTATTTATTTTTTGCTTTTTGAAAAACTGGGCATACAGATAACGGCGGGAAATATTGCTGGCTTTATCGTGTCGGGAATGGTAGGGTTTGTCGAGTCAAATGATCCTCGCAGGGAGCTTATGTCACAGATCGCATCTACGGTTTTTATCCTCGGGACAATATCAGGGGAGAAATCTGATAGGTACTGGCTGGCAGGTCATTGAATGCGGGTTAAGGCGAGCTTAAACAAAAAAAAGAGTTGTATGGTAGAGGTGTTAAATTAATTTCAGGTCTTTAAAGAAGGAAATCAGTATGGAAGAAAAAACAGTTACAATACGGTTTAATGAGATCCTTAAAGATGAAATGGGGAAAGCTTTTCCGTTAAAGCCATTGCCGCTTGAACCGGTGTTTGCTGTAAAGTATGCGGATTCTGGAGATAAAACTATTTTTATTAAAAATGAGTTTTTTGCCTGTCCCAAAACAAGCGGCATACGCATGGGTGCCATGCATTTTGCCGGTTCCATGATAGTGCATTTTGGCAGCATACAACCGGGCACTGACTACGATTTTCCGGTTTTTGGCTTTACCTTTGCCAGCGCAAGCAAATTTTTAATAGCGGTTCTTGATCTTCATCCTGTTGCAAAAGACAAGGAATACACAGCAAAATATCTTGCGCCACTAAAAAGCATTTCTGAAAAATACGCATGGATTCCTAAAACAGAAGGCGGACGTTCTGAAGTCCATGATTGGGCTAAAAAATATGATTCAGGATATGCTCTGTACCGGTGGTGCGATCCTCAGTATCTTCCTCAAATAGAAGCCGCGTTTAAAGATTATCTGCAGGTGTTTTGTTTGTGCATTCACAAAGCTACGCCGCTTACGGATGCCGCGTTGCGCACGAGACGCAATGAATATCTGAAACAATATCGGGAGGATTATATTGCCTATGATCCTGGCAGTACGCCATTGCAGCATCATTTTGGCTTAGCATGGAGCGAGCGGTATTTGCGGGAATTTTTATTCGGCGCGTAAATAAACTGCAAACCAGTGCCGTAATGTCTTCCGATCCAAATATTCGCGTTAAACACACGGTTATTGCCATCCGATGGGTTCATACCCCTTTTCGCGCAGACAGCGATTTACAAAATTTTGATAAACCGGGCTTGGTTCTTTTGACCTGAAAATGCCGCTGGTTGTTGCAGCAACAGCTCCACCTGCGGCACCTGCGGCAGCGCCCCGCCCTGCCTTTCCATAGACTGCCCCAACAGCTGCGCCGGTTGCAGCGCCGACTGTCCCTGCTTGAGCTGCATCTTTAGCGATTTCTTTGCCGGGCTCTGACTTAATATATGCATCAGCCCTTCTGCAGCACTCTTCTATATCAAGCTGCGCCTGTGCCTGTCCAACTTTTTGCAGGTGTTCATTGGGATACAGCACCGGCCTTTTTGTGCTGCAACCTGTGAGTATTACGATTGCGGTCAATAATAAGATTTTTTTCATTTCTTGTTCCTCTGTCCTCAAAAAACATTTGGATTATATGAGCATCTTATCTACCGTTTAATGGTTCGAATTTCAATGCCGGTGTCATCATAATAAAGATCCAAATAATAGCTGTCGCCATACTGAACATACATATCGCGGGCTTTTTCTGCAAGCTGGTGCTTTAAAGTTTTTCTATTTAATTTTTTTCCTGAATGTTTCTCTGTGTATTCTGCAAACTGGGCAACCACCAAATCAATTTCCTTTACCACCTCATCTGGCAGCGCGGTCGGGGGCAATACTTTTTGGGGCGCCTTTACGAAGAAATGCTTGCTGGGCTTTTTTCTCCCTTCTTCAATATCTCTTAGCAACCGCTCCCATTTGTTTCGATAGGCTGCAAAGCGACGCAAAAAACTGTTGGTGAGAAATTGACCGCTCACAGAAGGGGGTTTTTCATTTTGCAGAATACTCACCTGCTGCTTTAGTCGCTCAAATTCTTTTATGGGCGGCGTTCTTTCTTCGCCTAAAAAGTAAAGTTGAAATTTGTTGTCTACCAGAGATATTTCACTATTGAGTGCTGAAATCTTTATTTTGAGATTCATAGGCAGTGCAACGCCCCGCTGTTCAGCGTCTTTTTTTGCTGGTTAATCCCAGCATAATGAGAAAATACAGCATCCAGATCTGGGCAAAACCCAATAGGAAAAAGGTCCCCATAAATATGCCAAACCTGGTATTCTTGATTACATCCATGAACCCTATTGCCTGTTTTTCTTTGTTCAAGAGTTCCTGCAAGACCTCCGTTGCCGAGTTCTTTCCTGATGCTGCTGCATCTATATAGCCAGCGTTATCTGCAAAATCATTATTGGTTTTCTTTATCACTATTTCCCGTGCCAGACTATCTCTAAAAATCGTGTAGCGTTCTCCGGCATCGTATAACATTAATGCAAAGCCTGCGATAAATGAAAGCACCAGAGTTATTTTGAAAAATAATTTTCTTTCTTTCATGCGACAACCCCTCCCTATTAAAACAAAAAACTCCTACCGTGCACTAGTTACTATTTGATAGGAGCTTTTATGAATGCAGAAACCTGAAAACCTATTGGTATCTTACCTCTGGCATCCATACCAACAAATTCTATACCTATACGTTTATACAATCCGCAGAAGAAATTTATACCAATAAATGAATATAATGCAGGATCAATGTGAATAAAATATTACTTCAGACAAATAATTGCAAGAGCTATTTTATATTTTTTAAATTCGTTTTTTATTTTAAAATATAATAAACTTGTGAGCAATTTTACTATTCAAAACGTTGCGTTTTACCTTACCTTGCCATTTTATTTATATGAGTTTAATGGCGATGCTAAAAACTTTTGTGAAGTTAGCATGTTGAGAATGAACTCACGGGTGCTGAAAGCAATATTTTTGAGCAGCAACCTGAAACTAAAATAAATCTTGACTAAAAAAAAATATATGAAAAAATACAATTAATGTAATTTTAATCTAATTCAACCCTGTTTGAATATTTTTAAATTTCTGGTGCTGTTCCTATTCCCTGCATCGGCATATGAATTCCTTGGATATTGCCATTCTTTTAATCTGTCTCATTTTTGCCGTGTCTGGTTTGAGCAAAGGGCTCATCAGGGCCGCTTTTTCTCTCGCCGCACTGTGCTTGGGCCTTTATGGTGCATTTTCGTTTCATGACGAAATAAGCAAGGAACTTTCTGCCTACCTTAATAATCAGCAGATAAACACATTAATCAGTTTCGCCGCCCTGTTTTTTGCTATTTATATTCCGCTTTTTTTAGTGGGCAAAGGAATACGAAGGGTCGTGAAAAGTATCAAGCTGGGGTGGCTCGATAGAATATTAGGGATCATCTTCGGTGGTTTAAAAGGCATGGCGGTTTGTTGTGTTGGGGTATTAATCCTTGTTTCTTTTCTTCCGCCAAAAACTCAGATAATTATGCAATCAAAACTTGCCCCGCAGCTTATTGCAATCTCCAAAAAAGTTATGCTTGTGGCACAGGGGTATTTAGAACATTCTTTTGATATGAAAAAATTTGATGACCTGGAGCAAATGCTGCAAAATCGGGACAGCGGAAACGGCAAAGAGTTCAAGCATATTTCCGTTCCCCGGCCCGCTGCAAAAACAAAGGCCTGATTGTCTTATGCCCCACCTCCTCTCTTCTCTCGCCCAGCGCATCTCTAAACGCCTTGGACAAAAACTCGTGGTTCTCTCTGGCATCAGTCATTTTTCAAAACTATTGTTTGTATCGGCATGTATGTCCTGTTTTTGCGTGCTGGCCGTTAAGTGCGCCGCAGAAGACCACAATGAGGAAATAAAAAGAACCTTTTACCCAAGCGATAAAATAAAGACAGAAGCACATTATGTGAATGGTAAGCTTGAGGGTGTCTTTAAGCGCTATTATGAAAACGGTACGGTGTGGTCAGAGATTCATTACAGGAATGGCAAACGGGAGGGCGTGACTAAAGAATATTATTTGAATGGACAATTAAAAGCTGACCTTGTCTATGAAGGCGGCAGGCTGAAAAGCGGCACATTATATAATATGCAGGGAAAAGCAATAATGGGAGATATGACAAAAGCCAAATAAACCCTCGCCCCAGACAAGGTAACCGCCCTAAACTTCAATTAAAACAAAAAGCCTTCCGGATAGGATGTGCATTGCTACCGCACCTTGTCAAGATGCTCCAGCATAATAAGAAGCTTGTCTGGTGGCATTGCAAGGGTAAGCTCTTCAGGAGCAAGCGCTAAAGCTCTACGCCATGCCCGGTCACTGATTGTAAAAATTGGTTCTTTATTAATGATGGCGTACGGCAGCAGCATCCTGCAGGCCCCCATTCCCGCAAAGCCCTTGATAAATGTTCCCGCTGCATAACAATACGCCCGGGTCAGCACATGTATCTGTTCAGGGGTGCCGAACAGCAGCAACGCATCGGGCTCCAGAACGTCTCCCAGCGTCCCCATTATGACCGCGGCATAGGTTTCATTAAAATGGGGGAAGAGCATTTGCGCCTCTTGTTCTGCCCGCGCCTGAATTTCTTGCGTTGGAAATATGTTTACCGTGGCGACATGATAGTTTTCGGTCTCCTTTCGCGCCGCATCATCCATCTTCTGCAGCCGCGGATCAAGTCCGGTGGCAGCACACCCCAGCGTGCACACATGGTCTTTAAGAGTAGTATAGAAAGTCTTCTTTTCTTCAAGCACCTCGCCCATCATATAGCAGATATTATTCATGTCTCCGTAAGCGTTGATATGGGCTGGAGGTTCCTTCGCACATTTTAACGCAATAACTTCTTTTTTTATACCCAGAGTGTCGCGGAGTATTGCCTTAATGGCGGTTATATTCATAAAGCCTTAGTGCGTTATAAACTGCAGTATAGTTTCAAAATAGCTTCTGCCGGCAATCATCAAAATGGTGTTATGATCAGCTCGGGGTATTATCTTCAAAGCTTTTTTTGCAGCCGGTGAATTTTTCAGAAAGACTTCCGCATCTGAAACAGGAATAAACTGGTCATACTGAGCATGAATGATCAGCGTGGGTTTGTACACCGTTCTAATCTTTTCTATGTGCCGGAAACAATCCGCTTCAGTAATGCCCAGAGCCCTGGTATCCACACCAAGAAAATCTAACAGTGGCACAGTAAAGGCAAACCCGCTCTCTATAATCAGTCCTTCAAAATCTGTTTGATAGCGGGACGCAAGCTCCAGAGCCGGCGCACTGCCCAGCGATCGCCCCATAACCCACAGCGGTGCCCTCATGTTATTATTTTTGAGCCACTTCTGCACTTCTTGGCATATTACCAGTGCATCTTTGAGCATTGCGGTAACGGTAGGCGTTCCATTGCTTGTTCCGTAGCCACGATATTCAACTGCCAGCAGGTTCAACCCATACTGATTATACACTTGACCTATCTCATCATAATCCCTCACTGTTTCACCGTTTCCGTGAAAAAAAAGAATCGAAGGCGCCTGTGCGCCTGCAGTATAAAATCTGCATCCGATGGTTATCCCTTCCTCAACAGCTATAGGATAATCAACTGCGCCATGAGGCGGAGAGGCCACATCGTCTTTGCGGGGATGAAAGATGTATTGCAGCGCTCGAGGATCATCAAGTTTGGAGGGATATGGTATTTCTGCTTGGTGCATGCCGCGATCCTTATCCTGCTGGTTGCAATTGGCAAAATAAATAAAGAACCCCTGCGATGATAATAAGCGAGATGTTCCAAGAAGGTTGCGAATTTATGGGAATACGTTCCCCAAACACTCTTCTTGGCGATATAGCTACTGGCTTGATTTAGGGGTTAATCAGAAAACGCCGCCGATCCGCCCTTACCGTAGTCGCGTTAACTACTTCAAGCGTTCTATTTTTCAGTGCCGGATCAGTCAACGCTGCAACACAGACACGCGCCACCTCCTCGCGGGTTATGCGCCCGCTAATTTTTCCGCCTTCGCCGAATGCAATGTTACCCATAAGCGGTGTATCAGTTAAGCCCCCCGGTCTAATGATCGTGTAATCAATGCAGCTTGCCCTGATAAAATTTTCTGATTTTTCCTTTGCCTTGAGCACGGGGCCCATTAATAAGCGAAACAGCCACATTAAAGCATTGCGGCTGTTGCCCACCCCGATTGATGATATCACCACCACATGTTTTAATCCCCGCGCTTTAGCTGCCAGCACCAGATTTTGATTGCCCTTATTATCAACACGATCATTCTCCCTCCTGTTGAATGGTTTCTTAGATCCGATTGCACTAATTATATAATCAGCACCCTTCATTGCCTCCTCAAGTGACGCGACCGATTCAAGGCGGGCTTCAACAGATTCTACTCCCGGCTGCTTGAGAAATGACTTGTCGTATGCGCCACCTGCCCGTAATATAAGCGCTCGCACCCGATACCCCTGTTTCAGCGCTTCATGTATAATGTGCCTTCCTGTCCTTCCCGTGGCACCTGCTACTACAACGATTTTTTCTGTGCCAGTCATCTTGGTTCTCCCTGTGCACTCAAACACCGGATTTGACACATAACACTGATTTTCTTTCCGATAGTTGCCGGTTTGAATAAAAAAAATATAGAAAGATGATTGCCCGGTGTCAACACAAATTATGGATTATTATCACAGTATAGCGTATTATAAAATTATCGTTTATATTATCTGCGCATACCATGACCGTCTTTAAGCTTACGGAACAACTCCTATTCCCTTCGCCAGTCTATGCAGATGCGGATGGTTTGCTTGCTGTTGGCGGAGACTTGAGTGTTCAGCGGCTGCTCTTGGCGTATCGAATGGGGATTTTCCCTTGGTTTAGTAAAGAAACGCCCATTTTATGGTGGTCGCCAGACCCCCGGCTTATTCTTAATCCTGGGGAACTGAGAATTTCCCGGCGCCTCATGCGCCTTATAAAAAAAGAACCGTTTGACATTACTTTTGACCAGGCTTTTGATGAAGTAATAAAGGGGTGCGCCAGCATTAAGCGGCCGCATCAAAGCGCTACGTGGATCACCGATGATATGGTTGAAGCCTATTGCAGTCTCCATCAGGAAGGCTTCGCGCATTCGATTGAAAGCTGGCAACATGGTGCGCTGGTTGGCGGACTTTATGGCGTATCTCTGGGAAGGGCTTTTTTTGGTGAATCAATGTTCTCCCGAGTAAGCAATGCGTCCAAGATAGCATTTGTATATCTGGTCTGGTTTTTGCAGGCAAAAAAGTTCTCGTTAATTGATTGCCAGCTTACCACACAACACTTGGTTAATTTCGGAGCACGGGAGATTCCTCGCGCAGAGTTTCTGCGTTTGCTCAGGGAAGCATTAAAGCATAAGACGCTGCGGGGCAGATGGCAGTTTCCTGCCGACATGCTCAATCCTGCTCTCAAATATTGAATTGATCCATCACTTCCACGCTATAAGCAGGGTTATATTGGGAAGCTTGATTGAATCAAGGGCGCGCTGATCAAAAATATACTGATTGGGAAAATATTTATCAAGATGGGGTTTTATGTCCTTAAAAAACAGGGGCATCGCACCAATTTTTTTAAATATCTCGTCATAGGCAAACAGTTCGCCGGTATAGTTAAACCAGTCCCCCAGCACCACAATGTCTGCAATTCGTGAGATATTTTTGATCGCACTCACGTTTGCATAGTTAAGCGTGTAGCGCTCATACAGAAGAACCGGATGCTGAATTACGGTGAACAGTTCATCGGAAGGATCGTCGGTAATATTCCAGAGGCCGGGATAAATTTCTGCCTCGGGGTATTCTGATTTCAGCTTTTCAATAGTATCTAAAATAATCGGCTGGGAATCTGTGGTTATGATAGGCAGCGCTACCTGCATCGCCCTCATCTGGTCAAGCATAATCTTGGTTAGATTTGCTCTGCCGGCCCCGATCTCAAAGAGGGTTTTGACCCCCGTTGACTGTGACAGACGCAGGGCAATTTGGGTTATCATATCGCCAAAAAAGGCATAAAATTCTCCTTGCGCAAGTTCACCAAACAGTTTTAGCAGCGTGGGGTTTTGCCAGTCAAATTTCCCGAGGTCTTCCATCTCCACGATGACTTTGGTTATCTTGAATTCTGTTCGAAACGCCACGGGAATTTCTTCCTCCCGCACCGGTTCCCGGTTCGCAACTTTAGCGGAAGCCTCCGCCCAGACGCGCCAATCTGCAAAATGATTGATAAGATAGTCAACATAGCGGGACTGCAAATCTGCACAGGCTTCTTTGATAACTGAGTTGGTAAATAGCATATTTCCTCGCTGCATAGGGGTTAACGGGTAAAAGCCATAAAAAATGCCCATTAACTTTTTAGCCATTGTGCATCTTGGCTTTTTAGCCAGTGGAGAATTTTTTTGCCGACGGGCAGAGATGTTGTATCGGGCATTCAAGGCATTTCGGCTTTCGTGCCGTGCAAATTGCCCGGCCATGATTGACCAGCAGATAATTAAAATCCAGCCAGTCCTTTTTGGGCACCAACGCCATGAGATCTTTTTCAATTTTTTCCGGATCTTCATGCGTGCTCAACGCCAGACGTTCAGATAACCGCTTGACATGCGTATCTACCGCAATACCTTCCGCCTTTTTAAAGGCGCTGGATAACACAATGTTGGCTGTTTTACGCGCAACGCCCGGTAGCGTTAAAAGTTTTTCCATGGAATCCGGCACGTGCCCGCCGTAGTCATTACAAATTTTTTTTGCCGCTGCGATGATATTCTTTGCTTTATTTCTAAAGAATCCGGTGGACCGAATTTCTCTTTCCAGGTCTTCCTGCCGAGCGCACGCAAAATGTTTTGCGGAAGAATATTTTTTAAAGAGTGCCGGAGTTATTTTATTAACCCGTTCGTCAGTGCACTGGGCTGAAAGAATGGTCGCGACAAGAATCTGCAGCGGCGTTTCAAAATTAAGTGCTGTGCAGGCAACGGGATAGTTTTGTCGGAGAATTTTGATAATCGCACCTATTCGTTTCTGTGCGCTTTGCATGGTTTAAACTCCTGTCAGCAGATAAATTGGGAAAGAAATTGTTTGGCACCGTGTCTAAAAAACACAGGTTCCGGAAAAACATCCCCCGGAATATTCAGCATCTGCAGTAATAAGCTCTTCTGCTTCTTCTTCCCACTCCTCCGCGCCAAAAGAAAGCACCTGATTTTCTTTCGTGCCGTAACGGTAAATCGTTATACCCTTGCATTTCAATTCATGGGCGCGCAGATAAATATGTGCCACATCCTCAATGCTCGCATCAGGGGGAAGGTTTATGGTTTTGGAAACCGAATTATCCGTGAACTGCTGAAACGCTGCCTGAATTTCAAGGTGTTGGTCAGGCGATATATCAAAAGCAATGACAAACAATTTTCTCAGCTCTTCGGGTATTTCATTGAGCTGCTGGATCGAACCTGATTTTCCTATTTCTGCCATAAGATCTTTATGGTAAAGACCCCGCTGGCGAAGTTCCTGTGCAAAGAGCTGATGGACTTCAAACAGTTTTGCTCCCGCCAGGACGTTCCGCACATAGCTCAACGCGAATAACGGCTCTATACCGCTGGAGCAGCCGCAGATAATGCTGATAGTTCCCGTCGGCGCTACAGTGTTGACCGTTGCATTGCGCAGTTTCAGGTTCATCGCCGGATATATGGATTTCTCATAAGCCGGGAAGGCCCCTCGTTCACGGGCAAGGCGCATTGAAGCATTGCGCGTTTCCTGCTGAAAAAATTGCATAAGCGTCTTTGCCGTAGTGAGTGCCTGAGGATCAGTATAGGGAATGCCTAATTTTATTAGCATATCGGCAAATCCCATGACCCCCAGCCCTATTTTGCGGTTTGCAAATGTAATTTCTTTGATTTGGGACAGGGGATATTTGTTGACTTCAATAACATCGTCAAGAAAACGAACTCCCCACCAGATGCACTCTTTTAGTCCTTCCCAGTCAATAGTTCTTCCATTTACGAATTTTGCCAGATTGACTGATGCAAGGTTACAGCTTTCATAAGGAAGTAACGGGATTTCTCCGCACGGGTTAGTGGCTTCTATTTTCCCCATTACTGGCGTGGGATTATGGCGGTTGATTTCATCAAGGAATACCAGTCCCGGGTCACCCGAACGCCATGCAGCGTGCACGATAAGATCAAATGTGGACTTAGCGCGGATGGATTTGACTTTTTTCCCGTTCCGGGGATTGATGAGGTCATATGAGCCATTTTTGCGGACAGCATCCATAAAAGCGTCAGTAACGGCCACCGAAAGATTAAAGTTTGAGTATGCCCCTTCTTGCTGCTTGGCCTGAATAAAGTCAACAATATCGGGGTGGTCACAGCGCAGTATGCCCATATTGGCGCCGCGTCGCCGTCCCCCTTGAACGATTATTCCCGTAGCCTGGTTAAAAATGCTCATAAATGAAACCGGCCCTGATGCTTCCCCCTTTGTGGTACTAACAATATCGCCCCGCGGTCTGAGACGCGAAAAATCGAACCCGGTTCCACCGCCGGTCTGATGAATGCGGGCCATGTTTTTCAGAGTCTCAAAAATACCTTCAATGGAATCTTCAACAGGCAGCACGAAACAGGCAGAAAGTTGCCCGAGCTCTGTTCCCGCATTCATGAGGGTGGGTGAATTTGGCATAAATTTTAGGCTGGTCATCATCTGCAGAAAGGTTGCTTCAACTTCCTCCCTCTGATACGGCGATTTGTAATTCAGCTCGCCTTGGCTTATAGCTTTTGCGACTCGTTGAAAGAGTTCGCGGGGGGTTTCTATTACCTGCTGATCATCATTTTTCAGCAAATAACGATTTTTTAGCACAAAAAGAGAGTTTAAGGGGAGTTTAAGGTCATCTTTAATACCAAAGATTTTTTTTGCCTGTCTGAGGTATTTATGTTCCTCCCGATAGAGAATATAACTTCGGGCAATAACGCTGTTGCCTTCCTCCATCAGTGTTTCTTCTACCGTATCCTGGATATTTTCAACGGAAGGAACGAGATTGGCATAACGAAGTGAAATTTTTTCCAATACCTTGCCAAGTGTGCCATCTGCTAACTCTCTGGCTTTTGATTCATCTGCCAGAACTTCAAAAGCAGCCCTATAGATGGCGCGCCATATTTTCTGGTTATCAAAGCTCACCAGAGACTCGTCACGCTTACGTATCGTTTGCGGAAGAACCTGCATGATTACCCCTTGGGTGAGATTAATGCTGTATAATGTTCACCATAATACCTGAATCCTTGCACCCGCACGCTCCAAACCTCAATAGACTATGTGCACCTCACGGAAGAAAAGTCGAGGTAAACCAGCACAACCGACAATTAATGGATATAGCAATATTTATTATTGCAATTATTACTTTTTCACAAGGGATTTTTGCGACACAAGTCTCACAAGAAATAGTGTTTCCGTGTAAGCAGCGTCAAAGGGGGGGTTGTCTTTATCAGGCAGGCTTATTTTCACGGGTAATGTGCGGAACGCCTGATAGTTCAGCATTTCAGCAAAACCACGGCGGCTGGCACGCATGCGGCCCATCTCCGTGGTATTGCTTTGTCACATGCAATCGTGAAATGAGGTTATTAGTAGACAAAATTCAGGCGGAAAGAAATGCTTTGATCTGTCCGTTCATTATCCAGATACTGTTCAATACCTGAGCTTGATTGTTGAATACGCTGCCCAATTACCGTTATATTCAGGCGATCGTTTACCTGCTGGCGATATCTTAATGACATATCGAGTTCATTAATATCATTTTTACGGTAATTCACCACAGAAATGCTGGGCTGCTTGAGATCCGCATACTGGACTCCCGTGGACAATGACCACGTACTGTCTTGAGAAATAAGGTCTATATCAACGCCCATGACGCGGCGGGGGAGTTCCCTGTTCTGTATTGCCGGACCATGATTAAAATACGTTATTGAAGGCATTATGTTAAGCCAGTTAACCGGTCTAAAGTCACTACTCATTCTAAAGCCTCGGTTGTACGCAGACGTAAAGTGCCCGTCACATACCAGTTGTCCCGTTGGCACCGGATAAGGGTTTGAGAACATCCTGCCATCACCTATGAGCGCCTGCTGCTGAAACATGCTCATAGTGACATTCCAGGTGTTATCCCATAATGTTCTGGTGTATTGAAGGTCTAAATCGTGAAACTGATCACGGTAATAAATAGCGGCGTATTTACTGGGTTCAGTAGTCGGCGAGGGTTTGGCGGTTTTCTTATATGAAAGTCTAAGCCTATTTTTCTTATTAGCTGCCAGAGATATGTTGCTTGAACGTTCTGCCTGCCATTCATCCCACGGATCAAGACGTGATAGCCTTTTGGTTGAAACTATCTTTGAACGCCAATGACCCTCATTCAGGCTTGAAATAACGACACTTTTTTTTCCACGGGAAGCATGGATAAATTCGCCATCTGAAAGATAAAGGCCTACATGTGTTATCCGCTGTTTGTTTCGAGGGGAAGATGAGAAAAAAATAAGATCGCCCGGATTCAGGTTTTCTAACGGCACTTTTTTCAGCACCGAGGGCGGACATTTTGACTGTGACGCCGCATTATGGGGGAGATTGACGCCATACACATCTTTATAAATTCGCCGTGCAAAGCCAGAGCAGTCAATGCCATCTAAGCCGGTACCGCCCAGTTCGTAGGGCGTTCCAAGGTATTTCTTCATCTCGTTTTGGAGCAATCGCTGGTGCTGAATAGAGACCGGGATGCCCGATTTCTTCCGGGAAGAAGCGACCCTTGTTTTTCCGTAAACACTATGAGTGCAGAACGTAATGATTATGACAAGAATGATATGAATAGTGCGATGTATTGAGCGACCAACAAACATCTCGTTTTTTCTGTTATCTGATGGAAACATAGCCTCTCCACAGTCAGTTAAACAGCCTGAATCCTTCATTTTTATGCAAAAATGTATCCATATTCTGGATATTTTTGCACAAGCTCAATGGCTGAGAGATGTAGCAACCATTGTGCACGGCTGTTGCATTTAGTTTTTGTTTAGCTCAACCTGGGTCTCAGTAGCAGAAGTGCCACTATATACAGACGTTTGGTCAATGTGAGAAGGTGTTCTACATGAAAACTAAAAATGGTAGACTGCTGCCCCCCGGCTTCGGTCTGGACGGAGTATAGGAAAGTTTATGGTGCATGTCAAATAAAAAATTATAATTAAATTTCAATAGGTTAAGCCTTATTTGAAAATAAATAAAGCAATTTCAATAAGTTAAATATAGTTCCGTTATTTCGAGCAGCTGCTGACATCGGTTTTTGTAACTATAATGCACTCTCAGATAAAATATTTGAAATTTATGTTATGAATCGGCAGCCTATTTCCTCTAATGTGGCTTGAATCGCTTTGCTAAAGGTTTAAAGAGAGGTATAGCGCAGGTTTACTTTTTTAAGCAGCATGAGAGGAATCAATAACGGACATCCTTTGGGGCGCTGAAAAAATCTCTTTTAAAAAAACCTTTTAACCAAAGAGGATCACTAAACAATACCCTCAGCCCCTCTTCATTTGGTAACAATTTGCTTCGCCCGCGCCACAATATGCTCCACGGTGAAGCCATACTTGCTGAACAGCTCCTTTGCCGGAGCGCTGGCGCCAAATCGTGTTATGCCAATGATGTCGCCGGTATCACCAACCCAGTCGCGCCAGCCAAGCGGTGATCCTGCTTCTACTGCAAGCCGTGCCTTTATTTTCGGAGGAAGCACTTCATCGCGGTAGTTCTGCGGCTGTTCTCTAAATAGCTCCCAGCTTGCCATGCTGACCACACGGGCATTAATCCTATCGAGCAAAAGCTGCTCCTGTGCTTGCAGTACCAGATGCACTTCCGACCCGGAAGCGATAAGTATAATATCCGGTTGCCCCGCATTCTCCTTGGATAAAATGTATGCTCCTTTAAGCACTCCTTCTGCCCCGGAGAGTTTTGATCGGTCAAGGATGGGGAGATTCTGCCTGCTGAGGACGAGCATAGTCGGGCCGCCGGTGCGCTCCATTGCTGCACGCCAGGCAAAGATAACTTCATTGGCATCAGCCGGCCGGATAACACAGATGCCGGGCATGGCGCGAAATGAAGCGAGATGTTCAACCGGCTGATGGGTGGGGCCATCCTCTCCCAGCCCAATTGAGTCATGGGTCATTACATAAATAACCGGCAAATGCATCATGGCAGCAAGCCTGATTGCCGGCCGGGCATAGTCAGTGAAAACAAAGAAAGTGGCTGCGTAAGGACGCACACCTCCATGCAGCGCCATGCCGGAAGAGCAACTGCACATGGCGTGCTCCCGAATACCCCAGGCAATGTTTGGGCTGGCATAATTATCTCTGGCAAAATATCCGTGGTTAGAAATAATTGTATTCGTTGAAGGGCCAAGGTCTGCGCTCCCGCCCATAAGCCAAGGAACTTTTTTTGCTATGGCATTAAGGACTTTTCCTGAGGCGCTGCGGGTGGCTATTGATTTGCTGTCCGGGGTAAACACCGGCATTTCATGATCCCATCCATCCGGAAGGTCGCCACGCAACGTGGCTTCAAACTGCTCAGCAAGCTCGGGATATGCCTGGCGGTAGCGAGTCAGGGTTTCGCGCCATGCAGCTTCAAGCTGTGCACCGCGCTGTCCTGGTTGAGACATGTGCTGGAGAACGCCTTCCGGTATATAAAAATAAGCCTCTTCAGGCCAACCATAATGCTTTTTGGTTAGTTTTACCTCTTCTTCACCCAGTGGCTGGCCGTGTGCCTCCTTGGTGTCCTGGAAGTTTGGCGACCCGTAGCCGATGTGCGAGCGCACAATAATAAGCGATGGACGGTTCTGTTCTTTTTGTGCCTCGATCAGCGCAGCCGAAAGCGCCGCCAAATCATTTGCCCGATCGCCGATATTCTGCACGTGCCAGTGATAACTTTCAAACCGCTTGCATACGTCATCAGAATAGGTAAGCGCTGTCTCTCCTTCAATGGTTATGCGGTTATCATCATAGATAAAAATCAGCTTGCCTAAACCGAAATGGCCGGCAATTGATGCAGCCTCATGGGAAGCGCCTTCCATCAAGTCCCCGTCGCTGCAAAATCCATAGGTAAAGTGGTCAACAACCTCATATCCAGGACGGTTGAAAATTGCGGCAAGACGTGCTTCTGCCATTGCCATGCCTACGGCATTCATTAAGCCCTGCCCTAACGGCCCCGTTGTGGTTTCTATCCCGGGAGTAACCCCGAATTCCGGATGGCCGGGAGTTTTACTGCCCCATTGGCGGAAATTTTTAATATCATCAATGCTCAAGTCATAGCCTGTTAAAAAGAGCATAATATAGTTAAGTATTGAAGCATGGCCGCATGAGAGCACAAACCGGTCCCGGTTGAACCAGGACGGATTGCGCGGATTGAAATGGAGAAATTTCATCCACAATACATAGGCCAGTGGTGCTAATGCCATAGCAGTGCCAGGGTGGCCTGAATGTGCTTTTTGCACAGCATCCATTGCAAGAGTGCGAATAGTATTGATACAGAGCTGTTCCATAGGGGCTTGTTTTTGATTCATCGCATAACTCCTAAATTCCTGGATAGATTGGTTGTTGTGCTGCCAACAAAACATTCTGTGGTTATGTATTAATGGTTGATAACCTTTACCACAAAACTATGGATATTAAAATCCACTTTAACCAAAATTCAGGACTTTCGTCAAAAAATGAAAACTGAAATTCAGGCAACCCGCATGAGAACACAAACGCGCAATGGGTATTATGTGGAACATCAACTCACACGCATCTGAGGGGTCTCTTATGACCACAACATAACCGTCCGTGCCGGGAACACGGCAGGGGCCGTTATGTTCTTTCGTCCCCAGACCCCCGTGCATCACCAGGGACGAAGACTCTGCTGGCTGCCTGCACGGGGCCGAATATGCGCGGTGCCGGGGTCGTGATGCCAGCGGATGCGTGCATTGTTGTGGCTGATAAAAACCTCCAGACCGTTCTTTATTCCCGGGAATAAAGCATTTTAGGTAAAGTCCTGAATTAAACTTCTCTTGAATTTGTGCGCCATAATATGCTACTTTATACTTGGGTTTGCCGCATGATTGGGGGCGGCCAGAGTTCTAAAGGGAAAGGAGGGGAGTTGCTATGCCCGTTTACATTACCCTCTGGAAATATACCAGAGATGGTCTAATGGATATTCGCAACACTGCCTCACGATTTGAGGCAGTCAAAAAAATTATCGAATCTCACGGTGGGAAATTGCTTTGTATTTATGGCTTAATCGGTGAGTATGATGTGATGACCATTATGGAGATGCCGGACAAAAGCGCTTTTACCGCTACTATTCTCAAAATATGCTCGTCAGGAAGAATATCTGCAGAATCAATGCAGGCAATACCAATTGAAGAGTTTCTTAAAATAACAAAAGAAGTCTGATAGAAAGATGTGCAACAATATTCTTGTATGGCTGCCCCTCAATCTTTTCCCTCTATCTTTTTATTAAGCCTTCTGGTATTTATTGTCTGAATAAAAACCTAACAGCGGGATCTTTCTGCGTTTGCAGCGGATGCGCAGGAAACATACAATACCTCCCTCCCAAATCCATTGAGTTTACACAAGGGTTTGGGATTTTTAGTTTCAAATTTTATCTTTTTTATTTTATGTTACAAGCTGTGTAATGCCATTAATAAAAGATAAAAGGTGAACATTTCTCATGGATGAAAAGAATACAACCGCGGTTAGTTGCCTGTGGCGCAAGATTGAGAAGCGCATTGAGGAATTAATAGGCCAGTGCAAAGACATTCCGCCGGAAGAAATTATGCGTCTGTTGTTGACCGACCATGAGAACGCCGTCCATGACTCGGAAAAGAATCTACAAGCACTTTTTAAAAAGTACAGAAAAAAGATAAACGGGGAACAGCAGGGACTGTGATACCAGTTAAAATTTTTTCAGACTACATTTGACCCTTCTGCTACATCGGCAAGGGTATTGTCGATACGCTGAAAAAGGAATTCCCGGTTGTAGATGAATGGATCAGCTTTGAAATTCATCCGGAAACGCCTTCGGAAGGAGTTCCTCTTGCAGTGCGGCTTCCCGAAGTTGACTGGGAACGCACATATGATAACCTCCGCCGTCTGGGAGCGCCCTATAATATTGCCTTTGGTACGGTGACCGTGCTTTCTAATTCCCGCATGGCACTGGAAGCAAGTGAATATGCGCGCGATCAGGGAAAATATGATTTTTTCTCTGCAAAAGTTTTTCAAGCTTACTTTACTGAAGCACGGGATATTGGCAAAAGCGATGTAATACAGGATCTTGCTGCTGCATCAGGGCTTGACGTTAAGGAACTGCAGGATGCGCTGCGTCAGGGGCGCTATGCGCCACGGCTCAGGGCAGCACAAGAAGCCGGCCGCAGGTATAATGTTAGCTGCGTGCCAACCTTTGTCATAAACGAACACCAAGTGATTGTTGGTGCCCAGCCGTTCGCCGTTTTTCGGGAAACAATTCAGCAGTTTGGTTAATGTAACCACAGTCCCCCCCCGTACCTCACCGGTGGCGACGGCGCAACTGGCTGCCTGCCCACGGCAGGATAGACACAGTTTGGGGTCGTGATACCAACTAATGAGCACCTTGCACATTGTTGGTGCAGAGAAAAACCCCAGACGCTTCTTTTCCCCATCAATAAGACATTTTTTGGGAAAGTCCTGAAGAATATTTAGCTTGCGATAATGTTTAATTATTGCTATATCATGCTGCAAATAAATTCTTTAATTTTGCACCTGGTGGTTTGCCTTCCATTCCTGTGCAGTTGAAAGACAACAAAAACACAATTTATTGGGTATTGGGGGTTTTTTGGTAAATGTTTTTTGGAGGTTATTTAATAAAGTATGGCACGAATAACTATTGAAGATTGTCTCAAAAGAGTTAACAACCGGTTTGTGATTGTTCACATGGCAAACCAGCGTCTCAAACAGCTTCTTAAAGGATCAAAACCGCTGGTTAATGCTCCCGATAATAAATTAGTTGTCATTGCCTTACGGGAAATTGCAGCAGGCAAGGTGCGACTTGACGAAAAGAGCAGAAAAAGACTTGCCGAAGAAGAGGGCACGGCTCAAGATACTGAACTGTGACACCAAACACCTCTGGCCACCTTGCCGGAGGTGTTGCTTAACAAAGTTGCCCTCTTGAGCAACTTGATGCCGAATCGTTTTGCGGTGATCCAAAAAAATAATACAGAGCATACCAGACTTCTTTTTATGCCGGTTTTCATACCCCTGTTGTAATTATTAATTAACCCTGCCATCCCCATCATTTCTTGATCCTTGCTGACATTGCTGTCGGACAGATTAAATGGATTCCTAAAAAATCATTTTTTTGGTGAATTGTGCGGTGCCACACGCTCTGTTCCCGTGGCGGGCGGCGAGGTTTTCTTCAGGCCAAAGGCCGCTTGGATAATTATTCTTGACACTATTTCCGGCGACTTATAAGATTACTGCCAGATTAAATTTTGGAGATATTCACGGTGAAGGAAAAGATTTTGCGGCTGTTTGCCGAAACGTCCCAAGCTGTTTTTGCCTGTGGCAAAGAAAATTGTGATGTAATTTCGCAGATGGCTCATGAACTTATTTCCTGTTTTGAACGGGGTGGCAAACTGCTTATTTTTGGCAACGGGGGAAGTGCGGCGCATGCACAGCATTTCGCGGCAGAATTGGTTAACAAGCTTGCTGCATACCGCAAGCCGTTGCCGGCCATTGCCATCAATACCGACAGCTCGGTTTTAACCAGCATTGGCAATGACCTTTCCTTTGACGATATATTTTCTCGCCAGATAGAGGCACTTGGCACCAAGGGGGACGTTTCCTGGTGCTTGACCACCAGCGGCACCTCGCGAAATTTAATCAACGCTTGCAATCAAGCGCGCGCCATGGGCCTCATGACTATTGCGTTCTCCGGGCGTGATGGCGGTGCGATCGCAAAGACAACAGACCTGTGCCTGACCGTTTTTTTGCAGGATACTGCGAAAATTCAAGAGGTGCATTTATGTGCCGGTCATATTCTCTGTGCTCTGGTAGAAGAACACTTCCTGGCAAAAGCGTAAAACTACCCCTGGCTCTCTATGAAGCGATTTAAACCCGTTGACTTACACTGCGCACGAACTCGTTCACTTAAACGACGAAAAAGCCTAGTTGCGCGGGAAAAATTGGGCTCCGTGTGCAGAAGCCCGTTACTATTAAAGGATTTTGTGCAGAGTCTCCCTGATATCCTGGCTGCCCGGGATTTTAAAGAGATAGTCCAGAGTCTCAGTGCCGCCCGTAAAAATAATAAAGTCATTCTGTGGGGTATCGGCGCCCATGTCATCAAGGTGGGACTCTCTTTGATTCTAATCGACCTTATGGACCGGGGCTTTGTAACCGCCCTTGCATTAAATGGCGCCGGCGTCATCCATGATGTAGAAATGGCTATGCTGGGGCAGACATCTGAAGATGTGGCATCAGAACTTGACAGCGGCGATTTTGGCATGGCAGAGGAGCCTGCCATATTTATAAATACTGCCGTTTCGCGCGGGGTTGCGAGCGGCAAAGGCTTGGGGGAATCTGTGGGGGAGGCACTTCTGGACAGCGGCTTTCCGTATATTCAGGAAAGCCTCCTTGCCGCTGCAACTGCGCGCGGCATCCCTGTTACCGTCCATGTGGCGATAGGAACCGATATCATCCACATGCATCCGTCATGCAGTGGATCTGACCATGGTGAAGCAAGCCATCGGGACTTCCGCCTGCTGACGGGAATTGTAGGACACCTTGAAGGCGGTGCGTATCTCAATATTGGCTCGGCGGTCGTTCTTCCGGAGGTGTTTCTGAAGGCTGTCAATCTGGCACGAAATCTGGGCCACACCGTCAACCATTTTACCACTGTTACACTTGATTTTCTGCGACACTACCGGCCGCTGACTAATGTTGCCAGCCGCCCGGTGGCAAGAGGGGGCAAAGGGTTTGTCCTCACAGGCCATCATGAAATTATGATTCCGCTTCTGGCTGCCGCATTAAAGGAGGGGGGACCGGATGGAACGTAAGATTAGAATTGTGTCAGGCTCACAGGAAATTACCGGCATTCTGCATGACTGTCCCACAGCTGATGCCATCTGGGATGCATTGCCCTTGACCAGCACTGCCCAAACCTGGGGTGATGAAATTTATTTTATCATTCCTGTACACATAAACCTCGATGATACCGCGCATGAAGTTGTTCAGAAGGGCGATCTGGGTTACTGGCCGAGCGGCCCCGCCTTCTGTATATTTTTCGGCCCAACTCCTGCAAGCACGGGAACCGAAATCCGACCGGCAAGCGCGGTCAACGTTTTTGGAAACGTTATTGGGGACCTATCAGTCCTTCACCAGCTCAAGGCAGGGGCTGCCATTCGGGTGGAAAAGGCATCAGGATGAGTGTGCGAAAAAACTGGCTGGTTGTGCTCCTTGCGACAGGCTGCTACAGCGGTTTTTTCCCCGGCATTCCCGGCACTGCCGGCTCACTCATGGGCGTCGTTCTTTTTTTGGCCCTCGCCCCTCTTTTATTTCCCCTTTATTGCACCACCGTCATAGCCTTTATTTTTTTCGCCATCTGGTGGGCAGCCAGGGCTGCCCTCATATTTCAAAAAAAAGATCCGCCGCAGGTTGTCATAGATGAAATTGCCGGGTACCTCGTGGCTATGGCAGGGATTACGCCATCGTGGGGGTATATCATAACAGGGTTTATCCTGTTCCGGATTATGGATATTGTAAAGCCCTATCCCATCAGGTGGATTGATCAGCATGTGGCGGGAGGATATGGTATCGTGCTTGACGATGTGCTGGCAGGTGTGTACGCAAACATTGTAATGCAGATATTACAGGTGCTTTTATAAAGAAGGATACTGTTCACGTGTCGGTTGAAATTATAACTATCGGTAATGAATTGCTGTCGGGCGAAACTGTTGACACCAATGCTGCGTTTATCGCGCGTAGCCTCACTACTATTGGCCTCAGCGTATCCCGCATGAGTTCGGTGGGCGATGCGATAGATGATATAGTGTCATGTTTGAATACGGTTTTGCCACAAAGCCGATTCATTATCGTAACCGGAGGGCTTGGGCCAACCGACGATGACTGCACCGCAGCTGCTGCTGCACAAACATTTGGCAAACGCCTGGTGCTGAACCAGGAGGCACTGGCTGCGATAGAAAAAATATTCCAGGGCGTGCATATGAAGATGCCATTTCCCAGCAGCAAGCAGGCTCTGCTGCCTGAAGGGGTACGATTAATTCCCAACCCGGTTGGTACGGCAAGTGGTTTTATTATCGAAAACCGCGGGCAGGAGTTCATGTTCTTGCCGGGCGTTCCCGCTGAAGTTGAAGCTATGACCGAATCTTTTCTCTTGCCTTATCTGCGCAAAAAAACCGGGGGCCTGCAGGTTATAATCAACCGCACGCTGCGGGTCTTCGGCCTGTGGGAATCGGCAATTCAAGAACGTTTGAAGGGTGCTATTTCAGGGAACACGGCGGTATCTCTTGCCTATCTGCCAACTTATCCTGAAGTTCGACTGAGATTAACCGGCATCGGTGCCGACCCAAAAACAGTCCAGAAGAATCTTGACTCCATAATCGGCATTATAAATGAGAAAATTGGAGAATTTGTTTACTCTGTTGATGATGAACCTCTGGAGGCGGTTGTCGGAAAGCTGCTCGGCGCAAACCGGGCAACCCTTGCTGTTGCCGAGTCATGCACCGGAGGACTTATCAGTCACCGCATTACTAACATCTCCGGAAGTTCTAATTATTTCGAGCGATCCGTAGTGGTTTACAGCAATCGTGCTAAATCAGAATTACTGGGCATACCGCAGTCAGTTTTCAAGGAACATGGTGCGGTAAGCGAGCAAACGGCCCGCCTTATGGCAAAACAGGTGCGGGAACGTTCGGGAACAACGTTTGGTTTATCAGTGACCGGTATTGCCGGACCGACCGGAGGCACTGCTGAAAAGCCTGTGGGAACAGTTTTTATCGGCATAGCTTCCACCCATACTATTGAGGTAAACAATTATTGCTTGTTTGGGAGCCGTGAACAGATTAAACTGATGTCAGCGCAAATAGCGTTAAATAATTTGCGCAAATTTATATTATCTGCTCATAGGACTGTATAGCGCTGATATTGATGCTGGTTCGAGGAGGTGGCTGCAAAGTTTTGCAGGAACTCCCGGCAGAAACGAGATGCTTAATAAGGAGTTGCCCTCACATCAATATCTTGAGATGCGGGCGTCAACTCAGCGGCGCCTAATTCTTCGCTATGGCTAAAATGCACTGGAGCAGGCTGTGCAGCATTTGAAAGTCCCTGCTGTTCCGCAGGCTCAAAGCGATTCTGGTGGATTGAAAAAAACCTGAGTGCTATGCACACAGCAACAAAATTATTTTTTTGGTGAAAAGTATTGGAGGGTGGTTCGCGTTGACAATGGCGTGCGTCTGTGATAGGTGTTCAATAGCATTAGCTTATGTATCCGATGGCAAAAGTCCGCTCGTTTATTGCATTAGATTTGCCTGAAGATCTAAAAAAAAGCCTGCAAAACCTTCAGGATGAACTGCGTAATCAGACCGATTGCGTCAGATGGGTTAAGCCGGACCATATCCATCTGACGCTGAAATTTTTAGGTGCCATTGCAGAATCTCAAGTAGCATTGATTGCCCGCATTTTTGAGGACGTCGCAACCGGCATAAGACCCTTTACGCTGCATGCGGCCGGGGTCGGGGCGTTCCCCAATCCCCGCAACCCAAAAGTCATCTGGGTTGGCATAAATGACCCTGTGCAGCCCCTTATGCAGTTTCAGAAACAACTGGAAGAGGCTCTTGCGGCCATAGGTTTTGCTCCGGAAAAGCGCCTCTATGCACCCCATTTGACTCTTGGCAGAGTGAAAGAACGTAGGGGAAAGCATCATATTGAAAACCTGATAGAAAATTATAAAAATCACCATTTGGGATGTTTCACAGCAGATACCCTGGTGTTTTATAGAAGTGACCTGGTTCCAGAAGGGCCGGTTTATTCTTCTTTAAAAACCATACACCTTTAAATCAGCAGCGGATCGGTGCAGTCGCAGGTCTAATTAAAACCAGGCCGCAGCCAAAAGCGGAGGATATTTTTCATGACTAAAGAAGTACCCACAAAAGACCACAACAAGGCAAAAGCAATTGATATGGCATTAAGCCAGATTGAAAAACAGTTTGGGAAAGGGGCGATCATGCGTCTGGGCGATGAGGGGGCACTGATTCCCGACCTGCCGGTCATACCTACCGGCTCGATCAGCCTGGATATAGCCCTCGGGCTGGGGGGGATCCCGCGCGGACGGGTTATTGAAATTTTTGGTCCCGAGTCATCCGGCAAAACCACGCTGGCGCTGCATATTATTGCTGAGGCGCAAAAGATGGGCGGCAATGCAGCATTTATTGATGCCGAGCATGCACTGGATATTTCCTACGCACGCAAGCTGGGGGTTAAAACCGATGAGCTGCTTGTCTCGCAGCCGGATCATGGCGAGCAGGCGTTGGAAATTAGCGAGATGCTGGTGCGCAGCGGTGCTATTGACGTTCTGGTGATTGATTCTGTGGCGGCACTGGTACCGCGGGCAGAAATAGAAGGAGAAATGGGCGATGCGCACATGGGGCTACAGGCGCGTCTGATGTCACAGGCTTTGCGCAAACTGGCGGCTGCCATAAGCAAGTCCATGACAGCAGTCATTTTTATTAATCAGATCCGAATGAAAATAGGGGTGATGTTTGGCAACCCGGAAACGACGACCGGCGGAAACGCCCTCAAGTTTTACTCCACAATACGGTTGGATATCAGGAAAATAGGCATGATCAAGGATGGCGACAATGTTACCGGACATCGGACCAAGGTAAAAGTAGTGAAAAATAAAATTGCGCCACCCTTCCGGGAGGTAGAATTTGACATCGTGTTTGGCGAGGGAATTTCACGGGTGGGAGATATTATTGATCTGGGCGTTGCGGAAAATATTATTGAAAAGAGTGGCGCCTGGTTTTCCTACAAAAATGAACGCATCGGGCAGGGCCGGGAAAATGCCAAGGGGTTTTTAAAAGAACACCCCGAGATAGCACGTGAAATAGAAGAAACCATTCTTACGCGTGCTGGCATTGCCCAGAAACCTGTTGACAGCTCGCCAAAAGCCAAGCCCCGGGATGGAAAGTGAGGCAGTTTTCCGGCAGGCGCTCGCCGCAGCGTATCGCCTTCTTGCCCGCCGCTCGCATAGTCAGGAAGAGCTGAAGGCCAAGCTTCTCAAAAAGGGTTTTGACCCAACTGTCGCTGGTCATGTGCTTGAAGTTGTCGAACGGCTGGGATATATCAACGATGAAAAGACATCCTTACAGTGGGCGCTTTCGCTTGTGGAAAAGCGCTGTTGGGGACGGCATAAGGTCAAAGCATATCTCATGCATAAGGGTATTGAGCGCGAAGTGATTGATCGGGTGCAGCAACAGATCTGGCACACGTTTGATGAAGCCGACGTCGCCCGTGCCGCGCTGCAAAAACACTATAGCCGAACAGGCCGCCAGCCGTCGCGGGAACAGATGGTTCGCTTTTTACAGTCGCGGGGCTTTACTCAGGATGCCATTGGCAAAAATCTGGATGCGGACAACATCGATAACGGAAAATGGCAGCGGTAAGAAAGGATACGACGGCATAGGGCTGTTTTGCAGAATACGCTGAAATAATGGCCGCGTTTTTTTACCGGTTCTGCTCTCACATTTCAGGATATGAAGACATCATTTGAGATCAGAAAAGAATTCTTAGATTTTTTCAGAAACAAAAATCATACGGTGGTTGCAAGCGCTTCCCTCATTCCTTCTAACGACCCTACCCTGATGTTCACTAATGCCGGCATGGTTCAATTTAAAGGGGTGTTTCTGGGAGAGGAGACCCGCCCATACCGGCGCGCCGCATCTTCCCAGAAGTGTGTACGTGCCGGCGGCAAGCATAATGATCTGGAAAATGTCGGCCGGACAGCCCGCCATCATACATTCTTTGAAATGCTGGGCAATTTTTCTTTTGGCGATTATTTTAAAGAGGAAGCAATCTGCATGGCCTGGGAATTACTGACCGGCCATTTTAATCTGCCGGTGGAAAAACTCTGGGTAAGCGTGTTTGAAGAAGATGAGGAGGCGGCTGTCATCTGGCGCGAGCGAATCGGGTTGAATCCGGCGCGCATCGTTTGCATGGGAGAAAAAGATAATTTCTGGTCAATGGGAGAAACCGGTCCCTGCGGTCCCTGTTCCGAAATTATTATTGATCAGGGCCCGGCATGTGGCTGCGGCAAATCAGACTGCAGGGTCGGATGCGACTGCGACCGCTATCTTGAACTCTGGAATCTGGTATTCATGCAGTATAACCGCGATCAGCAGGGAAAGATAACTCCGCTGCCACGCCCCAGCATAGATACCGGCATGGGGCTGGAGCGCATTACTGCCATCGTTCAGGGTGTTGGCAGCAACTATGACACGGATCTGTTTCTTCCTCTCGTCCACTTTGTCGAAGAATATGCGGGCACGCCGTATGGAAAAAATCCCGAGCATGACATCTCGATCAGAATCATCGCTGATCACAGCCGCGCCATAGCATTTCTCATCGGCGACGGCGTATTGCCGACAAATGAAGGCCGGGGCTATGTGCTGCGCAGAATTATGCGCCGTGCTGCTCGTCACGGGAAAAAACTGGGGCTGACCAAGCCGTTTTTATGCTCTGCGATTAAAGTTGTGGCCCAGGAAATGCAACCAGTTTATCCCGAGCTGAGCCGATCCCGCGACTACATCGAACGGGTCGTCCTCAACGAGGAAGAGCATTTCTCGTCAACCCTTGAAGCAGGCCTTAAAATGCTCCAAGAGCACATAGAAGCTTTACAGCAGGAGGGGCGCAGCTTCATCCCCGGGGGGGTTGTATTTAAGCTCTATGATACCTACGGGTTTCCTCTTGACCTGGCTCAGGACATTGCTTCAGAATACGGTATGCAGATAGATGTGGCTGAGGTTGAACAGGCGCTGGTTGAACAGCGCAGGCGCGCCCGAGAATCCTGGCGTGGCTCCGGCGCTGATGAAATCGCATCGGTATATAAACGGCTCGTTCAGGATGGTGTTCAGACGGTTTTTGAAGGCTACGAATGCTGTGAAAGTTCATCGCATGTGCGCGCCATCATCCGAAATGGAGAGGTTGTAAGCCATGCTGCCCAAGGCGATCAGATTGAATTGATAACAGAAAAGACCTGCTTCTACGGTGAAGCAGGCGGACAGGCGGGCGATTGCGGCAACATATTCAATGAGTCAGTCACCGTGGAAATTAGCACTGCCATACGCCCGCTGCCTGATCTGATTGTCCATCGGGGTCAGGTAACAGCGGGAACGATTCGGTGCGGAGACAAAGTGATGCTGCGGGTGGATCGGAAAAAAAGGCAGGCGACCGCAAATAACCATACCGCAACCCACATTCTCCATGCGGTTCTACGCCAGGTTCTGGGGAATCATGTGAAGCAGGCAGGTTCTCTGGTAAACGCGGAACGGCTCCGCTTTGACTTTACCCATTTTGCGCCACTCAGCACAGATGAGCTTGAAACCATAGAGACACTGGTTAATGAACGGATCCAGCAGAACACACCCCTTTTTGTGAACATTGTCCCCCTCGCTGAAGCGCTTTCCCAGGGAGCCACGGCTTTGTTTGGCGAAAAATACGGTGAGCAGGTTCGGGTTGTGAACATTGCTGAGTTTAGCAGTGAGCTGTGTGGCGGGACCCATGTCGGGAGGACTGGGGATATCGGCATTTTTAAAATAGTCAGCGAGGGCAGCGTTGCTGCAGGCGTCAGACGCATTGAGGCTGTCACGGGCCGCGCAGCGCTCAACTATATGAAAAAACAGGAGTCCATGCTGCGCGAGGTGTCTCAGCTTTTAAAAACAGAGCGTGAGGGAGTGGTGTCGCGGGTGGAGCGGCTGGTGAATGACCTCAGACAACTTGAGAAAGAGGTCGCCACACTTAAAGCTCAATTAATTACCCAGCAATCCGGTGGCGCGTTGAACAACATGCGCACCATTGGCGGGGTGAAAGTGCTGGTAACCCGGGTTGAGGCGGCGGATGTCAAAGCGCTCAGGGATTATGGGGATCGCCTCAAAGACCGACTCGGATCAGGAATCGTAGTGGTCGGTTCCGCAGCAGCAGATACGGCTCAGGTCATTACGATGGTGACCAAAGATATCGCCAAACAGTTTCCGGCAAAGCTGATTATAGAAAAAATTGCCCCGCTCATAGACGGCAGAGGTGGCGGGAAGGACGAGCTGGCGCAGGCGGGAGGAAAATGTCCGGAAAAGCTAGATGAAGCTCTTGAAAAGGTTGCAGCCATTGTTGAAATGCTGGGGTCTAAGTCTTAAAAGATAAGGAATTTCTTAGTCTTCTTCTTTTTGGTAGCCGGTGCAGGCGCAGCGGCTTTGTCTTGTGCTTCCTGCACCAGTTTTTGCGCTTCTTTCTTGGGCGCCGCCGAGGCTAAGAGCTCCTTGGCCTGTGTTGCATAGGGGCTATCAGGATATTTTCGTATAATATAATTCAAGAATTTCTGACCGCGTTCCTTCTGGTCAGATAAGAAATATGCCTTGGCAATATAAAAAATCACCCGCTCCCGCGGGATGGCATACGGATATTCTTTCAGAATCGTATTGAACCGGTTAATGGCTCCTGAATAATTTTTGTAAAACAGATAGAACTCGGCTATGTGAAATTCGTGTTCAGCGATGATGCGGCGTGATTCGCTCAGCTTGAAGAGCGCTTTTCCCGTATAGGGGCTGGCAGGATACAGTTCCAAGAGCTGTTGAAACTGTTCTGCCGCCTGGCGGGCAAAGGTGGGGTCACGGTCAATAGTTAATATCTGATTATAGTAACACATGCCGGTCATATAAATGCTGTAAGGAACGCTTTGATTGTTCGGGTGCAGCCGCCGAAAATTTTCATACATATGTATAGCTTCAACATATTCCTCCTTGTAAAAATGAGAGTCACCGAGCCGCAACTCGGCCAGCACCGCATAGGGACTTAAGGGGAACTTTTCTTTAAGCTCTTGAAATGCCGGGATGGCATCAAAATAGTTGCGTGCTTTGAAAAACGCCATGGCCCTATTATAGTAGTCTTCATCGGTTTGCGGTTTTTTAATATCTGGCGCGGCAGCGCAGGCATAAGCGCCGGCCAAAAGCAGGATGCACAAAAAGTGCTTGAGCACAGTGTTTTTCATTTCGATAAAATGATTAAATTAAGCGGTTTATTGATAACATTGAGCTGATAGTGCCATGAACAACTACTGTTGTCAATATATTACCGATTGTAATAAGCATGCATAACCTGTCTATTATTATACTGGCTGCAGGAAAAGGCACCAGGATGAAATCAAATATAGTAAAAGTCCTGCATCCTTTAGCCGGTCAGCCAATGATTTTATATTCCGTACAAACAGCCCAGGCGCTTGCGCCGGAAAAACTGGTGGTAGTGGTAGGCCATCAAGGAAAAGCGGTTGAAACAATTCTTAAGCCTGCGGGCATTACGACGGTACTGCAAAAGGAACAGCTTGGTTCAGGACATGCCGTGGCTGTAACGGAAGGAGTGCTGAGCAATTTTACCGGAACCGTACTTATAATGTGTGCAGACGTGCCGCTGATTAGCACGGCAACGCTCAACCGTTTTCTGCATCGCCATCGTGAGTCGCGGGCAGTGGTGAGCGTGCTAACCGTTATAGTAGCTGACCCGTCCGGTTATGGCAGAATTGTGCGCAATGAGGCGGGTGCCCTCCGGGCAATTGTTGAGCATCGCGATGCTGATGACGCAACCAAAGCGATACAGGAGATAAATACCGGCATATACTGCTGTGAAGCGCCGTTTCTTTTTTATGCATTGAAAAAAATTGTTCCGGACAACAACCAGGGCGAATATTATTTGACCGACATCATTGCCCTTGCGGTGAAGGAGAAACAACCTGCCGCAGCGATACTTACCGATAATTTCACAGAGGTAAAGGGCATTAATGACCGGATTGAGCTGGCAGAGGCGGGACAGGTCATGATGCAGCGGATTCTCAAACAGCACATGCAGGAGGGGGTCGGCATTATTGATCCTGCTACAACTTATATTGATTATGCGGTACGTATTGGGCCGGACACTGTCATCTATCCCAATACCAGCATCCGGGGCGCTTCAGTCATTGGCAGCAACTGTATCATCGATATGAATTGCATTATCAGCAATTCCGTAATCGGCGACGGCGTGCACATTAAACCAGCTTCAGTTATTGACGAGAGCTTTATCGGTGCGCACGCCACCATAGGGCCCTTTGCGCATCTCCGTCCGCAGACACGCATAGAAGAGGGCGGCCGCATCGGTAATTTTGTAGAGGTAAAAAAATCCCGGATTGGCAAAGGCTCAAAAGCTAATCATCTCACCTATATCGGTGATACTACCATAGGCGAAGGCGTCAATATTGGCGCCGGGACGATTACCTGTAATTATGACGGCACAGCGAAGCATCCGACCGTTATCGAAGACGGCGCGTTTATTGGCAGCAACACCTCGCTGGTGGCTCCGGTAACCGTAGGAAAGGATGCGGTCATCGGGGCGGGCTCAACTATAACCAAAAATGTGCCGCCCGGCGCGCTTGCGGTGGGGCGAGGCCGCCAGACCAATTATGAGCAGTGGTTCAGGGTGTCGCGCCGGGGGCGCAAAACCAAGGAGCCAGAAAAAAAATAAGCCATAAGTCGCCATCGGGACTTTTAATACCAGGGCAACCCGTCACCGCTCTGGCAAAGAAAGGGACTGACAGATGTGTGGAATTGTTGGTTATATTGGCAGCAGAAATACCTGTCCGGTGCTGCTGGAAGGACTCCGGCGGCTGGAATATCGCGGCTATGATTCGGCTGGCATTGCAATTTTTAATGATGGTAAAATTGCCGTCCGCCGCTGCCAGGGAAAATTGTGTAATCTGGAAAATATTCTCTGCAATGCAACCTTCAATGGCGGTGCCGGTATTGGTCATACCCGCTGGGCAACACATGGCCGTCCCTCAGAAGAGAATGCCCATCCTCATTTCTATAACGGCATAGCCGTGGTGCATAACGGCATTATAGAAAATTATCTTGAGTTGAAAAACATGCTGAAAGAGGAGGGACACCAGTTTCAATCGGAAACAGACAGCGAGGTGCTCTCCCACCTATTTGCGCGCTTCTGTGCAGCGGGTTGTTCATTTGAGGAGGCGGTGCGCAAGGGACTCGCCCTCATCAGAGGGTCATACGCAATTGCAGTCCTCAATGAAGCTGCGGCCGGTCAATTAGTGGCCGCCCGCAATGAAAGCCCGCTGGTAATCGGGCTCGGGTCCGGTGAAAATTTTGTTGCCTCAGATGTCCCGGCAATCCTGCCCTATACGCGCAGAATGATTTTCCTTGAAGATGGCGACTTGGCGCTGCTGGATGCTGAGTCAGTGGTAATAAAAAATCTTGCCGGTGAGCCCATTGAGCGCTCCGTTAAGGTAGTTACCTGGGATCCCATCATGGCTGAAAAGGGCGGGTTCAAGCACTTTATGCAAAAGGAAATTTTTGAACAGCCCCGTGCCATTACGGATACGCTGCGCGGGAGAATTTCCGCAGATACCGGTGAGGTTTTTTTAAATGGGTTTGAAGCGGAGGTGCCGGACCTGCATGCCATTAGGCGCGTCTGCTGCATTGCCTGCGGCACTTCTTACTATGCTGGTCTGGTAGGGAAATTTATGATAGAAGAGCTGAGCCGCATCCCGGTGGAAGTGGATCTGGGATCAGAGTTCCGCTATCGCAACCCGCTGGTGGATGATCAGACGCTCATTATTTTAATCTCCCAGTCAGGGGAAACCGCCGATACTCTTGCCGCCATGCGAGAAGGAAAAGCAAAAGGCGCCCGGACGCTTGCCATCTGCAATGTGGTAGAGAGCAGCCTTGCCCGTGATTGCGACAGCGTATTATACACCCATGCCGGTCCGGAGATCGGTGTTGCCTCAACCAAGGCATTTACCAGCCAGGTTACCGCCCTTTTTCTCATGGCGCTGTTTTTAGGCAAAGCCAAGGGTACGGTTACCGAAGAGCGTGCAGGTCAATTGATTCAAGATCTGGTACGGTTGCCGCATCTTATGGAACGAGTTCTTGAAACCAGTGCAGAAATAGAAAAGACTGCCCGCATATATGCTGATGCGAGAAATTTTTTATATCTTGGCCGCGGCATCAACTACCCCATTGCGCTGGAAGGAGCGCTGAAACTGAAAGAAATTTCCTATATTCATGCCGAGGGCTATCCGGCAGGGGAAATGAAACACGGTCCAATTGCCTTGATTGACGAAGAGATGCCGATTGTGGTGGTAGCCCCACGGTGCGCAAACTATGAAAAAGTCATGAGCAATATTGAAGAAGTAAAATCACGCAAAGGGCGTATTATTGCTGTCGCTACTGAAGGAGACACTGAAATAGCCCAGAAGGCCAACCATGTGCTGTTTGTGCCAGAAACAAACCCGCTGTTAACCCCCATTCTCATGGTTATACCTCTGCAACTTTTTGCTTACCATGTGGCAGTTATAAAGGGCACTGATGTGGACCAGCCGCGGAATCTGGCAAAAAGCGTGACGGTTGAATAATTTAAAAAATATTTTCGTACCAGGACTGTTACAAGTATCTCTTTTTCGAACCTCGAGCTGACCGCTAACCGCTGTCAGTTTTTTATTTTTGCATTTTTTCAGTCCCGGTGTATAGTCAAGATAAAAAAAGGGGCTTGCTATGTTCAACGGTGATTTGCGCGCAACCACTATCGGTAGCCTTCCGCTCACTGACCCGGAGGAAGCAACCGCATTGATATTTAAATATGCTCCCTTGCTCCCTTCATGGGTGCAGCTACCCAAATTTCCGGGTGAAGGAATGCTTGAACAGTATAATGAAGGATTGCCCGAAATATATGAGACTGCCGAGCGCAGCTACTTTGATACCGAACACGCGGAATTTGAACCGGCTGTGCTGCGCTTTTATGAGGATTATTTGGCGGTTACCGAGGGAGGTTCACCCGCATCTCTAGAGCGTTTTGCCATATCACGGAATCGGGCCCGGGGGTTTTTTTCTTTTATTGACCTCCTTGCCAAAAAAAAACATCTGCCCGCCACAATCGTCAAAGGTCAGGTAACCGGCCCTTTTACCCTATCCACCGGACTTAAAGACCAGCACGGTAAATATGCCTATTATAACACCCAGTTAAGGGATATCATCGTAAAACATGTCGGCTTGAAAGCGCTGTGGCAAATAAAAAAACTTCAGCAGTTCGGTGTTTCCGTGCTCATGTTTCTGGATGAGCCGTCGCTGTGCGGGTTCGGTTCCAGCGCGTATCTGGGCGTTCAGGCTGAAGATATTACTAAAGACCTCAACGAAGTAGTTAGCCTGATTCATAATACTACAGCGTGGGCCGGCGTCCACTGCTGTGAAAATACCGACTGGGCAATACTGCTGAAGAGTGACATTGATGTTTTAAATTTTGATGCCTATGGTTTTTTTGACCGGGTGTTGTTATTCAAACAGGAGCTGGTTGGTTTTCTTAATAGAGGAGGAACCATTGCCTGGGGCCTTGTGCCAACCCATTCAGAAGAGGTCATTGAGAGGGTAACCCTTAATAATCTTTTAGACCTGTGGAATGAAGAAGTGCAGCAACTCTCTTCGGCCGGTGTTGCACGGGAGAAAATTATCCGCCAGTCCCTTATAACCCCAAGTTGCGGCATGGGGTCGCTCAGTGAAGAATCCGCACTGAAGGTGCTGCAGATGTTAAGCGATGTTTCCCTGCGACTGAGAGAAGAATACGCGCTATCCTGAAATTTTATATTGCAAGAAACAGAAATAAAAAGGGCTTTATTTCGGAAAAAGAGAAGGATGTCCTTGCCTGCTTGTGTGGCAAGGGTCAGCTATCGGATTAAAATTTAATAAAAGGGGAAATCCAATGAAAGGAGTTCCCGGCCCCAGTCTTCTCAAGAAAACTATCAGATAAGTTGCTTCTTCAGAACAGGGAGCCAAAGCAACAAAACACTGTATTCAGGTGCTTCTGTTTAAACCGCATTATCTGCGATTGACACCTATGCTAGTGCTTTTGAGCAGTATGCTACTACCATGAGGGGATATTAACCTGCACCAACCGTCAGGTAATGAAGGATTGATTTATCCAGTTGTTACGGGCATTTTCATTGACGCACATAAACGCTGCTGAAAGTAAGTCGGAAACACGCGCGGCACAAGCGCGATATGGGGAGGATGTTATAATATGAAGACTAAAAAAACCCAGCGGAAAGGAAATAAAGTCTCAAACACCAGGTCAAAAAAAGGTAAACGGGCTGGAGACATGCGAGCAGCAGAAAAAGCCCTGTCTGATTTGACCGCTATTTTGAATGAGCAGCAGTTTGGTTCTGTAGAAGAGGCGAAGTCTTTTTTACATGACCTGCTGACCACCGGGGAACTGCCGCCTGCAGAAAACGCTACGGCTCTGCAAAAAGCCCAGGAACTTGTTTATGAAGCATTCGAGGCTTCCGGAAAAAAACGGGTTGAACTGGCTCGACAGGCACTTGAAATATGCCCCGATTGTGCTGATGCCTATGTGCTCCTTGCAGAAGAGGCGACGCACACCCTTGAGGAACAAAAAAATCTCTTTGAACAAGGCGTTCAGGCAGGGGAGCGCGCCCTGGGACCAAAAATGTTTAAAAATGAAGTTGGCAATTTTTGGGGCATACTGGAGACGCGCCCCTATATGCGGGCGCGGGCCGGGTTGGCGCAATGCTTGTGGCTGCTTAGCAGCCGGAAGGAGGCGTTGGATCACTATCGGGATTTGCTGCGACTCAACCCCAATGATAATCAGGGCATTCGGTATCTGCTTGCCAATTGCTTGCTTGCTGAAGCCCTGGACCAGGAACTCGAAAATCTTTTGCATACCTATGAAGATGACCGATCCGCGACCTGGCTGTATAGCCGTGCGTTATTGCTGTTTCGCAAAGACGGAAACAGTCAGCGTGCCCGCGCGGCTCTGCAGGAGGCAAAAGCATATAATCGTTTTGTCCCGTTGTTTCTCCTGGGTAAAAAGCGGCTGCCGCGATATCTTCCTGATTATGTAGCTATAGGTGACAAAAATGAAGCGGTCGAATATGCGGCACTTGCATTAGAACTGTGGCAACAGACGCCCGGTGCACTTACCTGGCTTTCGGATACTGCTCCCGTTGATGCTTACATGGCGTAACGCGAAGTATCTATTTCTATATTCCTGTTTCATCTTAAATTCCCTCAGATGAGAGATTGTCTGGGGGGATTTTAGTCTTGATTAACCCTTAAGTTTTCTGTATAGTTTTTGCATGACGGTATCTAAATCAGAACAGGTCAGGATTGGCAACATCAGGATTGGGGGACAAGCTCCAATTGTTCTTATTGCTGGACCGTGCGTAATAGAAGGATGGAAACAAACCTGCGCAGTAGCTCAAAAGCTAAAAAAAATTGCTGCTGCTGCAGAAATGCCGTTTATTTTTAAGGCATCATACGATAAGGCGAACCGGACTTCACTCACATCTTTCCGGGGGCCGGGATATGAGCAGGGGCTGGAAATTTTAGCACGGATCAGGCGCCAGCTTGAAATCCCAGTGCTTTCTGATGTGCATCGTTTTGAAGAGATTGAAGCTGCTGCAGAAGTGCTGGATGTTCTGCAAATTCCAGCGTTTTTATGCAGGCAGACCGATTTTATTATAGAAGTTGCCCGCACGGGCAAAGCAGTGAATATTAAAAAGGGACAGTTTCTTGCTCCCGACGATGTTGGTTTCATTATTGAAAAGGTTACCAGCACCGGCAATAGGCGTCTTTTGATTACCGAACGAGGTGCCACCTTCGGTTATCATAATCTAGTCGTTGATATGCGTTCGCTGGTTATTATGCGTCAGTTCGGATTTCCGGTGGTATTTGACGCCACACACAGTGTCCAGCTTCCGGGAGCCGGTGGCGCTGCGTCTGGTGGAGAGCGCCTGTTTGTGGCACCGCTTGCCCGGGCAGCTGCAGCAGTGGGCGTGGATGCGCTATTTTTAGAAGTGCACGAACAACCGGACAACGCGCTCTGTGACGGACCAAATTCACTGCGGCTGGCGCAAGTGCCCCGGCTGTTACAGGTCATAAAGCAGATTGACCGCATAACCCGATCCGGCTGACGGCAGTTTTCAGCGTTTACTAAATTCTGGGTGTGCCCGAAATCCTGAAGGCTTTCAGGTGTCCCGGCTGTGGTTATGGGTTATATGTTAGCCATAGGCGGCACGTTGCGACAGGAGATCGCATGACCATTCTCACACATGCAAAAGAGATTTTTCGCAAGGAAGCAAACGCAATTCTTGCGCTCATCGATCGCATTGATGAGGATTTTGTCAAGGCGGTGAACATTCTGCAATCATGTTCCGGCAAAGTCATTGTGACCGGTATTGGGAAATCAGGCATAATCTCCCAGAAGATTGCTTCCACGCTTTCCTGTTCAGGAACACCGGCTTTTTTCCTCCATCCGGCAGAGGGCATTCACGGCGATATTGGCATGGTATCAAAGGATGATGTGGTGATAGCGGTTTCCAACAGCGGTGAAACCGATGAACTGCTGAAGATATTGCCGGTCATCAAACGCCTGGGCATAAAACTCATCGTGTTAACCGGGAATCCGGATTCAGTCTTGTCAAAAAGTGGCGACGTTGTCCTTGACATCAGCGTTCCGGAAGAGGCGTGTCCGCTGGGGCTGATCCCTACCGCCAGTACCACCGCAGCAATGGCAATGGGGGATGCACTGGCGCTGGCGCTCCTGGAGCGGCGCGGGTTCAGAGAAGAAGATTTTGCCCTGCTCCATCCTGGCGGCACATTAGGACGCAAATTATTGCTCCGGGTTGAGGATTTGATGCATGTCAAAGATGCGCTCCCGTTGGTATTTGAGCAGGATCCTATGAAAGCGGTGCTCATTGAGATGACGTCCAAAAGGTTAGGCCTGGCTGGGGTTGTTAATGAAAGCGGCGAACTAACCGGCATTATCACTGATGGCGATCTGCGCAGGGGACTTGAACGCGATGAAAACCTTCTTGCCCGCTCTGCCCGGGAAGTCATGACGGTCAATCCTAAAACCATTGAAAAAAATGCGCTGGCACAACAGGCGCTGCAGAAGATGGAGCAGTATGCTATTACCGCATTGTTTATTGTGTCAGAGTCCGGGAAAAAACGGCCTGAGGGAGTAATTCATCTGCATGACATTCTTAAGGCAGGGATTGTGTAGAGGCTGCTGCAAAACGCGGCGGGGCACAAGATATGGAAAAGGCGCGCGCCATTAAACTGCTCATTCTTGATGTTGACGGAGTGCTTACTGACGGAAAAATTATCTACTCTGACCGGGGCGAAGAACTAAAGTGTTTTGATGTGAAGGATGGGCATGGCATTAAACTGTTGTTGCGCGCGGGCATTGAGGTTGCTTTGGTAACCGGCAGACGATCTGCTGCGGTAGAGCACCGGGCCCGGGATCTTGGCATACGTCTGGTGTTTCAAAAAGCGCTGAATAAAATTGAGGCCTACGAGGAAATACGCGCAACACAAAATTTGCGCGATGAAGAGCTGTGTGTCATGGGTGACGACCTGACGGATCTCCCGATCCTGAGAAAATGCGGATTTTCTGTTGCAGTTCCTGACAGTGTGGATGAAGTCAAGCGGGAGGTTGATTATGTAACCCAGAAGGAGGCAGGAAAGGGTGCTGTCCGGGAGGTATGCGAAATTATTCTCAAGGCTCGCGGCGTTTGGGAATCAGTTACCGCGCGCTATTTTTAGTCGGCAACCACCCAACAGCATGTACCGCAGTATGCGGCGGCTTCAGGTGGCGCTGCTCGGCGTGGCGCTGGTTATTATCGTAATCGTCGTAGGTTCTGCGGTAAAGGAAAAACGCGCGCCCTTCATAATAAAAGTACCAGATACGCAGCCTCCGCCAGGCGACGCAAACCTTGAAGTCACGGGCGTCTCATTTGGCTATACGAATAAAAATAATGAGAAGGAATGGGAGCTTAAAGCGGCAAAAGCCCGGTATTTTAAAGACCAGAAGCTGGTAAAACTTGAGGACATAGAAGTCATTCTCTACCGGCCCAATAACCAAACCTACAAGCTCTCGGGAAAGTATGGAGAGCTTAACATTGATACCCAGAATATTACTGTTCAAGGTGAGGTAAAAGGAACGCTGCCGAACAACACCCAGATTGCAACCGAATCATTTTTATATGACAATGCCAAGCGCATCGTAACCACGTCGGATAAAGTAATCATTACCCGCGAGCGGTCGTATATGGAAGGTGTGGGCATGATTATTAACATTAAGGAAGAAAAAATCGATTTGCTTGCCAACGTCAAGGTAACGGAGAACAAATGAACTACAAACGCACGATGCTCCTCATCCTGATAGCGCTGCTATGGTCAGGTAGCCTCAGCGCCCAACAGGCGCCGGCAGTGCGCGTGGCGGTAATGCCATTTGATATTTTCAGCATGGAAGAAATGCCCAATCTGGGCAAAGAGCTTTCCATTCAGCTTGCGCAGCAGATGGCGCTTAATCCTCGAATATTCACGTGCAGCTATGAGGTAATCGCTGCTATTTTGCAAAACAGAAAGGATAAACGTCTACACGAAACTGCCCTCGCTGAAATCGCACAAGCCCTTAATGCGCAATTTATCGTGTTTGGCAGCATGACCAAAATACAAAACGATATGAGCATTGATGTACAGCTCTTTAACAGCGCCGAAAAGGGCGCTTACTTTAAGGCGTTTGCCGAGGGAACGGTGCTTGACGTTCTGATCCGCACCATTGCGCAAAAGCTGGAGCCGGAAATCATGAAAAAGGCCCTTCTCAGCGAACCTCAGCAACCGGATGCCAGCGAGGAAGCGCCACGGCCTGAACCCCCTGAAGAACTGCTTGCCGAAGAGGCGGAGAAACAGCCGCCACCTGCTGAGCAGGAGCTTCCTTCCGGAGCAGAAGAAAATGGTGCCACGACCTCAGCCCCTCCGCCAGCCTCGATTGAAAAATCTGAAATGCCGGCACAGACTCCTTCTGCCGCAGCGCCAGAGCAACCTGTGGCAGAGGAAGAGCGCGCCCGCGTCGCTGCCGTGCCGTCGGGCGAGGATAAAAAACCGCCTCGCACAGCAGATGAAGCGCAGAAGAAAAGAGGGCCGCTTTCTTTTGGTTCCAACCTTCCGGTAAATATTAATGCTGATACCCTTGAATATGACAATAAACGCAACATGGTTGCCTTTAAGGGGCACGTGGTTGCCCGCCAGGGCGACATGGTCATTTTCGCCGATGCCATGAATGTAACCTATGAAACCCAAGGGAAGCTTCGGCAAATTGAAGCTCGGGGTGGTGTAAAAATCATTCAGGGCGACCGGATTGCCACCGGCGATGTTATCACCTATTATAATGAAGAGCAGAAAATTGTGCTGACCGGAAACCCGCGGGTCTGGCAGGGCGACAATGTCATCAATGGCGAGAAAATTACGGTCTTCATCAAGGAAGAACGCAGCATTGTTGAAGGCAGCACGGCAAATCGGGTGAGCGCAACGATTGTTCCCAAAAAAAAGGGGCAGAAAACCGCGCCGTGACGCTAGCGATGCAGCTCGTGCGGATCCATACAAAAAGTATGGTTTTATGTGCATCCTGTGGTAAAGTATCAATATGCGTGCATAGCCAACAAAGAATTTATGACCCATCTCAGAACCGAGGCACTGGTTAAATATTTTGGAGAGAAAAAAGTTGTTGACAATATTTCGCTAGAGGTTGAACGCGGTGAAATTGTCGGCCTGCTGGGGCCAAACGGTGCGGGAAAAACCACAACGTTTTATATGATGGTTGGCCTGTATCACCCGGACAGCGGGGCCGTGTATCTGGATGGCCAGAATATTACCGAATACCCCATGTATCTGCGGGCGCGCATGGGCATTACGTATTTGCCCCAGGAAACGTCCATATTTAGAAAACTAACGGTTGAGGAGAATATCCTTGCCATCCTTGAAACGCTCCCCATTTCAAGAGAAGAGATGCTGGAGCGGCTTGAGGAACACTTAAACGAGCTTAATATTGCCGGCATTGCCAAGCGGAAGGCATACTTGCTGTCGGGCGGCGAACGCCGGCGGGTAGAGATAACCCGTGCCCTGGTAACCTCGCCATCGTTTATTCTCTTTGATGAGCCGTTTACCGGTGTTGATCCAATCGCCGTACATGACATTCAAAACATCATTCTGCGCCTGACCGCAAAGGGAATTGGGGTGATAATATCTGACCACAACGTGAGAGAGACGTTGGGCATTTGCCAGCGGGCTTATATTATTCATGATGGCCGGGTTCTGGAAGAGGGGGCACCTCAAGATATTATTGAAAGCAGCAGCGCACGACGTATTTATCTTGGAGAAAAATTTACCATGTAAGAATTTTAAAGGGCTTTGGGCGCGCCGCATAGCATCGGGCAGCGAACGCAACCCGTAAGCCTGCGATGACCTCTATGGCATACGAACTCAAGCAACACCTCAAATTATCGCAGCAGTTGATTATGACCCCGCAGTTGCAGCAGGCAATACGGCTGTTGCAGCTTTCCTCACTTGAGCTGTCTGACCTCTTGCAGCAGGAGATCAATGAAAATCCGGTGCTCGACGAGCAGGTTGACACCAGCGATACGGAACGCGATGACGCGGCAGAGCTGCCAACAGCCGAGCAGGAGGGCAGTGAATCATCTGCCACGGCGGAGGCGGCTCCAGAGTTTGACTGGCAGGAATATTTCCGGCAGAGTGCCCCGCGCACCATTGCCTATGATGCTGAGGATCGCGAAGAGTTTGAGCCGATCATTACCAAAAAGACCTCGCTTGAAGACCATCTCACATGGCAGCTACATCTGCACCCGTTTACCGAGCTTGAAATGAAAATCGGCGAGCACATCATCGGTAATCTTAATACGGATGGATATTTGCAGGTGACCGTCGAAGAACTTTGCAGGGACTGCGGCGCCGAACCATCGCAGGTAGAGGCCATGCTGGAAAAGATAAAAAGATTTGATCCGGTTGGCGTTGCATCCCGCACCTTGCAGGAGTGCCTCCTGGTTCAGGCTGACATGCTGCCGGGAGATCAGCGGCTGGTAAAAAAAATGTTGCTGCACCACATGGCCAATCTTGAGGGGCGGCGCTACCAGGTTATCGCCCGCGAGCTGAAAGTTTCCCTGGACGCAGTGATTGAGGCGTCGCATATAATCTCCAATATGGAGCCACGGCCCGGGCGCGCCTTTAGTGATAATGAGACGGTTTATATCACGCCGGATATTTATGTTTATAAGATAAATGATGAGTGGGTCGTCGTGCTCAATGAAGATGGTCAGCCTAAACTGCGTATTAACGCCTTTTATAAAAAGGCCCTGGCCGATCCCGATCTTTTTCCGCCCAAAACCCGCGACTATATTCAGGATAAGCTGCGCTCTGCGCTTTGGCTAATCAAAAGCATTTACCATCGTCAGACCACCATTGTAAAAGTCATGAAAAGTATTATAAAATTCCAAAGGGAATTTTTTGACTACGGGGCCGGGCATCTCAAGCCGCTGGTGCTGCGCGATGTCGCTGAAGATATCGGCATGCACGAATCAAATGTCAGCCGCGTTACCACCAATAAATATGTGCACACCCCCCATGGCGTATTTGAACTCAAATATTTTTTCAATAGCGGCCTGCTCTCCGACAACGGCGAAAGCATCGCCTCTGAGAGTGTAAAAAACAAAATCCGGGAGCTTTTGCAGCAGGAGGATCCGCGCAAGCCGCGCAGCGATCAGGAGATTGCCGATCTGCTTAAATCACAGGGCATTAACATCGCCCGCCGAACCGTGACGAAATACCGGGAGATGATCGGCATTCTCTCGTCATCAAAACGAAGAAAACATTTTTAATCAGGGAATAGACAAGGAGCTACTATGGACATAACCGTCACATTTCGGCATCTTGAACCAACCAATGCCCTTAGGGATTATGCGCAGGAAAAAATTTCACGAATAAAAAAGTACGTCGGTTCCCCCGCCGATGTCGCCGTGATTCTGTCGCTGGAAAAGCACCGTCATCAGGCAGAAATTACGCTCAGTACCAATGGCTTCATGGTGAATGCCAAAGAAGTCACTGAAGACATGTATGCTGCCATTGACCTTGCTGTCGACAAACTGGAGCGCCAGGTAAAAAAGCACAAGGAGAAAATTAAAAACCATAAAACCGCTGAACGCACGGCGCGGCACAACATTGTCTCTCCCGAACCAACTATCCCGCCGCAGGCTGAGCGGATTATCAAAACCGAACGGATTTTTATTAAGCCGATGTCACTGGATGAAGCAATTATGCAAATTGATCTGATGCACAATGACTTTATGGTTTTCACCAATGCCCAAACCCAAAAGGTTAATGTATTGTATCGCCGGCGGGATGGCAATCTGGGGCTCATAGAGCCGGAAAATGAGTAGGCGGGCAGCCGACTGTGCCCGGCGGGGCAGGTAAACATGAAAATTAGCGATTTTCTCAGTAAAGATTTGATTATCGCGGATCTCCGGGAGACTGAAAAATATAAAGTCCTTGAAGAGCTGGTGGAATTTGTTGCGCAAAAAATTGCCGGCATTGATGCGGGCGAGCTGCTCAAGGTGCTTTTGGATCGTGAGCAGATGGGCAGTACGGGAATTGGCGACGGGATTGCCATTCCCCATGGAAAATTAAAAGATCTCAAACAGATTATCGCAGTTTTTGGAAAAAGCTCCCGGGGTGTGGCCTTTGATGCCATGGATGGCCGGCCGGTCTATCTGTTGTTTCTGTTAATCGCACCAGAAAATTCAGCAGGAGTGCATTTGAAAGCCCTGGCACGCTTGTCGCGGCTGCTCAAGCGGAATGGGTTCAGACAAAAGCTTATGAATCTTTCTGATGCAGAACAGCTCTATCAGGTCATTATTGAAGAGGATGAACACGGTGGCACCTAACCCGGTGCAGGGGTAACTACAGCGTAATGGTATTCGGCGCGGCGCGATGTGTGTGCCCGAGGCAGCGCGCTGCTCGACAGGGGGCCTTTCTCGCACTAAATCAGCGACTCACCTTTAATCCCATCATATGAGCACCCGGAGAGCACGTTACGTACGAGGAGCATGAGAGAAATTATAATTATCATTATCAGCGGTCCTTCCGGGTCTGGTAAAACAACGGCGCTGAAGACGTTGGAGGATTTGGGATTCTTTTGCGTCGATAATCTGCCGGTTTTGCTCCTACCGAAATTTATCGAACTCTGCCAGAGTTCAACCAATGATATTTCCAAAATCGGTCTGGTTATGGATATCCGGGAGCGGGAATTTTTACGAGAATATCCGGATGTCCTGGATTTGCTCAAAGCCGAGGGCTACCGCATTGAGCTCATTTTTTTAGAGTCTTCCGATGAGGTGCTGGTGCAGCGATTCAGCGAGACCCGCAGACAGCACCCCATGGGAGAGGGCGGCTCAATCCGTGACGGTATTCAGAAAGAACGGGAACAACTCAGCGTCCTAAAAGCACAGGCTGACCGCATCATAGATACGTCAACCCTGACGGTTCATGAACTGCGCGCCCTGCTGGAGAGTTATTTTCACCAGCTTTCGCGGCGTGCTATGAATATTACCTTTATGTCGTTCGGATTTAAAAACGGAGTCCCGCATGACGTTGATATGATCCTTGACGTCCGTTTCTTGCCAAACCCCCACTTTATCCGTGAACTCAAGGACCTTGATGGCAGTGACCCGCGGGTTGCCGAATATGTGTTTCGCAGCCCGGAAACACAGCGCTATGTGGACAAGCTGAGAGATTTTCTTGCCTTCCAGCTCCCGCTGTTTGAACGGGAAGGAAAAACCTATCTGACCATAGCAATCGGCTGCACAGGCGGAAGGCATCGCTCCATGGTTATCGTCAATTATCTGGGAAATATATTTTCAGGCGGGAAATATCAGGTGCACATAACCCACCGGGATAGCATGAAAAAATAAGCGGTCTGTGTGCGCAGTGCGCCGCAGCAGGAAATCCCATTAGTGAGGAAAGCGTATATGGTTGGCATTGTTCTGGTTGCACACTGTAATTTGGCAGAAGAATTTTTAGAAGCACTCAAACTCATAGGCGGAGAGATTACCAACATCTGTCCGGTTCAATTTAACCCTGAGGATACCCCTGAATCTTCTTTGAAAAAAATTGCTGAAGCAGTCCGAAAGGTTGACCGGGGTGCCGGAGTGCTCATTTTAACTGATATGTTTGGCGGAACCCCGTCAAATTTAAGCCTCTCGCTGCATGAAGAAGGCGCGGTTGAGGTGCTGACCGGCGTTAATCTCCCCATGCTCATTAAGCTGGTTAACAGCAGAAATAAAGCTATCCCGCTCATTGAGCTGGCACAGGATATCAAGCAATGCGGCCAGAAAAATATCTGTATAGCAAGCGAACTGTTGAAAAAGTAGATTTATGCGCATGGCGCTTCACACGGCGCAGAAGCCGTTGGCACGGTAAGGCGAAGCGACCATGGAAATAGAAATTGTCGCCATGGCAGAAAACCATCTTGACGCCGTGATGGACATTGAACAGCATTCATTTATTTCACCCTGGTCAAGAAATCTTTTCTACCATGAGCTTGCAACGCCCATCTCCCGCGCTTTTGTTGCTGTCGTTCGGTTGCCTGATGTCCGCGTGGTGGCAGGTTATATGTGCAGCTGGATTGTGTATGAGCACTGTAATATTCTGAAATGTGCCTGCCATCCCCACTATCGCCGCCAGGGCATCGGCCGGCGGCTTTTGCAGCATGGCCTGAAGGACGCCTGGCAACGGGGCGCCCTTACTGCCTCGCTGGAAGTGCGACCCTCTAATACCGGAGCCCTGCAATTTTATGCTGCGTGCGGGTTTCGCCATGCCGGTGTTCGCAAGGGATACTATCAGGAAACGCGTGAGGATGCCATTATTATGGTGAAAAATCTGGCGGAACATTGCGACAGCGCCCAACCCGTAACACCAACTGATCTTATTTCTTAAGGGAGAACTGCGTTTGCCCGTGTGCATCCATGATGCCTCAATTGTATTTAACCGGCCGGTGGTGCCCGGTATTATGCGGATGCGCCTTGAATGGCCGGCGGCAGCGCGCCATGCCCAGCCAGGGCAGTTTATTATGGTGCAGGTAAGCGAGCATACTGACCCGCTGCTCAGACGACCGTTCAGTATATGCGCGGCACAGCATGAAACGATTGATATTTTATATAAACTGGTGGGCAAAGGTACCGCTGCGATGGCTCTCTGGCAAATCGGAAAAACCGTCAATTGTATCGGCCCGCTGGGCAACGGATTTAATATCACTGGGCCGCCGAAGCGCGCCTATCTCGTTGCCGGGGGGATCGGCATTGCGCCGCTGCTCTTTCTGTTTCAGACATTCCAAGAGCGGTATCACGGCAGTTTCAGTGCCTTTTTTGTAGGCGGGAAAACGGCGCGGGATGTCGCGGTGGTTGATGACTTTTTTGACTCCGCGCTGTATCATGACCATATTTTCCACTCCACCGAGGATGCCGCGCGGGGTTTTCCCGGTCTGGTAATCGACCTGCTGTTACAATATCTTCAGCATGTCGGCCATGAAAGCAGGGGGGACGAGTGCCTGTTTGGCTGTGGCCCGATACCAATGCTAAGCAGGCTGAGCGCAATTGCAGAACACAGAGGAATTGACTGCCAGGTATCGTTGGAATCCAGAATGGCCTGTGGTATTGGCGCCTGTCTGGGGTGTGCGATTAAAACCAGGACGCTCCCTAGCAGTGCTTTCGACGCTGCGGACAGCTGTGCTTCAAAATTCAGCACCTATAAAAGAGTCTGCGCGGATGGACCAGTCTTTAATAGCGCCGCGCTGGTGTGGGGCGACTGAACCGGCTGCGGTCACCGCACCCGTAACTGCGGACAGAGAAAATGTATGTATATAGACGACCGTGCTGCAGTCCTACAGCCGTCTAAATCCGCACGACAAAAAACTGAATACTTCAACACCAGGTGATAACCATATGCCCGCGGATAACCAGATCACTGCCATAGATCTTTCCGTGACTATTGCCGGGATCCGCCTTAAAAATCCGGTCATTGCAGCATCGGGAACCTGCGGGTATGGCGCGGAACTGGCCGCTTTTCTTGACCTTAACAGTCTGGGCGCTCTTGTTACCAAGGGAATATCGTTATACCCTCAAGCCGGCAATCCGCCGCCGCGCATTATTGAGACGCCGTCCGGCATGCTTAATGCCATAGGGCTGCAAAATGTCGGCCTGGAAGAGTTTGTCGCACATAAGCTGCCGTTTCTTCGGCAATTTCAAACCCCGGTCATTGTCAACTGTTTCGGGAAGTCAGCCCGTGAATACCGCGCGTTGTGCGAGCGGCTGAGCACCATAGAAGGTATTGCCGGTCTGGAGATTAACATATCCTGCCCCAATGTCAAAGCGGGGGGCATATGTTTTGGCACCGACCCGGTGCAGGCCCATCAATTGATTCGCGACGTGAGAAAAGTTACGGCGTTGCCTCTTATCGTAAAGCTTTCACCAAATGTTACGGACATCGCGCTTATTGCACGCAGTGTGGAAGACGCAGGCGCAGATGCGATATCGCTGACCAATACCTTCACCGGCATGGTGATTGATGTGGATACCTGCCAGCCGGCTCTGGCCAACATCACCGGCGGTCTCTCCGGTCCCGCCATAAGGCCGCTTTCACTCCGGATGGTTTGGGAAACCGTTCAGGCAGTGTCTGTGCCGGTAATCGGCATGGGCGGCATTATGGATGGCGCAGATGCGCTGCAGTATCTGATTGCCGGAGCGCGGGCGGTTCAGGTCGGCACTGCGCTGTTAGTAAGGCCTGACGCACCGCTGCGCATTGTGGAAGGCATTGCCGCGTATTTGCAGCGCAAGGGCTGCGCAAACCTCACGGATATTATTGGCTGCTTGAATATAACCCCGGAGCACATGCAGTGAAAAAGAGAAAAAACACCCGTCAGATTCTGGTGGGCTCGGTAAAAATTGGCGGCGGTGCGCCGATCAGCGTGCAGAGCATGACTAAAACCGACACGCGCAATGTCCGGGCAACGCGTGCCCAGATTAACCGGCTTGCCGCGGCAGGGTGCGAGATTGTGCGGGTTGCAGTGCCTGATGAGCGAGCTGCTGACGCATTGCCGGCGCTGGTCACGAGCTCTCCTATCCCCATTATTGCCGACATTCATTTTCACCACCGGCTTGCGTTGAAGGCAATTGAAGCGGGTGTGGGAGGACTGCGCATTAATCCCGGCAATATCGGCGGGCCGGCAAAGGTAGCTGTTATTGTGGAGCACGCCCGTGAAAAGCGCATCCCTATTCGTATCGGGGTAAACGCCGGCTCTTTGGAGCAGGACCTGCGCAAAAAATACGGCAGCCCCACACCTGCCGCACTGGTTGAAAGCGCTCTCAGAAGTATCGAATTGTTTGAACGGCTTTCTTACCGAGACATTAAGATTTCCATTAAATCACCAGATGTTATGACGACGGTTGCAGCTTATCGCCTGCTTTCCAAAAAAACCCGCTACCCGCTGCATATCGGCGTCACCGAGGCCGGCACCATCTTTTCCGGCACGATTAAATCCGCTGTCGGGGTGGGCATCCTCCTCGCTGAAGGCATTGGCGACACGCTCCGGGTGTCTTTAACTGCCGATCCGGTGGAAGAAGTGCGGGTTGGATATGAAATTCTAAAGGCATTAGGTCTGCGCCAGCACGGCCCCGATATTATCTCGTGTCCAACGTGCGGCAGATGCCAGATTGATGTTGCCGCCCTGGCGCGGAATATTGAAAAACATCTTGCTGGCGAGCGGGGGTTTCTGAAAATCGCGGTCATGGGCTGCGAGGTGAACGGACCGGGAGAAGCACGGGAAGCAGACCTGGGAATTGCCGGGAGCAAACAGGGCGGCGTGCTGTTTAAAAAAGGCGTCGTCATAAAAAAATGCCGCGACCGCGAATTGCTGGAAGCGTTTTATCGGGAACTAACCGCGCTGCTCAATACACACCCGCCGGGGATGCTGCGGGAACCGTAACGGCAGCAGGAGAACGGAAAGGAAGCACGCATGCGTTATTCACAGTTGTTGATACCGACACTCCGGGAAGACCCCGCCGAGGCAGAGGTGGTGAGCCACCGCTTAATGCTGCGGGCCGGCATGATTAGAAAACTTGCCGCAGGTATTTATGCGACCTTGCCCCTGGGCGAACGCGTCATGCAAAAAACCCGGCACATTATCCAGGAGGAGATGAATCGAGCCGGCGCGCAGGAGCTGACCCTGCCGTTTGTGCAGCCGGCGGAAATTTGGAAGCAAAGCGGGCGATGGCACGTATATGGAAAAGAGCTGCTCAGGTTTAAGGATCGGAGCAATCGGGAATTCTGTCTGGGCCCCACCCACGAAGAGGTCATTACGGATCTGGTAAAAGGCGTGGTTACTTCTTACAAGCAGTTGCCACTAATTTTGTACCAGATACACATTAAATTTCGCGATGAAGTCAGACCGCGCTTTGGGGTGATGCGGGCGCGGGAATTTCTTATGAAAGATGCATACAGCTTTGATGCTGATGAACACGGTGCTGAAGCAAGCTACCAAAAAATGTATGCTGCGTACGATCGCATATTTAGCCGCATCGGACTGACGTTCAGGGCTGTCGAGGCTGATACCGGTCCCATTGGCGGCAGTTTTTCCCACGAATTCATGGTGCTGGCGGAAACCGGTGAAGACCTGATTGTGAGTTGCACTGCATGCGGCTATGGGGCAAATATGGAAAAGGCAGAAATCCGCGCCCCGGAATCGCTGGCTTCGTCCCCCGCCGCGGGTGAGCCGATCCAGCGCGTTGCAACCCCGCAGATGCGCACCGTGGAAGAAGTAACCGCGTTTTTGCAGGTGCCAGCCGCCAGCCTGATAAAAACCCTCATTTTTTCCGGGCCCGAGGGGCCGTTTGCAGCGCTGGTACGCGGTGATCACGAGATAAACGAAGTTAAATTGAGAAATGCGCTGGGTTATGAGGCGGTTGCGCTTGCAGACGAAGCGGTCATTGAGGAGATTACCCGGGCGCCGCGGGGGTTTGCCGGTCCTTTGGGGCTCACCATACCGCTGATTGCCGATTACGGGCTCATGGGGGGGGGCAACTTTGTTGCCGGCGGTAATGAAAAGGATGTGCACCTGATCCATGTCCATCCGGGCAGGGATTTTACGATTACCCGATTTGCAGACATTCGGCAGGCTCAGGAGGGCGATCCGTGTCCCCGTTGCGCCGGCTCGCTGCACATCAGCCGGGGCATTGAAGTGGGGCATATCTTCAAGCTGGGCACCAAATACAGCTCAGCCATGGGGGCAGCCTACCTTGATCAACAGGGTAAAGAGCGCCCGCTGATTATGGGCTGCTATGGCATCGGCGTCGGCAGAACAGTAGCTGCGGCTATCGAGCAGTCCCATGATGAAAACGGCATTATTTTCCCCCCTGCTATTGCCCCTTTTTCAGTAGTCATCGTACCGGTCAATATCAAGGATCCGCGGCAGCGGCAGATTGCAGAAACCATGTATGCCGCTCTTCTGGAGCATCAGATTGACGCCCTGCTTGATGACCGGGATGAACGGCCGGGAATAAAATTCAAGGATACCGATCTCATTGGTATTCCGCTGCGCATCACAATCGGCGCTCGAGCGGTCACCGAAGGGAACCTGGATATAAAATGGAGAGACACCGGAGAGACAGCCCTGGTGCCCGTTGCCGAAGCGAGTGCCCGCGTCGTGAATATTATTAAAAGCCGCACTGCATGACGAGAGAACCCATCGTTCGCATCAACGACATCCTTGACCAGGTGTCGTTATACTATAAACAGGCTGATTTGGGCCTTGTTGAAAAGGCTTATGTTTTTTCTGCAAAAGTGCACCATGGCCAGACCCGCCTTTCGGGAGAACCCTACCTTAATCATCCCCTGTGGGTGGCAAAAATCCTTGCTGATTTACGGCTCGATGAATACAGCATTGTCGCCGGCCTCCTCCATGATACGGTGGAAGACACCTACACGACGCTAGAAGAAATTGAACGGCTTTTTGGCGCGGAAGTGGCTGCGCTGGTTGACGGGGTTACCAAGATTAGCAAAATTACTTTTGACAGCCAGGTTGATCAGCAGGCAGAGAATTTTCGAAAAATAATACTGGCGATGGCAAAAGACATCAGGGTGATTTTGATTAAACTTGCCGACCGCCTCCACAACATGCGCACCCTTAAATACCTTACTCTCGAACGACAGCGAAAAATAGCGGAAGAAACCCTGGACATATATGCCCCGCTCTGCGGGCGTTTGGGAATTTATCTGCTTAAAAGCGAGCTTGAGGATTTATGCCTGGCGCATCTGCGGCCTGAGGTGTATCAGGAAATTAGACAAAAACTGGATAGCACTGCTGCTGCGCGGGAGACCTATGTGCGCGAAGTTATACAGCTCATAGACAACCACCTGAAGAGCTGCGGCATACCAGCCCGGGTGCTGGGCCGGCCTAAGCACATTTACAGTATTTATAACAAAATGTATTTGCAAAATTTGGACTTCAGCCAGATTTATGACCTTATTGCCTTTCGGATCATAGTCGAATCGCGAAAAGACTGTTACGAAGTTTTGGGGATTATTCATTCCCTCTGGACACCGGTCCCGGGGAGATTCAAGGACTATATTTCAATGCCAAAAGCGAACCGCTATCAGTCATTGCACACCACGGTAGTCGGCCCGGACGGCCAGCGGATTGAAATTCAGATTCGAACTGAAGAGATGAACCGTATCGCTGAAGCAGGCATTGCAGCCCACTGGAAATATAAAGAAGGCCGACGCATAGAACAGCAGGATGACCAGCGCTTTGCCTGGCTGCATCAGCTCATGGAGTGGCAAAATGAGCTGAAAGACCCGCGGGAATTTTTAGAAACGGTGCGCGTTGATTTGTTTCCTCACGAAGTGTATGTTTTCAGCCCGAAGGGCCAAGTTTTTGAATTTCCGGCCGGCTCAACGCCGGTTGATTTTGCTTATCGCATCCATAGCGATATTGGTCACAAGTGTGTCGGCGCCAAGGTGAATGGCAAACTGGTGCCCCTTAAGTATCAACTGAAAAGTGGGGATGTGGTGGAAATTTTGACCCTTCCCCATCACCACCCCAGTAAAGACTGGCTCAAATTTGTCAAGACCTCGCGGGCAAAAAACAAAATCAATCAGTGGATACGATCTCAGGAACGCGAGTCCAGCATTGCGCTGGGGCGGGAAATATGCGAACGCACGTTTGCCCGGCATAACCTCAATTTTACGAAACTGATTCGCTCTGGCGACATACTCAAGTCGTTGCAGCGCGAGGGAATCAAGTCTCTTGATGACGGGCTTGAAGCAATCGGCCGCGGCGCGCTGAAGGCGCGGCATGTTTTTAGCCGACTGCTGCCCAAAGAAGAGCCGGTGGTAAAGCTGCCGGAAAGCACTGCTGTGGTGCACTCGCCACGCGGTGAACACGCCGCGGGTGCCGGGGTCAGGATCAGGGGAATTGACGACATTATGGTCCGATTTGGCAAATGTTGTAACCCGCTCCCCGGAGAAAAGATCATGGGGTATATCACGCGCGGGCGGGGGATGACCGTTCATGCCATTGATTGCCCCTATCTGGAGACGGCCGACGCAGAACGAAAAGTTACAGCCGAGTGGGACCCTGCCTACCGCGCTGTTACCACCGTAAGCATTGAAGTAGTGTGCATAGACCAGAAAGGGCTGCTTGCCGAGATCACGTCGTCAATTGCTGCGGCAGAAGCAAATATCCGCAATGCCCGGGTCAGCACCACGACGGATAAAAAGGCAATTAATGTTTTTGATATTGACGTGACTGACCTTGATCACCTGAATGCTGTGATACGGTCAATAGAGAGGATTAAAGGGGTGCTCAGCGTGAATCGCCTCAAATTTTAAAAACTTTCTGCCACATGCATCGTTTTTTTCTGCACCGGCTTAACGATTTTTCCTGACCGAATACAGCGGGTGCACACGTTAATCTTTTTCACCATGCCAATGCTGCTCACAGCTCTTACCTTCTGTATGTTAGGATTCCAGACCTTTTTGGTCTTGTTATGGGCATGGCTAATATTGAAACCAACCTGTCTTCGTTTTCCGCAGATACTGCACACTTTGCTCATCTATCTTTACCTCCGCTACCTGTAACATAGTATTGTCGCTTGTCTGCCCATATAAGCTGTGCTATATGGTTAAAACTAACAAAGGTTTAATTAAATAGCATAATTACTGAATGTAATCAATATAAAAAAACTATCAGGACTTTCCCCAAAAAACAGGGATAGAAATTGTGGAGATGGCATAAGCAG
>CAZQKW010000008.1:0-92779 GCA_964594075.1 uncultured Thermodesulfobacteriota bacterium | reverse complement strand
TGATTTTATCGATATAAAAGTCGCTTTTTGCTTACTAAAAACCCAAATGATCGAGTTAATGAAGTGGAAGTATTCTCTGGAGCAGCGGCAGCGGGCACGACAGATTCTTTTGCCGGCAGAGTAGAAGAAGGACCCGCTGTTTCCAATGCACCGCCGGGATCGGCGCTGTCAGCCTTTGCTGAAAATATATAGTCGGTATTAAGTTTTTCATCGCGGGTTATTGTGAGCGTAAAGGACGGCTTGATGATTTTAATGTTATTTAACGGCAGACGATTTTTTAATAATGGCACAACGGCAAAAGTGCTTTGGAGCGATTCTGCGGTGAGCATGTTCCCCGGTCCAAAGCCATCCGGCTGCAGCAGTTCAATACCCTTTAATTCCACTATCCAGCGAAAAAGTGAAATATTGACCGAAGCGATTTTAAGCCGGTTCTGAAAGACCGGATAAACCCGCTGCTCAACGATTTTCTGGGCTATGGGATTGAGAAAAAAAGGCAGTGCGGCAAGGGCTGCGATAATGAGCGCCAGGATGACAAGAACTATTATGATACTTATTCTTTTCATATAAAAGCCCTCCGTTATCTTGGTAGTTCGGCAAAATCCTTAATTTGTAATTCAGGACTTTCCCCAAAATATTTTATTGATGGAGGTGAAGAAACGTCTGGGGGTTTTTCTCTGCCGCACCGTTGCGCTCATCCGCTGACATCACAATCCGGGCGCCGTGCGTATCCTGCCGCAGGCACCAGCCACTAAAGTCTTCGCCAATGGTGCTGCACAGGGGTCTGGGGCCTGCAGAATATGACGGCACCTGCCGTGTTCCCGGCACGGATGATTGTGTTGTGGCGACGAAAAACCCCAGGCGCTGTCTCCTCCTTACCGCTGAAATAGTGCGGGAAACGTCCCCAAAAACAGTTTAACTTGACCAAGCATCAGATAATGATATATGACAATTTATCAAATGCCCATACATAATACAATAGCTGTTAAAGGAAACCCCATGCCTTTTAAATCATACGAACATTGCTGCTCTTCTTGCATAGCACTTGCTAATCTTGGAAAGATTGAAGGTGTTATACCGATTCTGCATGGACCCCAGGCATGCACGTTCGGCAATCAGATTGGGTCAATGTTTTGCCGTCCCTCACGGCTGTTGACCATCGGGACTACGCTTAAAAAGAGCGAGGTTATTTTTGGCGGCGAAGGAAAGCTTAAAGAGCAGATTATAACTGTTTATAACCAGTATAAGCCAAAGATTGTGGTTATCATCAATACCTGTGTGCCCCAGCTTATAGGAGAGGACTTGAAAGGCGTTATTATGGAAGTAAAGCAGGAAATACCGGAACTGAAGGTAACCTTCTGTGAGACCGGTTTCAATCAGCCAAAATCAACTCCTCTTGGGAATGATGTTTCGTGGCGAGCTCTGGTGGATGTGCTTGAGCCGCAGGATTTGAGCACGGGGTCGGTCGGTATAGTTGGCAGGGCGGGGCAGGATGCGGACAGCATGGGCTGCCTTACATCGCTGCTGCGGGAAGCAGGAATTACCACTTATGCTTTCCCTGCCGGGCATATTGATGAAATGGCAAAGATTGTTAAAGCAGAATTCCTCTGTCCCGTGCATCTGGTGCCGTATCTCACCTGCAAAAGGCTGAACGAGCGATTTGGTTCAAAGACCCATTACTTTGAACTGCCGGTCGGCATTGAGGGAACTTCGCAATTCTTACGCAGCGTTGCAGCACTGACTGGCTGCCCAAAATTAAGAGAGATTGTGGAGCGGGAAGAGAAAAGGGCAAAGCCCCGGTTACAAAAGATACAAGAACAATTCAGGGAAAACCCCCTCCGTGTATTGTTGGTAACCGGCCCGGCAAATGAGACCTCAATTGGCAAAATCCTTGCAGAGTTTGGCGCCCAGGTGATTATTGTTCCTTCTATGCGCAATCAGTTTGCCCGCAAAGAGCAGAACATATTAAAACAACGCTATGGTTCGCAGGTTATTTTCCACGAAGAAGACTTCGATACGGTATTGCATCTTGTTGACCGGTACCGGCCTGATGTGGTCTTTGGCGATTTTCAGGCGCGCGTTGAAGTTATCAGAATGCTTATTCCCTGCCATATCAATGAAAATTACCTGAATGAATATGGATATGATTATGCGCTGGATTTCGGCGAGCATTTCTTTGAGTCGTTAAAAATGCAGGTCTTTAATGAATGGAAAGATATCATGCAATACTACGCATGATGAATCCAGGAACGCATAAATATACGCCAGACAAGCTTTCTCCTATGGCTGATACAAAGGACTTTAAAGCTCGGCAGATAAAAATAAAAGAGATACATAAGCCATCTTCTTTTGAAGGGGCTTTATGGGCTGTGCAGGGCATTACTGATGCGCGGGTGATATATCATGCGCCGCCGGGTTGCTATCTGATGCAGCACATGAACGCGCTGTGCAATGAATGGCACCCGGAAATATACAGCACACTGGTATCCTATGCTGAAGTGATGCAGGGCACTGGCGAAAAACTTGATGCCATGGTTAAACAGGTTGTGGCCGAAAAACCCAAGGCGATTATTGTTATTACCTCGCCGGTTATTGAAATAACCGGCGATGATGTGCAGGGCGCTGTTGCAGCCACCGGCTATGAGAATCTTATCGTTATCAGGCCGCCATTAGGAGGAACGCTTGCCGAGGGTAAGGAAGGCGCTTTTCTGGGGCTTATGGATTTAATGAAACCGGCGCGTCAGCAAGTGCCCCGGACAGTGAATCTCATCGGGCCGACCTATAATACCTTTAACTGGCGGGCGGATGTGTTTGAGCTCACCCGCATGCTATCAGCGATTGGCGTGAACGTCAATGCAGTTATCGCCGCTGACTGCACGGTTGCGCAGATAGAAAGAGCGCCGCAGGCAGCGCTTAATGTCTGTGTCTATCCCTATGACTGCGGCATTGTGTTTGCGCAACGGATGGAACAACGGTATGGGACACCGTTTAAAGCAGCCCATGTTCCCATAGGATACAGAGAATCTGCCGCCTGGTTGAGCGACATTGCCGCATTTTTTAGCATAGAGGCACAACCATATATTGCCCGGGAAGTAACGCGTGGCCGGGATTTTATTACCACATTGCTGGTGACCAATACTTTTTTTGAAGCGCAGGCGGCGCTTTCAACGGATAATTGCGATACCTACAGTGTAGGCATCAGCAGCTTTTTGAACCGGGAACTGGGGATGAAAATCTGTATGGCAGCAGTTTCAACGGAAGCAGCAGCGGCGGCTATTTCGCACACCTGCGCAAACGTGCTGGTGAATCCGAGTATTGATGAAAAGAAAAACCTGCTGCTTGAACTGTCCCCGACCATAATTCTGGGCAATTATTACGACCTGAAGATTGCCGCTGATCTCGGATTCAAGAATTTCCTGTTCGCAGATATTCCGCTTATTGGATATATTTTTTCAGAAACCACGCCGTTCATGGGATTTATGGGAGCGCAGCACCTTGTTCAGGCCATAGGCAATGAGATTTACACCAAGATTTTTATTGAAACCAAAGGTGAACTGGAGGGCGCGATTTCGGCAGGGGAAATTCCGTGGGAACTTGACGCTGAAAGGGCGCTGGGAAGGATAGCTGAATTGCTGCCGCATTTTATCCGCTCCATTGCTTTAAAAAAAATTCATCAGGTTGCGGACGAAACAGCCCTGCAGCGGAACTCACCGGTCACGCTGGAAATATTGCAGGACGTTGCCCTGAAATACACCCCCACCCGGTTTAAAGCCAAATATGCCACTATTTTTAACAAGACAAGGGAAGCAGCGGCCGATTCTGAATACTCCGCACAGCCGGTTTTTACGATGTGCTGGGAGCAGGCAGCACGCGATATGCTTGCAATGGTGCCGGCAGAATTTCGCGCCGTCGCGGCACAGGAAACTGAAAACTATGCGCGGGAGCACCAGTATCATCGCATAACCGCTGCGGTCGTTGAGGAATACCGGAAGAAGCTGGGCTTTTAACTTATGTCTCGTTAAAGCGCTTGTCCCGCAGTCGGTCAATAAATTGCGGGGTGATAATTGAAACGCCCTGTTCTTGTGCCGCAGCAACAATCACTTCGATCATGCCATTCAAAAAAATAGCCGGCACTTTTAAAAGGCGCGCGCAGGCCTCGTCCTTCCATTGGATTGCGGGATCAAAGCGCGTGCAGGCATATTTAACCGTGTCCATGGTGTTGCCTTTCTCTCTCGGGATGGGGATTGCATAAGGCTCGGCATGCCGGGAAAACCAGAACCGCACGTTATTCCGGTATCCATAGTCGATGGGAAGCGGCGGAAATCCCCGCCCGGTAAACAGGCATTCCTTCCATTTTTTTGGCATGATAATTTTATCTATCTTCAACAGGAAATGATATTCAAGCCTCTCTTTATTGTGCTGCAGCGGATAGGTCTCGTCCCAACTGCATAAAAAAACCTGCACCGCCTCTTTGACAATGTCCGGATGAGCATTGCACACCTGGGTGTTGCGCGGCTTGCCGAAGGCATCGGCTTTGATTAAGGTGAATATGCTTTTTTTCATTTTTTCTTCAGTCGTCTCACCCGGGTAGCCCAGCATGACGCAGTTTTTCATATATTTCTTTTTGTCAGGAATATAGTTAAGGGAGCACACCTTAGTCCGCAGAATATTCTGGGCGGTATTGCTTGAGCCGCGCGCAATGAGCATCATGGCGTGTTCATGCGCTCCGGCAATATAATGCGGAAAGCACAGTGAATAGGGCCCCAGGTTTATCGCTCCGGACGCAGAAAACGTGCTGACCAGAACAACCGGCATCGGAATAAAACTTGAGGTTTGGTAAAAATTATCAACTATGCGCACCTCGGCAAATTCCTGCGACATAAATAAATCCTCCTTGCAATGAACTTCAAAAATTCTTGACGTGCCCGTACTGCAGGCATATATTTAGATTCCAAAATATAAGATACCAAACATTATGGCGGGCTGCAAGAATATATATCATCAGGACGCTGCTCAAAAATTAGTCTTGAAATTCAGATAAACAGCACGAAAACAGAATAAAAACAATATTAATTTATCATTGCGGCCCCCGGTAAACGGAGGCAAGGAAGGTCAACCATGAAAAACCCCCGTGACCCTGTTATGATGCATGAGATAGAGGAATTTGGAGACCAGTTGCGGAACTGGAGAAATTTTTTTACCGAATTTTTTAACCGGGTCATTAAGGACAGCGGCAAAATAGACGGTTTTGATTTCAGCATTTCACAATTCAAGGCGATGGCTGCATTTAAAGAAGACAGAGAATACCGCATGAGCGAATTGAGCAAGCATGCCTCGGTTACCATGCCGACCATGACCGAAATGGTTGATAAACTGGAACAGGACGGTTTAGCGGAGCGCATCAGAGATGTGCAGGACCGCCGCGTAATAAAAGTGCGCTTGACTGAAAAAGGGAAACGACTACGGCGACAATTCATGGATAAACGCCGGAATGAGCTTAAAAACATATTGAGCGCATTGAGCAGAGAAGACCGCGAAGAACTCAGAAATGCGCTGGCAAAGGCTTATGGGGTTCTGCAGCGGGTGCATCGCAATAAAGCGCTTGAATAGTCTTGAGAGGATTTCTGTATGCTGAAAAGTTACGAGCACTGCTGTTCGTCCATGCAGGCGCTGGCAACTCTGGGCAAAGTTGAAGGGATACTGCCGCTGTTACACGGCCCGCAGCCCTGCGCCTACCAGATTCAGATCGGCACGATGACCTGCCGCCCTTCGCGCCTGCTGACAGCCGGAACGCTGATTAAAAAATCGGAAGTAGTTTTCGGCGGAGAAGAGAATCTAAAAAGCCAGCTCCGAACTATGTACCGTCTGTATAAGCCAAAAATTATTGTTATCATAAATACCTGCCTGCCGCAGCTTATCGGTGAAGACATTAAGGGAGTAATCAGCGAAGTAGGACATGAAATTCCTGATCTGAAGATAACCTATATTGACAGTGGCTTTAATTTCCCCAGATGCATGCCGCTGGGCAATGATGTTGCGTGGGTATCTATCCTGCGCGTGCTTGAACCGCGGCAAAAGATAAAAGGTTCTATTGGGTTAGTTGGACGTTCCGGGCAGGATGCCGGCGCTTTTACTTCATTTGATATTTTTTTAAAAAGGGCCGGAATAACCGTTTTCCCATTTCCCGCCCCTCATTTAAGCGAAATGGAAAAAATTGTCTGCGCAGAATTCATATTCCCGGTGCATGTCGTTCCATATCTGACCTGCAGGGAATTGAACGAGCGTTTTGGGGCACGGGTGGAATATATCGAGATACCCGCCGGCGTGCAGGGTACATCAAATTTTCTCAGGGGTGTTGCCGATATTCTGAACAATCAGAAGCTGCATGACCTGGTTGATCAGCAGGAAAAAGAAATGCGACCGCGCGTTGAAGCGATCAGGAAGCGCTTTGCCGAGCAACCCGTTAAAGTAATGTTCGCCTTTGGTCCTGCAAGTGAATTTGGCCTCAGCAAGATTTTGGCAGACTTTGGGGCTGAGGTAATAATGGTGCCTTCCATGAAAAATAAGTATGCCCAGCAGGAGAAAGAACTGCAGAAGAAGCGATACGGGGTAACGATTGTTGAGGAAGATTTTGACACCCTTGAAGATCTTTACGATAAATACCAGCCGGATGCGGTATTTTGCGAAACGCAGGGGAGGGTGGAACTTACCTCGCGATTTATACCCACCTTTTGCAACATGACTTTTTTAACTGCATACGGCTATGACTTTGCCCTTGATCTGGGTGAAAAATTTCATGCGAGTATGAAACGGGAGGTGTTATCTTCCTGGAAAAGCGTGGTGGATAAATATGGAGGCACTCTTCATGCGACACACTGAATGCAAGACGCAAGCCACGCATATTGCTGCTCGCGAATTGAAAATGAAAGAAATCCATAAGCCCTCAGCATTTGAAGGCGCTTTATGGACGGCTCTGGGCATAAAAGATGCGCGGGTCATTTATCACGCACCTCCCGGGTGCTATATCAGCCAGCATATGGATGCCCTGATGCATGAATATCCGTTTGAGATGTACACCACGTCGCTTTCTTATGCAAACGTCATGCAGGGCGCTGAAAACCGCCTTGAAAACGTTATAATTAAAACTCTGGCGCGCGCGCCGAAACCGAACATGGTGGTTATTGTAACCTCGCCCAGCGTTGAGATTACCGGGGACGACGTAGAAGGGGTCGTTGCAAAGGTGGGCGAGAAAAATTGTATAGTGATACGGCCTCCTATCGGGGGGAACCTTCACCACGGACGAGAGAAGGCTTTTTTGTCATTGATTGACATCATGAATCCCCAGGTGGGGAAGGAAACGCGATCGGTGAACCTGATCGGCCCGACTCTGGACACATTTAACTGGCGGGCAGATGTTTTTGAATTGCGGCGGATGCTGTCAAATATCGGCATAAAAGTGAATGCGGTGCTGACTGGCGGCTCACGCGTTAACGATATCATACACGCGCCCCGCGCATCATTAAATCTGTGTGTGTATCCGTATGACTGCGGCATTGAAATTGCCCGGCACATGGAACAGCAGTTTAATATCCCGTTTTATGCGAACCGTGTGCCCATAGGCTTCGGCGAGTCAGCAGCATGGCTTGAAGAAATAGCAAACTTTTTTAACATAGATGCCCGGCCATACCTCAAGCAGGAAACGGACATGATTTTTGAATTAATACAGTCGTTTATGGTGTTGCCCATCACCTTTGAGTGCAGTGTTGCGCTTTCGCTGGATAATAACGATACCTACGCAGTAGGCATCAGCCATTTTCTAAAAAAAGAACTCGGCATGGAGCTTTCTATGGTGGCGGTGGGGACGGAAGCTGCAGCCCAAAGAGTGCGCCATGTGTGTGACACCGTGCTGGTAGAACCGACCATTGATGAAAAAAAAGAACAATTCGTTGAAAAAGGCCCCATGCTGATTATGGGCAATTTTTATGATTTGAAAATAGCGAAAGAACTGGGTTTCAATAACTTTCTCTTTGCCGACATCCCGACGCTGGGATACCTCGCCACAGAGGCTAGCCCCTACATGGGCTTTCAGGGGGTGCGGAACCTGATTCAGCAGACCGGAAACCAGATATATATCAATTTTCTTCTTGAAACCAAAGGCGGCATGGATGAAGCAATCTCATTAGGGGAAATCCCCTGGGACCTTGATGCACGGGAAGCTTTTGTAAAAGTTGCGAGCATGATTCCGCATTTTATACGGGCTACTGCCATGAGAAAGCTGCAGAAAAAGGCCGAAGAAATTGCGGTGCAAAATGGCACGGGAATTACCATGGATATTATTAAAACGGTTACTGAACAATATACTCCCACGCGTTTCAAAACCAGGTTTCTTTCAACATTTCATGAGGGGGACGGCGAGCAGGATAAAACCGTTCCGGAAGAAACGAGGTTCACTATGACATGGGATTCTGAAGCACAGGCGCTGACAGAAAAAATCCCGCAGGACTTTCGATCAATAGCTATTGCGAAAATAGAAGAATATGCGCAGGGGAAAGGCTATAGCACAATAACTGCTGTGGTTATTAATGAATTTAAAAATGAAACAGGCATGGGATAATTCAAAATTAATAAACTGCTGCACCGGGAAAGGGTTTCTGTATGGCACAAATAGATAACGCCATATGCATTGGCTGTGGTGGGTGCATTGATCTCTGTCCGGTCATTGCAATTGCCATGATACATGATACAGTAACGGTTAATGAAGAGATATGCACTAAATGCGGTATCTGTATAAAAGTTTGTCCGGTGCGCGCGCCATACGAAACATAGAAATATCGTGGTTACAGAACGTTTCCGCAACATAGTTAATGCTCTGCGCTCAGTAGGCAGAAATTATTTTGCTGCACAACAATATCCTTATAGGCCGGCATCCGGCGCAGAAACTGTGCGCATCATGCCCACAGGCAAGCAGTGTGTAGAACCATCGTTGCCGGCCGGCATGTCCGGTGCGGTTCGCTGGACGTATTACAAAACAGGGAAGCTCCAATGGCGATAAAATATGATTTGGTGATAGTTGGGGCGGGCCCCGCAGGGTTGATGGCTGGAAAAGTCGCAGCCGAGAATGGCCTCCGCGTCGTTATTCTCGAGCGCAAGACAAATATATGCTCGGTAAGACGATTTGACGGCGGTGTATGTGCCATCAATGAATATACCTTCGGCCAGCTTGCTTTATTTAACGAACGGGGAAAAAGAATCAGTTTCCCGGTGGGCGGTTTTTCCGTGCGCTATGATGGACCGTACACAAATGTTTTTGGCTTTCACCTCTATTCTCCAGGCGGAAAGAGACTGTGCTTTGGTGACTGGAAAAAGCTGCGGAACGATCCTGCAAAAAACAGAGTTGCTATAGCCCTCAATAAAGAAATACTGTTACAAAGAATGCTTGAGGATTGTCTGGCGATGGGTGCCGAAGTGTTGCCAAATGTAAATGTCACTGCAGTAAAAACCGGCAATAACCGAGTGACGGTAACAGGCAACGGGGAAGAATACGAGGCCCCCTTTGTGATCGCAGCAGATGGGGCTAACTCACGTGTCGCGCGGCTCGTTGGCTTCAACAAAGAGCGTGAATTTTTTGCCACATCGCGGCACATCGGGTATGAAGTAGAAGGAATGGACTATGATGAATTAAACGGATTTATCATTGCCCTTACGCAGCATGGTTTTTACAGCATATTGCCCTGTTATAAAGAAGGCGTCCATCATGTTGGGCACCTGACCCATGATTATTCTGTTGACCTTCACGCGACCATGCAATGGTTTATCAGGGAATCGCCAGTATTCTCTTCCTGGTTTCAAAAAGCACGGGTTTGCGAAACGGGATTGACCGGTTGTGTGGTTAACGTATACCGCGCATTAGCTGATCCGTTCAAAGCCAATGTTATCTTAGTATCTGATGCCACCTGGATCCAGGAAGTAAGCATCCCTATTGCCATATGTTTTGGCTGGAAAGTTGCCAATGCAGTAACTATGGCGCTCCACGACGGCAAAATAAACCGCGAGGGCGTGCAGAGTTATCTCGAATGGTATGATAAAAATTTCTATCAGCAGTATGGTGGCAGAAAAATGGTGGCAATTGAGTTACAGAAATTTCTTACAAACGAAGCTCTTGATTATTTGGTGGAAATGCCGGGAAAAGTATTTCCTCAGACCATGAATTTTCACTACCTGTTTCATATGCTCGGCGAAATATACGGCGGTGAGGGCATGTTAAGAATATCAGAGGAGCGTCCGGACATCATGGAAAAACTTATTGAGGCGCGGGCCCAAATGGCTGAGGCAGCCGAGGAACGGCGCAAAAAAGGTTTTCCCGGAAGACAATAAAGATACCTGAATGAATACATCCGTTACGGAGGCATGATTATGGCGCACGATAAAAAATCTACCAATGCAAAAACAGGTATTGTGATGATAGGCCATGGTGAACCAGAAATATTTGATGAAGATGTATGGCTCGAAGGACTGCGTGAAATGTTTGATGAGTTTAGGCAAACGGGCCTTGAAGTTCCGCCTGATGATGCCTTGCCGGTGATGCTCATGGAAATCAAAGACAAGTATGAGGCGATGGGCGGAAAATCGCGGCATGCTGAAGTGTGCAAAAAACAGTGTGAATTAGTTGCGCAGCATTTTCCAAATTACCATGTGGGTATTGGATTTAATGAATTTATTGGCCCCTGTTTTACCGAAGTGGCGGAAGAAATGATCCATGAAGGCGTTCGACACATAGCCTTTGTCCCGATGCTGCAGACCGACTCAACCCATACGGGTGAAATCCGCAATAAAATTATTGCATTAGGGCTTGACAGTAAAAAGGTGCAGTGGATTATGAGCAAACCTCTTTTTTACCGTCCCGAACCAACGCAGTTGGTGATTAATAAAATTATTGAAGCGGCAGGGAAAACCCCGCTTGATAAGGTAGGCGTGGTATTGGCTTCCCATGGCGAGCCCGATGAATGGACCCGGCTGTGTCTTGAAAATACCAGGTGTAAAGAACAGGAGACCGCCTTTTGTGCGTGCGTCAAGAAAGGCTTGGTTGAGAAAGGATTTGTCTGGGACAACATCGTGCAGGGATTTAATGAGTTTACCCATCCGGAGTTGCCTGAGGCTGTTGAAACGCTTGCAGACAAAAATTTAAGAAAAGTTATTGTCATGCCCAGTTTTGGTTCTACAGATTGTATGCATGTGAATTATGATATCCCAATCAAAGCAAAATCAGCGTTGGTTGATCCACACGTGGAGATCGTGTGCCTGGGCGGATGGAATGAAGATCCATTAATTATTAAAGCTTATGTTGAACTCGCCAAAGAGGCCCTCGCAAAACTTTTTGAAGACGGGGGCAAAAGGATCCAGAGCCAAGACACGTAAACCCCGGCACAGCATGGATTTCCATTAGTATGATAGTGAACTGGTTTGTCAGCATATATCGAAAGAGGAGGGCATCATGAGCGGATTAGAGCAGAAAATTGAAGAGCTCTGGGACCAGGGCGAGGCACAGGCATTTAGCCAGTTTGAGGACGAAATCACATCGCTCACCAATGATCATGATGTGCTGGGTTGTGTCCTGTTAGCGCGCTTCTATTATCGATATTCTCTTCTTTATGATGAAAAGGCCAACACTGCGCGGCAATTTTGGGTTGAAGGTGACAGGTATGCAGAGGACAAAAAAGCGTGGAACAAGGGCGGTGAGCTTATCAATAAAGCGCTTGATCTGATTAAAAAGGCGTATGCCTTAAGTCCCGACTCGCCTCAGGTGCTGCCGTATTATTCTCTTATCTTGTATCGCACGATACGGCACTGCACCATGATTACTGCGCTGCCCCATATGAAAGCTCTTTTGGAAATAAATAAGAAAACCCTGGAAAAAGGACCGGACGATCCAACCGCGGTGCTTGCTTTTGCAATCAAGGAACTCGGCAGATCACCAAAGATGGGCGGCAATCCGCGCAATGCAATACATTATTTTAGAAAAGTCCTGGAACTGGATGCACATCATGCGGAGGGGCACTTCTGGTTTGGAAGATTTTACATGCATCCGGATATTAAACCACAACCCAAACTGGCAATGCCCTATTTTGAAAAGGCAACCGCGTTAAATCCACATAATTGGCTCTATCGGGAAAATCTTGAGGCATTTAAAAAGGCATTTCCGCTGGGATAACAATTATATCGCAACGAGCGGCCGGTAACGCTATTATTGCGAGGATTCTATGGCAAAAAAAGAAACGGCAGATGCGGCGCACCGTCTTCTGCCGTTGTTGCCTGCCAGGGGTGCACTGCGGCATATCAGGAAGACACCAGGGCTGTGCCTGCAGCGCGTGCCTGAGCCAGCCCTTTTTTGTCCAGAAGCGCTGATCCTTTTGCATAATAGGCATCCCAGAAGCCTGAGCCGGTTATAATTTCTGCCACTTCCACGCCAAAATGCCGCAACAAAAAGGCAATATTTTCAACCACACCCTTATACAAATACTCCGACGGCCAACCCCAAGTGGCGACCAGCGCGCCCTTGCGCAATTTTTGTTTAACCTTGGCATATTGTTTAGGCCCGCCTAATGCTTTGAGGCGGTCAAAAAATATTGCAACGTGACTGCATTCCCGGGCGGTATAAATGGGGAAACCCAAAATGAAAGCGTCGCACGCAAGCAACCGCTGATAGAGATAGGTCATATCGTCTTTAATGGCACAAAAGGTGGCAAGCTCTTTTTTGTCACAGGCAAGACAGCCGTTGCAGGGAGCAATAGAAAGTTTTGAAAAAAGGTGCTTTTCAACGCGTGCGCCGCCTTTGCGCGCACCCTCCAGAACCGCATCAAGTATGCTATCGGTATTGCCGCCGGGACGCGGACCGGCAAGCAGCGCACACACATCACGAACCGGTGTCGTTGTTGATACTGCTGGCAGCGCCCAGCGTTTTATGGCGACCAGCGGATGTTTTTTATTGACCTTCTTCTGGGCTTCCATAATGTCTGCAATAGCGTGCTGATCTTTAACCCGCTGGACGGTCAATTCGAATGAGGGAAACGTTTCTTCAAGAGCAGCGACAAGAATTTCTTTTGTTACCCAGCGAGCTTTTCCCTGGAGGCGAAAGTAATCCAGCGTTTTCATCAGCTTTTGTTCATAGGAACTTCGGGTCACCACCGGCCAACTGGACAGGAAACCATCCAGCGCAGCCCGTGCTTCTTCCGTGAAAACTAACGCACTGGTGTTGTCATTGGTATCCATAATGGGGTATCCTATCTAAGATATGCAATTTCCTCTGGTAGCGGAACACTTTTGCCCATGGTGTCCTCGCCGTAATTTACATCTGCCAGTATTTTAAGGTCATGGAGGGTTTTCTTGTCTCCGCGGAATTCAACATGCGTCAGACCCTCTTTCTTTATGACCCCTGCAGCCCACATCAGGTCAATAACGCTGCCGGCATCAAACTCTTTGTTGTTTATTACCATGGTGGTTTTGGTGCCATAATTGTTTACCACTTTTGCCACTAGTGTGGAGGGACGGAGATGGAATCCCAGCCCTTCGGGAACCTTGAGCACAATGGAATCAATGACGGTATAACGCTGCACAATGGTTTCAGCCAGCATGGTGCCTTCCTTGATAAAGAGCGTATAATAATAAAGAGCAAAATTAATAATAATATCAAGCACCGCTTTTCTGCTGACTATTTTCTCAATGCGCTTCATAGTCGTTTCGGTGCGCACTTTGGTTTCATGGCGCTCAACAAAATGGCAGAGCACCTGGGCTATTTCAACCAGATGGAGGGTGATGGAAATATACCCGCGAAGACTTTTAAGCGAATCATCTTTTGATTCAACGGGCGTTTTATGGATATAGGTGTCATACATTGATTGCAGGCTGTGAATTTTAGATTCAGTATTACGGAGCACATCCTCATTTATTTTTGCAGGGATAAGTTTATCAATCTGTTTTTCTGACACTTTCTTTTCAAACATGAGGTGTGCTGCATTTTTAAATATGGAAATAAATTCTGATGCCACCCGTGTCACATTCTCATTAATTTCGCACACCGGCTCTTCGTCAATGGTAAACGGTAAAACTTTTGCTACCAGATCTTCCCGCTCGGTTTCATCAGGCGTACAGGGGGGAATCTCAAGTGTTAAAAGTTCCGCTTCTTTTCTGAGGTGAGCAAACAGTGCGATAAGGGATTCATTGAAAAATTGGAGGACCGTTTGCGCATCTTGTGCAAATTCCTGTTCATGGGGGTTATTCAGGCGATACAGGGTTAATCGCCGTAAAACGTGGCTCAAGATGTAAGCCACATTTGAAAAGTTTCTGATAGAGGCAACCAGTTCCCCGAAAAATACCCAGGTTTTATTGTTTCGCGCTCCGTGATCATCAAGAAAATCTTCCAAATCGGTGGATTCTTTTATCAAAACACCGTACATCTTCTTATTGAGATTTTTCCCGTCCTCAAGAAGACATGAAGACAGCATGATCATCTTACGGGAGGCCTTCTGAGCGATCGGCAAGAATTCTTCTTCTTTGATTATTTCTATCAGCGATCCCATGGCATGCAGGCTCAATAAGAGACGTTAGGCATGAATACCTGACGAAGCTTGATTATTGTTCATGAGCCGAAAAAAAGCTCAATAACCGGGGTAGCAGACGTATATTCAATTCTACTGGTTGTGTCTCTGACGGCTGTATGTTTTTTTTTGTAACAGAGAGAAAACCGGACGCACTGACATTGATAGCTGTGGGGCAGGCTGGTAATGAGAGCGAGTAAAAGCCGTTTTCATCAGCAGTGGTAGAAAGGCCATAGCTGGTTGTTATGAATGCGTACGGTATCGGGCGCCTGCTGAAAAAGGCAGTAATTGAACCCTGGACAATACCTCTGGCGGATGCCCCAAGCGCAAATTGTTCTTCTGTTGCCTGGCCCTCAAATACCTGCACCGCGGTTCGCGTTTCAGAAAGATAACAGGGATGAGAGACCTCCAGCGTGTAGGTGCCGGCTCCGATATTGGACAAAACATAGCTTCCGTCAGCTTCGGTCGTGCATGAGACGGTTCGGTTTTCTGCGAGGGCAATGTGGGCGCCTCTGATGCCCGTATTGGTATAACCGTCGCGAACAACGCCGGCTATTGCACCCAGCGGCGTCAACGAAATATGGCGTGTTATCGTATTTTCATCTGAAAAACTTATTGGTGCGGTAAATGGAGCAAAACCGGGGCGCGTTATCCCCAAGGAACGGGTGCAAGTGCTGGTATACAATGTATAAAAGCCATTTTTTTGGCTGTAGCTGACCGTGTTGGTATTAGATTCAATTCTGACTCCCGACAGTGCCTCGCCGGAAACACTGTTGGTTATAATACCGCTGACTAAACCGTTCAAAGTTTGCGAAGGAATGAGACTAAAATTCTGAATCGTGTTAGAAATAGGAGTAAGGAAAAAAGTTTTACTGCTGAATTGATAACCATCTTTTGTAACCAGCAGCGTGGACCACCCTGCCGGCGTTTCAATGGAAAAGAAACCATCGTCGCTCACGGCAATTTTACCGGCATTTGAAACAATAGTAGCACCGTCAATTCGTATGCCCGTGCAGATATCATTTATGATGCCCTTAACCAACACCATTACATCTGAGGAGGGATTAAGAGAAATTGATAAGTTAGTTTGGATAAAAGGATACACGGTGTAGGGTGCAATTATTTTGCTTGAAAATCCATCAGCGGTTATTGATACGGTAACCTGCCCTGATGGCGAAGCTAAACGATAGCGACCATCAATTTCTGAAGAAATGGCAGCTCCCCCGTTATCCGTCAAAATCAAAGCGCCCCGAATACCCTCGCCAGAATCGGCGTTTACGATTCTTCCAGATATATAACCGAGAGGGGTTGAGGCAGGGCTTAAACCTATTGTTACTTCTGGAATTTCGCCTGGCTTTGCAGGAATGCCGGCCACTATATTTGCACAGCTTGTCGGGGCTGTTGCCAGCAGGGTATAGATATTGGGTGGAACGCGCAAAGTAAATTCGCCTGATGTCGAGACCGCTGTTGTGCCATTTTTCGTGGCAATGGATGCACCATTAAGTTGGGCATTGGTAAAAGTGCTAAATACAGTTCCCTTTATAAAAGCAGGCTGAATGGCATATACCGGCAGGCGCAGAAAAAACACAACGAACAGGTGGATGGTAACGAGCACACATGCATGTTTCAAGCACAATAATAATCTTCTGTGACGATATTGCAGCGCTAATAAATTATTTTTCAATAAATACTCGATGTTTGCTAAAGGGGAGAAAATCCCCTGCCCTGAGGTTATATTTCCTGATAATTTCATTTTCGAGAGAAACTTTTTTGCCGTTGATGGTGATATAGAACTTTTGAGAAGGCATTTCCGCTTTTTTTACCGATTTTTTTTGCCTGGGTTTTTTTGAGCCGCTAAGTTTCTTTTTCAGGACAGTTTTTTTACTTCGGGCAACGGGAACAGATTTTTTTGTTTTCTTATTTTGGCGGCTCTTTTGCGATGCTCTCTTCCTGGTCGGGGGCAGAGGCTTTTTCTTTTTGGCCTTCATGCAATGCCTTTTTTAACCGTTTTTGTAATTGTATGGGTCGATAAGAAATCTCACAAACTTCAAGTTTTTCGTTAGCATCAACTAAAATATCCTTCAAATTCTTAAGGTATTTTTCCTGCTCCATGAGATCCATTTGTTCAACAAACCGTTTATCTTTAATCTCCATATTTTAAAATTCCTCTACCATATTAAGAGATTAATAATTCATTAACAGTGTTCTAATTAATGTGCTAAATTTTTTACCAATAGGTCGCGCATTTGTTGCAAATCTGTTTTAATTTCCTCAATGAGTTCTCGGTATTTTTGCGGTGCAAAATCTAAAGAAAGCTGTTTTTCCTTATCTTTCTCTTTTGGGGCGGTATCCCTGAGCTTCATTTTGGCACCAGCAATGGTAAATTTTTCTTCATAAAGCATTTTTTTGATTTTCAAGATAGATTCAACGTCTTTTTTCCGATAAAGCCGCTGGTTGGATTTAGTCCTGTAGGGCCTAACCAGTTTGAATTCAGATTCCCAATACCGTAAAATATAGGGTTCAACCCCAGTTATTTTACTGACTTCGCCTATTTTAAAGTAAAGTTTGTTTGGTATTGAAATTGCCATGCCTTTTTGCCATTGCTATGAAACGAGCTGAAGCTAAAAATGCTTCTTTTTATAATGAAATACCGTTAATATGCAAGAGAAATTATACCATTATTGATCTTTTTATCATCTTAAAATTAATTTTTTTAGCTATTGAGAATTCTCTTGAGAACCGGGCTTGCCTTAAATGAGAGCACATTACGCGCCGTGATGGCAATTTCCTCGCCGGTTTGCGGGTTTCTTCCGCGCCTCACTTTTTTGCTGCGAATGTTAAAATTACCAAAACCGGAGATTTTAACACGGTCGCCATTTTCAAGCGCATTTCGTATAAGTTCAAAAATTTCCTCAACAATGAGGCTTGATTCCTTCTTTGAAAGTCCTACTTTGTCGTAAATCTTTGCAACTAAATCAGCTTTTGTCATAAAAAGCGCCTCCTTTTAAATGTAAATAAAAATTTTAATTCCTCAGTTCAGCACCTAATTCTTGAGCCAGATAGGCAACCAGATTTTCCTGAATGCTATTGACTTCTTCGTCAGTCAGGCTGCGGCTGCTTGCTTGGAATTTTATGCGATAGGCAAGACTCTTTTTCCCTGAAGGAATTGATGCGCCACGAAAGCAATCAAATAGCACTACTTCGGCTATTAATTTGTTTTTGAAAGCGGTGAGCGCGCGGTAAACTGTTTCTGCCGCAAGGTGTTCGTCGACGATCAAGGCAATATCCCGGTATATTGCCGGATGTTGAGGCAGGGGGATAAAAATTCCTTTTTGCTCGCCGGCAATGCTGTATAATAAATCGCAATCAATATCAAAGACATAAGCGGGCTGGCTAATATCAAATTTTTCTAAAACTTCAGGATGAAGTTCACCGAGGCTGCCCAGGATTTTATTGTCTGCCTCCACCAGCAGGCTGTTATGCGGGTGAAGATACGGATCGTAACTATTTTGAGAAAATTTCACAGAAGTCACATACAATCGGTCTAAAATCGTCTCAACACATCCCTTAATATCAAAGAAATCAGCTTCAACATGTGGCATATTCCAACTCTGCTCAAATCGAGAACCGCTGATAAGCCCGGCCAGTCTTTTGTTTTCAACTGGCAAAGGGTTCGTTGATTGTGCATAAAAAACCGTTCCGATTTCAAACAACCGCACGCTGTTGTTTTTATGCCGGAGATTATCTCGTAGATTAATCAGCAGCCCCGGGATTAATGACGACCGCAGTATTGACTGAGACGCAGAAAGCGGATTGAGTATGGATACCGTATTATGCCGTAGATCAGAATCGCCCAGCTTAAGATACGATAACAGGTTTGGATCAATAAAACTGTAATTTATCACTTCATAAAAGCCCTGTGCAACCAGAATATCGCGGCTTCGCGCATTAAGAGTCTGCGTCTTTGAAGAAGGATTGTCAGAAACTGGAATGCGTGGGGATGTGGGCGGAATAGCATGGTAGCCATGTAAGCGGGCAATTTCTTCAATGAGATCTTCCGGTTCATGCAGATCAACCCTAAAGCTGGGTGGCGCAACACGCAGGGAGTTTTGAGAAATAGTTTCCACAGACATGTGAAGGCGTTCAAGAAGGTGCTTCATCGACTGTGTGGTAAGTGACAAGCCGATGATGCTGCGGGCGCGGTCACCATTGAGTATTATGGGAGCGGTTGCCGAGACCGGTTCCGGGTAGCGGTCGATGATGCCGCACGCAATGGTGCCCCTGCACAGCTCGGCAATAAGTGCGGCGGCCCGATTTAAAGCAGGGACCACGCCGTTTATGTCCACGCCTTTTTCAAAACGCTGGGATGCTTCGGTGCTCAGCCCGGTTGCTTTGCTGGTTTTTCTGATAGATCCGGGTGTAAAGTAGGCACTTTCAAGGAGTATTGTGTTGGTGCCTGCCTGAACTTCAGAGTTCTGTCCGCCCATAATCCCGCCGATTGCTACAGATCGTTCCGCATCACAAATCATCAGCGCATCATTGTTGAGGACGCGCTCGACGCCGTCAAGCGTGGTGAAGCGCTCGTCGGGTTTTGCCCGTTTAACAATTATTTTATGGCCTTTAAGAAGATCGTAATCAAATGCATGCAGCGGCTGCCCCCATTCAAGCAGAACGTAGTTCGTAACATCCACGGCATTGTTGATTGAGCGAATACCAGATGCAGCAAGTCTGCGCCGCAACCATAACGGCGACGGTCCTATGGAAATGTTAGAAATGATGCGCGCAGTATAGCGCGGGCACAAATCAGGATCGCGGATCTCAACCGACGCGAGCTGTTCTATCGGGTGGCCACCTTCTGCAAGCGTGGTCCGTGGAAGCGTGAGGGGCAGATCAAGGAGAGCGGAAATTTCTCGTGCCAGACCGATAACGCTTAAACAATCAGGACGATTTGGCGTGATACTCAGATCAAGCACGGTATCGGATAAGCCCAGATAATCAGCGAGCGAAACACCAGAGGGTGCGGCGGCAGAAAGAATCATTATGCCTGATGCATCATCGCCCAGCAGCAGCTCCTGTTCTGAACACAGCATTCCCTGAGAAATCTGTCCCCGTATTTTAGATGTTCTGATTTTTATTCCGGAAGGCAATGTTGCGCCATCAAGGGCCAGGGGAACTTTGTGCCCGGTTTGGATGTTGGGTGCCCCGCACACAACTGAAAGCCTGCGCGCGCCGGCCGCTACTGTCGTAATCACCAGTTTGTCAGCCTGCGGATGGCGTTGAATATCAAGAATTTCTCCAACGACTATATTCTTCCATTCGCCGCCGATACTGGTGATTCGTTCAACCTCAATACCGGCCATAATCAGTTTTTCCGCGAGTTCCTTGGCGGATAATTCCAGGGGTATGAAGTCTTTGAGCCAGTTCAAGCTGAGCAGCATACTGATACCGTTTAAAACTGTTTTAAGAAACGATAGTCATTTTCAAAAAACAGCCGGATGTCATTAATCCCATATTTGAGCATGGTGATGCGTTCAATGCCAAGGCCGAAGGCAAAACCCGTATATTTCTGGGGATCGTATCCCACATTTCTGAATACTTGTGGATGCACCATCCCCGAACCGAGAATCTCAAGCCATCCCGTGTCACCGCAAACGCGGCATCCTGTGCCCTTGCACATAACGCACTGAATGTCCACTTCTGCACTGGGTTCGGTAAAAGGAAAGAAACTGGGCCGGAATCGAAGCTGAGTGTCCTTGCCAAACATCTGGTGGACAAACGTGTTCAGGGTGCCCTTCAAGTCACCAAACGACACATGCTCATCAACCAGCAGTCCCTCTACCTGATGAAACATGGGCGTATGTGATATATCTGAATCACAGCGATATACTTTGCCCGGACATATTATGCAAACAGGCGGACGCGAAAGCTGCATAGTCCGGATTTGAACCGGAGACGTATGGGTTCTGAGTAACGCCTCTTTGGATATATAGAACGTGTCATGCATGTCCCGGGCCGGGTGGTCCTGGGGTATGTTGAGTGCCTCAAAATTGAAAAAATCAAGCTCCACTTCAGGGCCTTCAACAATGGCAAAGCCAAGGTTGGTAAAAATTTCAATAATTCTATCAGCAACAAGTGTTATGGGATGCCGGTTGCCAAGTGGCAGATGTCTTCCGGGCAGTGTTACGTCTACGAGCTGTTCAGAAATTACCCGGCGTTTAGCCGCAGCGCGAACATTTTGCAGGGCAGCTTCAATGTGCGCTTCCAATTCCTGCTTAAAGGTGTTTATTACTGCTCCCGCAGATGCCCGCTCCTCAGCGGGCAGGCTTTTGAGACGTTTAATCAGATTGGTGAGTGAGCCGTTACGCCCGAGGTAACGGCTCTTAAATTGATAAATCTCCGGTTCAGTTAGCAGGTTTGGGAGTTCCCGTGCGCTCTGTAAACGAAGTTTTTCGATCTCTTCTTTCATAGGAAATAGATTATGTCAGGCATAATAGCTGGCATAGGCGACAGCTCTGGGCTGCATGAAAGCGCGCTACCGGAGCAACAGTTTATGCATTCCAGTCTCTTAACAGGCGGGCATAGTGTTATTAGGCACTCGCTGGAGCGCATTGCTGGAGCTGTGCTTTGGCAATTCCCACGAGCTCAGCAAAACCTGTCGGGTCGTTTATTGCCATATCCGAAAGTATTTTCCGGTCAAGTGCGATATTCGCAAGATGCAAGCCATAAATAAACTGGCTGTAATTAATGCCATTAGTGTGTGCCGCAGCGTTGATTCGGGCGATCCACAGGCTGCGGAAATCTCGCTTGCGGGTGCGCCGGTCGCGATAGGAGAATTTGAGCGCACGCGCCACTGTTTCGTGTGCTATACGAAACAACTTGCTGCGCGGACCGGTAAAACCCTTGGCAAGGGATAAAATGCGTTTTCTTCTTCGTCTGAGCTTAAACCCTCTTTTGACTCGTGGCATTGTATTAATCCTTTCCCGATATAAATTTCTAAATTATCAGTCACCTGAAGTATCAGCGAGCATGGTTAGATTGACTACTAAGCACTATGCAGTTCCTAAAAAAATCGGGGAACATCGCGAGGTATCCATTGTCCGCTCCCCGCACCAGTTAAATGCCCCCCACCCACAGCTATGCATAGGGCAGCAGCCTGCGGACGTTTTTTTCATCAACTTTTGCAATGAGAGATGCTTTGCGGAGGCATCTTTTGCGTTTGCTGTTTTTATGGGTAAGCAGATGGCTTGCATTTGCTTTTTCTCTTTTTATTTTTCCCTGTTTGGTAACTTTAAACCGTTTTGCAGCGCCACTATTTGTTTTTAATTTTGGCATATATCATTATCTCCTCTGCGATTAACAGTTTTATAAGGATGTTTAATAAGCATTTTACCGCTTTGTCATTTTTGTTTTTTCCCGCTGATAAGCATTATAATATTGCGGCCTTCTATATGTGCTTCCTGTTCTATAACGCCGCTTTCCTTAACGGCGTCGGTTATTTCTTTCAATATGGCAAAGCCCTGTTCCTGGTGCACAATTTCACGTCCCCGAAAAATTACTGAAATTTTAACTTTGTAGCCTTTTTCAAGAAAATCAAGAAGATGCCGCACCTTAACTTCCAGATCATGTTTCCCTGTATAGGGCCGCAGTTTTATCTCTTTGACATGGACAACACTCTGGGAGCTTTTTTTATGCAGTTTTTTACTCTGCTGATATTTGAATTTTCCATAATCCATTATGCGGCACACCGGGGGATCGGCATTTGGAGAAACTTCCACCAGATCAAGCCCGTGTTCATATGCTACGCGCAGTGCTTCATCGGCAGAGAGAATACCTAATTGTTTGCCTTCCGGATCTATAACGCGCACCCGATCCGAGCGGATCATTCTGTTTATACGCAATTTTTTTTCTATGCTAATACCGCACCTCCTGAAAGCTATGGTTATTAAGAAACGTTTTGTGATGTCTCAGGGCGCAATGCCTGTGTGCATTCTGTCTGAAGAACCTCAACAAACTGGCTCACCGGCATACAGTGAAGATCAGTACCGCTACGGTGACGCGGTGAAACACCTCTGTGTTCTACTTCCTTGTCACCGACGATGAGCATATACGGTATTTTTTGAAGCTGCGCCTCCCTTATTTTCAAACGCAGGCTTTCATTGCGCAGATCTATTTCTGCTCGAAGAGAGCACTTTAAGAGCTCAGCCAGAACTTCTTTTGCATAGGCAGCATGCCGATCGGCAATCGGCAGAACAATTGCCTGAACGGGGGCAAGCCAGGCGGGAAATGCGCCGGCATAATGTTCAATAAGCACCCCCATAAATCGTTCCATTGAGCCTAAAATAACACGATGCAGCATAACTGGCCGGTGTTTTCCCCCATCTTCCCCGATATAAAAGAGATCAAAACGTTCCGGCAATGCAAAATCGCATTGTATTGTTGCGCACTGCCAGGACCTGCCCAGACAGTCCTTAAGTTTTATATCAATTTTGGGGCCATAAAAAGCCCCTTCGCCTTCATTGATATCAAAAGGAAGATGATTGCGATTCAATACCGTTTGCAATGCAGTTGTTGCCCGATCCCAGTCTTCATCGTTACCAATAGATTTTTCCGGGCGGGTGCTGAGTTCCATTGTATAGCTGAAAGAAAAGATACTCATAACATCCCTGACAAAATCTATTATATGAGATATCTCGTCATATAACTGATCAGGAGTACATAAAATATGCGCATCATCCTGGGTAAATTCCCTGACACGGGTCAGACCGTGAAGGACGCCTGATTTTTCATGGCGATCAACCGTTCCCAGCTCAAAGTAACGAATTGGTAGATCGCGATAACTGCGCAGCTTTGATTTGTAAATGAGCATATGGGCCAAGCAATTCATCGGTTTTAGACCGTATTTCTGGCCATCTACTTCTGTAAAATACATGAATTGACGATAGTTTTCAAGATGTCCCGATTTTTCCCAAAGATCCAGTCGAAGTATTTGAGGGCCTTTTACCATCTGGTAGCCTCTCTTGAGGTGCTCAGCCACCTCAAAATCCTCTAATAGTCTTCGTAACAGGGCGCCCTTGGGATGATATACGATAAGTCCTGAACCAACTTCATCATAGATATTAAAAAGGTCAAGCTCCTTACCGAGCTTTCTATGGTCGCGCTGTTTGGCGTTTTCAAGAAACTGTAGATACGCGTCAAGTTCCGGTTGAGAAAAAAATGCCGTGCCGTAAATACGCTGAAGCATTTTGTTCCGTTCGTCGCCACGCCAGTATGCGCCGGCAATACCGGTTAGTTTAAAAGCTTTTATCCTTCCTGCAGACGGGATGTGCGGGCCGCGGCATAAATCTATAAAATCTCCCTGCTGGTACAGCGAGACTGTTTCGTCAGGTATTTCTTTAAGCAACTCTACTTTGTATGTTTCCTCTTTTTTAGAAAAAAGCTCTACCGCCTGTTTTTTGGATGTTTCAGTTCTTAAAAAGGGAAGATCCTCGACAATAATCTCTTGCATCTTTTTTTCAATAATTTCAAGATCTTCGGGGGTAAATCCCCCGTCATAATCAAAATCATAATAAAAACCGTTCTCAATAGAAGGCCCGATTGCTATTTTCACGGTCGGATAAATTTGCTTAACCGCCCGCGCCATGACATGCGCAGTGCTATGACGCAAGATTTCTTTGCCTTCCTCTGAATCGGGACTTATAGGAACAAGCTCGCAATCTGAACGCAAAGGGGTATTAAGATCAACGGGTGAACCATTGACCCGTGCCGCAATAGCTTCAGGAAAAATATTTAACTCCTTAAATACCGACGCAATTGTTTTCCCTGGCTCAATAACACAAGTCCGTTCTGTTGGGATCTTAAGCTTTATCGTTATGGTGTTCATGATGTTGATTAAAAAAATGGCATCACAAAAATCGCTTCATGATGCCATGTGATTTCACACATGATTTATAAAAAATGGTAGGCGCGGGCGGTTTCGAACCGCCGACTTCTACCGCGTCAAGGTAGCGCTCTCCCACTGAGCTACGCGCCTGAAAATCTTTTATAAATTGCTACTATAGGTAGCAGCACTGCTAATTTTTGTCAAGAAAATTATTTAGTTATGGAAGTTTTTAAAAATATATTATAAAAGAAATTAAACAACACACAGTAATTTAACTGGGTACCGTGGAATTCGTCATTCATTTATGCTTGAGATAAGTATATTCTTACATATAGCCGGATTCTTTGAAACTAAAGTAGTCATTTCTGCCAATAATAATGTGGTCGTGTATTTTGATGCCAAGCGATTCTGATAACTGCGTAAGCATTTTGGTAAGATTTTTGTCATGAGATGACGGTTCGGGGTTGCCACTGGGATGATTATGAATTAAAATCAATGCAACAGCTTTTTGCTGAAGCGCATGCTCTATGATTTTTCGTGGATAAACCGCAGACTGATCAACCGTGCCTTCCTGGAGCACTTCATCGTGAATGACTTCATTTTTTGCATTTAAATAAATCACTCGGAACTGCTCATCACTTTTGCCGGCCATAGCTGACTTACAGTATTTCAACAAATCTTCGGGCGATGAAATGACACTTGACAGGTGTATTCTTTTTCTGAGGTAATAATCAGAACACGCTTTGGCAAGTTTGATGAGAATAGCCGAATGATTACCGACACCGTGAACTGAAGCGATATCATCAAGCGGCGCATCAAGAACACCGTGAAATGACTTAAACCGTTCTATGAGCGCCTTGGCCATCGGTTTTACATCTTTCCGGGCAATGGAAAACATGAGCAATAACTCAAGCACTTCATAATCGGCAAATGCTTCAATGCCAGCTTTTATGAAACGATTTTTGAGCCGCTTCCGGTGCTCAAAGAAATGTGGCTTTTCTATCAACTCTGGCCCCATAGGCAGTAACTCCTTGACGGTGAGCAAAAAGATTGTCAGCAACACCACGGCTGCATATTTTCAGGTTCGCACATAATATTCAAGATATTTTTGTTGTAATCGCATTTTATGCCTGAGGACGGTTTACATTATGAAATCTATTATATATATTGATTCTTGGTTTGCCACAATGTAATTTTGGGCTCACACGCAGAATTAATGTCAATATGTTATTGAGGTGTTTAATAGTCTGTATTTTTAAAGTTGTCCCAACAGCAAATAGCTTTCAATCCGGGATAGCAGCACAACACAGATAATATTCTTACAGAAGGAGCAATTCAATGATTGATACATCGGACATCAGGAAAAATTTAAAGCTGCAAATTGACGGCGAGCCATGGGTAGTTATTGACTTTCAATTTGTCAAGCCTGGCAAGGGACAGGCTTTTACCCGCACCAAGATCAAAAACCTTATTACGGGAAATGTTATTGAAAAAACCTACCGTTCCGGGGAAAAGCTTGAGGAGGCTTATATCGAAGAACATGAAATGGCTTTTTTATATGCGCAAGGAGATGTTTTCCATTTTATGAACAACCAGACTTATGAACAGATTGAAATGACTGCCGAACAGGTAGGAGAAGCACGGTCATATCTTACCGAAAACATGATTGTAGAAGTTATGTATTTCAATAATAAGCCAATTGGCATTGAGCTGCCAAATTTTGTTGAATTACAGATTGTGCATACTGAGCCGGCAGTAAAAGGCGATACCGTAAGCGGCGCGACAAAAACCGCCGAGGTTTCAACCGGCTATAAACTGCAGGTGCCTGTTTTTATTAATAATGGAGAATGGATTGTAATTGATACGCGCACCGGAACTTATGTTGAAAGAGTGAAAAGATGAGCGAAGAGCCGTTAATGCCAGACTCTTTTCCGCATAATTTTAAGCAGATAGTGATAATTCGCCATAGTATTTTTAAAAAGATCAGAAGTTTTTTTGATAAAACCGGTTATGTGGAAGTTGACACACCCTGCCGGGTAAAATGTCCCGGCATTGATCCCTACATTGACGCAATATCTGCTGGGGAAGGATTTTATCTTGCACCGTCGCCGGAACTGCAGATGAAACGCCTTTTGACGCTTGGAATACCCCGCATTTACCAAATTACTCACGCGTTTCGTGCCAATGAACACGGGGCTTTGCATAATTCCGAATTTTCTCTCCTGGAATGGTACCGAACTGATACCAATTATTGGGGGATTATGGAAGAAGCAGAAGAGCTTTTGCGCTATCTGTTGCACGCAGATGCAGAACGGTATGCTTATAAATTGACTGTGCACACACCCGTCACGCGCGTGCGCGTGGATGAACTTTTCATGAGTAAAGCAGGCTGGGAACCATCAAAGGTGTGGGATGAGGACCGGTTTTTTCGTGACTGGGTTGACAAAATTGACCCGTACCTGTCCACTATCCCGTGTGTCTTTATGTATGATTTTCCTGCCGCGCTCGCCTCTCTGGCCAAAATTAAAGAAGATAATTGCTTGGTGAGTGAGCGCTTTGAACTGTTTATTTATGGTATTGAAATTGCGAACGCCTTTACAGAACTTACGGACCCCATGGAACAAGAAGAACGGTTTAAACAGTCTCAAAAAAAACGATGTGCCATGAAAAAAGAACCGTATAAAGTTGATGAAAAATTTCTTGATGATTTGCGGAGGGGAATCCCTTCTTGTTCAGGTATAGCGCTCGGTATAGACAGACTTATTATGGCACTCTATGGCTTTACTGAAATATCCATGGTTCAGACATTTCCCGAAACGAGATTATAATCGGCGTAATATATGTTCAATAAGAGCATATTCAAAAAAAATATTGCTGAAAAGCAAGACGGAATGAAAGCCTATATTCATAATCTTTTTCCTCAGGATTATATTGAAGAACTAAAAAAAATCCCCCGCCTTGTTTTAGGCCACGTTTCTGGCATAGAGAGCATGGTTGTCCTCTATGCGTCATTAACGCATATTAAGGCAGATGCGCTTGTGCTTATGAGTGCTTACACCGGAACAGGTTATGGAGAACAAAAGACACTCTGGAAAGATTTACAGGCATTAAAATCCGCCATTGAGAAAACACGCCGGATATATTGCGTAGGGCCGATAGTTATCGGCGCCCCACAATTCTGGCGGGCGTTAAATGGGCGCTTCGTCCAAGAACTGATATCGCGATATAGATTTTATTGCCCCTGTTTTGGATGCCGGCTTTATTTATGTGCTCTCACCATACCGCTGTGCAAGGCGCTCAATATAGAAACAGTGGCATCAGGAAACATTAGCGGGCGTGGAGGGGGAGGTAGCATTTTTGCAACTAATACGGCAAATTATTATTGTGCTCATTTGTTATCGAGTTTTGGCATAAAACTAATGTATAATATTGTCAACGAGGAAACAGCGCAAAAAGTTAAGACTGAGATGAATATTAAAACGATTAATGAAGAGGACGATTGTTTTCCCTGTGTTTTTCAGAATAATTGTCGTATGCTTGATACTACGTGGAAAGAACCGCCGCATTTAAATCTCTATTTTGAACGCTTTTTAATTCCCGCTACTGCAAAAATTATCAGCAAAGTGTTATCAGGCAGAGATTTTGACTATTGTGATGAGGTAGCTGACGTTCTTATGCCTGGCACAAAGCTTAAATATAAAAAGAAAAGGGGGAGCATTACTGGTTAAACAGCAGGGTAAAAAGGCGTGTTTTCACTTCTCGGGTAATGCAATCGCTTTATTTTTTTATTCCATAAAATTACAGGAATAGACGATTGCAAGGAGGGTGTTTTCAAAAAAGCATGTATTGATTTTAAAGGAGGGTATTGTGCACATGGATGAATTGCAAAAGAGACCAAAAGTGAGGGATGATGTTACGATTCAAGAACTTGGGGATGAGGTGATGATATATGATTCACACAATGAGAAAGTCCATATTTTAAATAATACCGCACACTGCATTTGGGACTTATGTAATGGCAATTATACACTGAGGGAAATAAAAGAACAGATGTGTAAAAAATTCCCCAATATTTCAGAACAAGAAATTTTAACTGACATTGCCAATGCAATCAAGAATTTTGAAAACAATAAATTGTTGTTGTGATTTTAAAAAATAATATTTTATTTTATAATTATATAATTTGAAATTAAATAATAAAATAATTTTATTATATCTTTTTATTAGCGAGCTAATTTATCTTGACAAAAGATTCTGATAGTATATATTATTAACAAAGATTGATAACTGACAGTTATTAAAGAATGGTGAAGATACATATTTAGATTCAAAATAAATATAATACAGAATACAGTAGGGAGAGGGCGATGAAAAAAAAATATGAGGCACCAAAAGTTATAACGTATTCTGAAGATGAAATTATAGAAATACTTGGACCTGCACAGACGTGTTCGCCGAGTCCGTGTCCGACGTATCGATAAACTCATTCATAATAGAGACCCGTTTAATTCTAAAAAATGTCTTAGGGTTATGCACAAATTAAGTGTGTAACCCTAAATTTTTAACTGGGGACTGCTCAAAATAAGGCGATTTTTTTCTGCCCACAGTTTAAAAGAATACCATGATGCATTCAAATCAAAATACGAGACCAGAACTTCCCGCTGATACATTCCACAAAGAAGTTAATTCTTATCATATATTAACCCATCCGGATAGGCCTTCATGGATTGTTGTAAATGATTTTGGGTGGGAAATACTTAAACTCTGCAACGGTAAGAATTCAGTCCAGGATATTTTGAATTCTGTAAAATCCCGCTATTCAGTTTCTGAAGATATCCTTGCGCGAGATCTGGAACAGTTTATGTGTTCAATTGACAAATCGGGTTTTTTGTCAATTGTCGGTGGCTCTACTCCTGCGACACCGCGCATTACGAGTGTTTTTTTGCATCTTACCGATAAATGCAACTTGCATTGCAAACACTGTTACGCCCAGAACATGTCGGCTCGAGGGGCCGAACTTTCGGACCGGGAGTTAACATCATTTTTGGAAAAATTCTATGCTGCGGGAGGACGCGCGGTTGTTATAAGCGGCGGGGAGCCGCTGCTGCGAAAAAATTTCAAGGATTTATTTGCAATTAATCCATCTGCTGATTTTATTTTACTTACTAATGCAACCCTTATAGATGCAGAGTGTGCACGGTTCCTTTCCCAGTTTAATATATCAATTCAGGTAAGCATAGACGGATCATCCGCGGAAGTTCATGATCCAATCAGGGGAAAAGGGTCCTTCACTGCAGCCATGGCCGGTTTAGAACAGCTCAAAAAGCACGGGCTACAAAAGCACATCAACTTTTGTACTACCATCATGCAGCAGAACCTTACTGATTTACCCAATATCCTGACGCTTGCACGGGACTCAGGAATCTCGTTCGTTCGATTTCTCCCGCTGCGCAAAAAAGGCAACGCGCGCGCTAACTGGGATAAAATACATTCGGGAGTAACCACCAAAGACTATGAACGTTTTTTTGCCTATATATTACGGGACGCAATATATCAATATTCTGATATAGATATACGGTGCGGTTTAACGGGCTATATCCTGGATTCGCGAAAGCTAATGAATGACCGGTGCTGGTGCCCTATAGGCACAAATATGGTTGTTGATACGATGGGTAATATTTATCCGTGTTCGTTATTTATGGAGGATCAATTTAAACTGGGAAACGTAAAAGATACAAAGATTGAGGATATTCAAGCAAATCCATTGCTGAATGAGCTAGTGATGGCGCGCAGCACCAGAAAGACTACAATCGAACGTTGTAGGAGCTGTATGTGGAGGAACTTTTGCCAGAGCAGTTGTATGGGTGTGGCGCTTGAACAGCATGGAACGATTTGGGAAACCGATGAATTCTGCACTTTCAGAATAACATTGTATGAACAGAGCGTCATTAAGCTTGCCGAAGGCAAAATATCACACAGACAATTAACTGTGACGGATACCCCATCAGAATGTTATTAAATCTACAAGAACAAGAATTTGAAAATATACAAAAAATCGCTCGTTACTGCCAGCGATTTCAGTTTCTTAATACTGGACTGATGCTGTATTCTGATACCCAGGCGTTTATTGAAATATTCTCAGGAGTATACCAAAATTTTATTCAGCAGACGCCGGCAAAAACAGATATTTTGTGTTATGTATTAAAAGAAGGAATAAAAAAAAGCCCCATCGCTGTTGTTAATGGATTAGCATACCCGTTGTTTGCAGATGACTATTTTTTTAGTCACGCACATATGCTGGTATTTCAGCATATAATTGATGCAATTGACGACCATATGCTTATTCATGCGGGCGTTGTAGCAAAAAACGGGCAGGGCATTATTATTTCCGGGCCATCATCATTTGGCAAGACAACGCTGATGCTTGAACTGGTTGCCCGCGGGTATAAATTTTATTCTGATGAATTCTGTGCCGTCAGGTTGAGCGATTTTAAAATTTCTTCGTTTCCTCGGAGCCTTGGCATACGTAACAATAGTCCATTTTTGCACCACATTGATGTTAATAAATGTTTATTACTGAAAAACATTGGTCGCGGTGAAAAATTTCTTATTAATTGTGAAGAACTCTTCCCCGGCAGCATTGGCTCATACTGCGAAGCCTACTGCTTTATCCTTCTCCGGGGAATTCCTAACGAGGAACAGAGCACGGAAAGAACAATCATTGATCTCGCGCTCTATCGGAGGAATCAAAAACTCATAGACTCCTTGTGTGAGCAGTGCGGTATAGAACTTAGGGAGACGTTTGAAGAAAACCTGTATCTTGTGTATCGGTTTTCAATTACACGGGGTGCAGGAATCACAAATACCTTTCGGGCTGTCTGTGATCGATTCCGGGATGATATTTTTTACCAGGAGCAGTTAGTTGATGAACAACCTGATTTTTCCGCTTTGCCGACTATTCAAACTCTCTCTAAATCACGCGCCTCACTTGAAATGCTCAAAAACTTGAGAAACCGCGCAACGACAAGCAAACTTTTAGAGAGATTCAGCGGTAAGAACTCATTGCTGCTTTTAACAATTGGCAACTTTTTAAAGGAAATTGATTGTTACGAGATGAGAACGGGCTCATTGCAGGCAATGGCTGAGATTATTGATGCCTTATGAACAGAAAGGGCACCCTATTATGAAGCCAGAAAATGTTCAGATAAGATATTTCATTGTGCCAATGCTCATTATTCTTTTGGCGGCTTTGGTATTTCTTCCTCGGATTGGAGAAAGTAGCACGGCCGAGATAGCCGTGGACGTGGTTCAGAATAACGAAGAGGGGATTCTCCTTGAGGTTTCTACAATTCAATATGCTGTCACGCCTGCTCCCATTGAGGCATATCAGTCTCTGCTAATTAAAGGGTGTGGCATATATGATGTGAGCGGCGCGCCGGGCGTAGTCGTGCGCGGTCAGCTTATTGAGATTCCCGAGGGATCAGAGATTGAAGTCTTGGTGGCATCCCTTGAAAAAATTGAGCTGCGCGATTTTTTGCTTGCCCCGGTTCCGTATCGGGAACTAGTGGAAGATGATTCAGGCGAAAAGAAAATTAAAGAACAATATAGAATAGACGCCGAGACCTACGCAACCAATGCCTTTTTCCCTGGCCAGCTTGCCTCGGTAGCTTTTACGGGATATATGCGCGACAAGGCTATTGCCAATGTAAGGCTGTATCCTGTGCAATATAATCCTGCTGCAAAAACCCTTGAAATTCATACCAAGTTTAGAGTTCATATCAAATACGTTAAAAAAAATGCCGGTGTTTGCAAGACGGCGCTGGACGAAGGAGCATCCCCAAAAAAACTACGCAGTAGGAAATTTGACCTTTTTAAAAATATTTATAAAACCACATTGTTAAATTACGGTGCAGACACTGAAGAAACCGTAAGCCGTTTGCCGCAAAAAACAGCAGTTCCCGCAGGCGTGCAGTCTTTAGAAATTGAAAACAGCCCCTATGCAGTGCGCATAACCATTCAGGAGGAAGGCATTTATAAAATAAGCTATGAGGACTTAGTTGCACTTGGCATTACGCTGACTAATACCTCCAATGAAAATTTAAAAGTTGAAAATCAGGGGATAGAGATTCCCATATACCGCAGCGGCACAGGGTCATTCAAGCCAGGCGATTATATTCTTTTCTATGGAGTGCCGTTTAAGTCATTATATGCCAAGAAAAACGTTTATTGGTTATATCAAGGATCAACTGACGGAAAAAATATGACTATAAAGGATGGAAGCCAGTTTACAGGATATCCTGTGCAAACTACATTTAAAAACTCATATCGGGGGGAAGAAGATAAACGCTACTGGGAAAGCATTCCCAACATCCCTGATGGAATAGAGGTTGATCACTGGTTTTGGGAGCGACTGCAGCCGACCGAAACAACAACAGCATCGGCAACATTCACCGCGCCATTAAATAACATAGTAACCAGCGGCAGTTTTTCCATGAAGATTAATCTCCGGGCTGAAACCAGCCTTTCCCATCAGACCAGAGTTTATGTAAACAATAATCTGGTTATTGATTTTCCTTGGCAGGGACAGAAAGAGCAGACCATTGATGTCCCGGATATTTCTCCTTCGTTATTTGTCAATGGGAATAATTCAATCAAAGTGGAAGAAATACTTGCTCCAGGGACCAGTGTTGACCGGGTTTATCTAAATTGGTTTGAAATACAATATATTGATTCCTGCATTGCAGAAAACAATATTTTAAAATTTTACGGCGAAGGCACTGGCAACGCTGCTTTTGAAGTCAAGAATTTTACCAATAGCACACCATGGTTATTTGATATCACAGACCCGGCAAATATTTTACACATCACGAATCCCCAGATTATCTCAAACGGTGGAAATTACACAGTGAAATTCGGCGATACGCTGAGTGGAACGGTAAGAAAATATTATGCGGCAACCACAGACACATTTAAAAGCCCTGTGGAAATAAAGCGCGATGAACCATCTGCTCTTAAGACTGCCCGCGAGGATGTTGATTATATCATCATAACCCATGAGAATTTTTATGATGACATAACGGCGTTAAAAGAATATCGCACCATGCAGGGACTCAATACGGAGATCGTAAAAATTCAGGATATTTATGACGAGTTCTCATATGGTATTAAGGATGCCCGTGCCATCAAGGAATTTTTAACGTATGCTTACAATAATTGGAATGCGAGCGGTCATCCTACGTATGTACTTTTAGTTGGTGACGCAAGCATTGACTACCGTGATGATACCGACAATTTCAGCAAGGGCAATGTGGACTTTGTGCCCACATACCTGTACCAGTCATACACATTAGGCGATACACCTACGGATAACTGGTTTGCGTGCGTCCAGGGCTCCGATCCAATTCCTGATATGATAATGGGGAGATTATGTGTTAAAACCTCGCAAGATATTAATAATATCATTGAAAAAGTTAAAACATATGAAGAAGGAACTGCAGGACTATGGGCAAAGCGCATAATTTTGGCAGCAGATCAAGGAGGAGAATTCGAGCGGGTCTCAAATAAACTTGCCTCTTTATTGCCCGAAAATTTTACCGCCGAGAAGGTTTATCTGAGCACCTATGGAACGGTGCAACAGGCAACAACCGATTTAGTGAATAAGATTAATGCGGGAAGCCTCTTAACAAACTATACGGGTCACGGTTCCGTTGATAACTGGGCAGGGGAATTTCTTTTTCACACCCCTGATGATAAAGATTCCATACCCCGCAACGATGTTGAGCGTCTGAGCAATGGCGACCGACTCACCTTCGTCATGACGCTTAATTGTCTTAATGGATTCTTTCCTAATTTTCTTGATCAATATTCCCTTGCCGAAGAATTTGTGCGTGCGCAGGGCAAAGGCGCGATTGCCTGCCTTGCTCCAACAGGACTTGGGTTTACTTCCGAGCATGAAGTGCTGGCGGAGAAGATCTTTAACGGGATGTTTAATGACGGGGATACTATTGTGGGGTCGGTGGTTTATTCGGGAAAGATCAACGCCTACAATCAAATTCCATCACGAGACATCCTTGAGACATTTACATTTTTTGGAGACCCGGCAACTGAACTTAAGATATCCAACGCGTTGGCCGCTATTACGCTGTTGAGCCCTGATGACAATGCAGCACTTCCCCAAAATCAACGGCCAACATTCAGGTGGGAAGATGCCATGAATCTGGGAAAATATAAAGTTGAATTCTCCCCAGACCCTTCGTTTGGCTCAAGCAGGATACTTCGTTTGCCTTTACTCGGTTTTGCTTTAACCAGTGAATTCATGCCGCGATATTTCCCATGGTTTCTGCTTAAAATTATGTGCAATCGGAATGGGCAGGTATACTGGCGCGTTGGGGGATATGATCAAAACAATGAACTGGTGGGGTATTCTAAGTCAACACGCGTTTTTACTATTATCAGATGAGTGATTTTGAACACGTCAAGAATCAGTACATAGAATTCTGGAAGGCGAGCGGCGGGGAGAAAGTCTTTAAAACCAGAGGCACCAGCATGCTGCCCCTTATTGGAGAAAGCAGCTCCATTGGCGTTAAGCCGCTGGTGTCGGAAAAGCAATTAAAGGTCGGCGATATTGCACTTTTCAACCGCAACGGCTGTTTAATAGCCCATAGGATTATTGGGCGAATTAAAGAAGGCAATGCGGTTTATTATACCGAAAAAGGGGATTGCGGGTTATCTCTGACAATGATAGCCAAAGAGCAGATCATTGGAAAAGTAGTAAAAATTTACACTGCCGAAGGGACTGTTCATTTGGAAAAACCGTTGTGGTCAATCATTAACAGAGCTGTGGGATATTACTGGCAATTTCTTATAAAATCTTTTGTTTATGCATCACGGATTAAAAAACAATTAGTGGGCAATAAAGTGTTACCCGTAGTTGGGGCTCTTTATTCGCGATTATACCGCCTTCTTTCGCGGCTTCCAACCATTATCTTCCGTTTTAAATAAATTAGTAGTGAGTTAAACTTCCGTCGCGTTTCGCAAGCCGAACAGCGTACTGGAAAGAGTATATGCTGATAGGCATAAGGACTACCGTGAACACGAGCAATAACAGAATATTCGGCAGGAGTGCGTCCAGCGACGCGCCATTAATGAGTGCAAGGCGCATACCTTCCAGCGAATAGGTAATGGGTAAGAAATAGGAACATACTCTGAGCCAGGCTGGAAGAATTGTAATAGGATAATACACGCCGCCCAGAAGCCAGCTTAAGCCATTAAGAATACTTGCTATGGGATCACCTTTCTTCAATACCATTACAAAACTTGCCGACAGAATGCCAAAACTGCTGAATGATACAATAGAGATGAATAGAATGATCAATGCCCCCAGGTAGTTCGCACGGGAGAGATCAAGACCATAAAATATTACCCCAATGATGATAAAAACGATTACTCGAAAGGTCGCAAAAAGAAAACTGTAGATTGATGACGAAATGATAATGGTGGGGATTTCCGTCTGAGTGACGAGGAGTGCTTCAAGCGTTCCAGTCATCTGACCCTCGCGAATACTTTGGGAAATGCTGTATAAGGAGACACTTAGATAATAATTGAAGGCAATCCCGATAAGCACGAAAGCAAAATAGTTGCCGCCATACTGAGCCAGTTGCGGTATTTGTGAGGTGCCGAACAATTTTGAGAGGAAAAAGAAAACACTCACATTGATAAAAATACCAAAAAGTTGGAGAAGGAACGAAAATTTATAACTTATTTCATTCTGAAAGTCTCTTTTTACAAATGCCCACACTTTTTTAATAAGCAGTATTGCCCTGTCGGTATAACACATCGTCATTACGCTTCATCAAGGATTTTAACGAATACCTCATCAAGAGACTCTGTTTTAAGAACGCATTCGGTAATTGCGCCATTATGTCGAACAATGTCTGCTATCAAACGAGATATATCTTCGGTCTCAACATAAACAGAATCTGGCTTATCGGGAATTTTATTAGCCTTAATTACGCCGGGAAGCGAAGAGAGGTCGGTAAATTGTGAGTTGTGTGCAAATGTGAGACGATATGCGTGGGCAGTATTTAACCGGCGCTTCACGTTTTCTATAGGGAGGCATGACCTAATGGTTCCATTTTTAATAATTGCAACATGGGTGCAGAAATCTTCAGCTTCGCATAAGTTATTGGTTGCAACCAAAGCCGTTCGGTTGTGCTTGAATATAATTTCATCCTTAATAAATTTCCTGAGATGTTTTGATGACACGGGGTCGAGACTGCGGGTAGGCTCGTCCAGGAGGATGATGGAAGGATTGCAAAGTAGGCCGCGCGCAATGGCAATGCGCTGTTTCATCCCGGTTGAATAGTCGCAGAACATGCGGTCGGCGTCTTTTTCCATTCCGGTGATGTGCAGCACTTCGCGAACACGCCGGTCTTTTTCAGCACCGGTGATATTATTAAGGTAAGCAAAAAATGATAAGTTTTGTCTGCCCGTCAAACGCCAGTAGAAACTGCGCTCATCATTAACAACCAGGCCAATAGAACCGCGGACTTGTTTTTGTTGATGCACCACATCAAAACCATTTACATATGCCCTGCCGGAGGTTGGCAAAACCAGCGTTGACAGTATTTTAATAAGCGTTGTTTTCCCCGCTCCATTAGGACCAAGCAGGCCATAAAAAGATCCTTGTTCGATTATTAAATTCACGTCCTGTAAGGCAGGAAGATACCGTTTTTTAAAAGGATGCAGAAAAAGATCTTTATACCCCTTTAAAACGGGGTAATATTTTGTAAGATTAATGAGTTCAATACTGTTTTTCATTATGGCGGAAGATATTAAACGGTTTTTTTAATATATGCAAGATAGAACAAAGAGTTGATGCATTATTCTATGTAATATTATGTTAGATTCAAGCAAAATTAAGATATTTCTTGAAGTTAGATTGGTATTTCGATATTATTTCAAAAATAAAAAACCGTTCAAATAAATCTTTCGTTTAACATGAACCAAGATACCATACCCAGCAAAATTCCTTCAAGCGACTTGACCGGGCAATATAAAGAAATAATAAGGCGCAAACGCGAACGGCTCATTATTATTATCGTGTTAGGAATTGTAACACTTATTACTTTTTTATTGACATATTTCACCGGTTTTGAAGGAAAAGTTCTTAAATACCAGAATATTTTGGTATTTGGCTTGATAAACATCAATGCAATACTTCTGCTGTTGCTTATTTTTTTGGTAGTACGAAATATCGTAAAACTGCTCTTTGAACGACGGAAGGGGATACTCGGATCTAAACTAAGGACCAAGCTGGTCCTCTCTTTTATTGGTCTCTCCCTCATTCCTACGATGCTGTTATTCTGGGTTGCTATCGGTTTTATTACCAATACTATTGAAAACTGGTTCAGCTTTGAAGTTGAAAGTTCTCTTGAGGAAGCGCTTGATGTCACCCAGGCATATTACAAACGCGTCGCAGACAACGCACTCCATCTCGCGCGGCAGATCAGCAAGCAGATAACGGAAGATGCACTGCTTGACAAAAATAAAGCAGCGGTGCTGTCCAAAAAAATATCCGAAAAACAGGTTGAGTATAACCTGGCGATCATAGGTGTTTTTTCTACAGACGGAAAAGAGATTATGCGCTCCATAGATTCAACCATTGCGAATCTACGCTATATAGAACCCGAGTCGTTGTTTGTTCCAGAAGTGACAAGCGGCACAGAGGTGACCAGAATTCAGCCTGCTGGAGAAGGGGATATTATAGGCGGCGTTGCTCCGGTATATGCATCAATGAAACCGGGATATGTCATCGGTGTAGTTGCGGTCAGTTATTATGTGCCGGAAAGTCTGGTGTCCCGCGTGGAAAAAATATTGTCAGCATTTCAGGAATATAAACAGCTTAAATTGTACAAAAAACCCATTAAGCTCATTTATATAATTATGCTGTCAGCGGTAACGCTCCTCATTATTTTTTCGGCAACGTGGTTTGGATTCCATCTTTCAAAAATTATTTCCATCCCCATAGGAAATCTTGCTGCCGCAACCGAAGAGATAGCCCGCGGCAACCTTGATGTTCATATCGAGGCAATTACCGATGACGAAATAGGCGGTCTGGTGACCTCTTTTAATAAGATGACTGCGGATCTCAAGGTGAGTAAAGAGCGGATAGAATCTGCCAATCTCGATCTCAGGGAAACAAACAGAGAGCTTGATGAGCGCCGACGATATATGGAAATTGTGCTCAATAATATTGGTGCCGGCGTGTTTTCAATTAATCGTGAAGGCATTATTACGACGTTTAATAAATCCGCAGAAAAAATATTTAATATCTCCATGAGCGATGTCATTGGTAAATCATATCAGGAGGTGTTCGTTGCCGCTCCTCTTAAAACTATGAACAATTTTATCCACACCATTAGTACCCACGGACTGGGACCAGTGGTAAAGCAGCTAAGTCTTGATTTTATAGCCAGAACTACGTACATCCTGGTGCGGTCCAATATTTTACGGGACGAAACAGGTGATTACCTCGGCATGGTGCTGGTAGCAGAAGATGTTACGGAACTGCAGCATGCCCAGCGGGCATATGCGTGGAAGGAAGTGGCGCGCAGAATTGCCCACGAAGTAAAAAATCCGTTAACCCCGATAAAACTTTCAGCACAACGACTGCGGAAGAAATTTATGACACAAATAACGACTGATAATAAGATTTTTGATGAATGCACCAGAACCATTATCAATCAGGTTGACGAATTGAAATCACTGGTTAATGAATTTTCTCATTTTGCGCGGATGCCGACCACCAAACCCCTTCCTAATGATATCCATGAAATAATTGACGAAACAGTTCTTCTGTATAAAGAGGCTCATAAGAGAATTACTTTTGAGGTGTGCAAGGATCGCGCTGTGCCACGACTTAATCTGGATCGGGATCAAATAAAACGGGCGCTGATCAATATACTGGATAATGCTATACATGCAATTGAAAACGAAGGGATGATTACCATTTCGACCCTGTACAACAAAACGCTTGCTATGGTTACCATTGAAATTGCAGATACCGGTTGTGGCATACCACCGGGTGTCAGACAAAAAATGTTTGAACCGTATTTTTCCACCAAAAGAGGCGGAACAGGATTGGGGCTTGCCATCGTAAATACCATTATTTCTGATCATAATGGATATATTCGCATTCGTGACAACAATCCCCGGGGAACGAGATTTATTATTGAGTTGCCAGTGGGCATGAATGAAACTAATATACAACACTTATCTGAGCGATTGCACCTGGCGAGCTGATTAAAGAGAAAATCCGCCATTTCAGGTGTTCGGGTATGAAGAAAGGAATTCAGTAGTGAAGAAACCCACCATATTGTTGGTCGATGATGAAGAGACCATTGTGAAATCTTTATCCGGCAGTTTGGAGGATGAAGGGTATGCAATGGTGACAGCCGACAATGGCGACCGAGCGTTGGAAATAATAAAAACGCAGCCTGTTGACATCGTTTTTCTGGATATTTGGCTTCCGGGCATGGACGGTCTTGAAACGCTTAAAGCGATTAAAGAATATGATCCATCTCTTGAAGTGGTTATCATGACCGGCCACGGCACGGTAAACACGGCGGTGCAGGCGGTAAAAATGGGGGCGTTTGATTTTCTGGAAAAACCATTTTCTCTTGATACTACTCTGGACATTATAAAAAGGATCCAGGAAAAGCGACAAATATTTTTTGGAGCGATGAAGCATTATGAATCAATTCAGCCGGACAGCCGAACGGTGCTTTTAGGTGAAAGTCCGGCTGTTATGCAGATCCGCAGTCTTTTAGCGCAGCATGCGGCAGCGGATGACCATCTTTTGATTGAGGGTGAAACAGGAACCGGTAAAGAACTGGTGGCGCGGCTTATCCATTTTTCTTCAGCGCGAAAATCGCGGCCGATGCTCAAATTTAATTGTGCGGCATTTGGCAAGGAGGAAATGTACCGCGAGTTATTTGGAGCTGATAGTACGTTGCCGCCATATGGGCCGCAAGAAGGAATCATGCAGCGCGTTGCGTCAGGTACGCTGTATATTAAGGCAATAGATTTGTTGCCCACAGAGGTACAGACCGCATTAGCGCGCTATCTGAAAAATGCTGAACGGCACAACAAATCCGTCAGAATTATTGCCTCGTCAAACAGGGGGGGTGCACCATCATATCCTGGGAGGGTGCTGAACGAGGAGTTGGAACAATGCTTTAGCAAAACCAAAATAGTTATGCCGCCGCTGCGCAATAGAAGCGGCGATATAGCAATTCTGCTTAAGTATTTTTTAAAATATTTTTGCGAGCAGCATAATCAAAAGGAGAAATATTTTGAAGATGAAGCGTTTGAGGTGCTCGCTAATTATGATTGGCCGGGCAATGTGAAAGAACTGAAAAATATGGTTGAAAAGATAGTGGTTTCTGTCCCGACAACCAGTATAACCGTAAATGATATCCCACAATCAATTCGCAAAGAAATTGAAAGCGGCCCCGCCCAGAGCTCGGTGCGCTTCGGTTCGCTCCAGGAGGCAGAAGATGCATGGCGCAAGAACTATTTAGTATATCATTTGCGTAAAAATAACAGAGATATTAAACATACGGCGCAGCAGCTTAAAATTGACGAAGCCACATTGTCATCGTATATAAAACAGTACGGCATAATACTTACCGACCCTAAAAAACAACGGATGCGGCATCAGCGCACACTGAAACGCAGCATGGTGCTTAGCGGCAGAGGCCTTCACTCCGGCATTAAAACCGGTCTTATCCTTTCACCTCTGCCGCCTGATAGCGGCATTATATTTGGCAATATTGCCGACGAGGAAACGATTCCGGCTCATCTTGATTATGTTGAGTCTACAGAATATGCAACCGCACTGCGCAAAGGCAATGCTCGGGCGACAACTATAGAGCATGTAATGGCAACTCTCCATGCATATCGAATTAGCAATGTGCTCATAAAAATAAATAATGAAGTACCCATTATGGATGGTTCCGCAGTCGATTTCTGCCAACTTATTGAAGATGCGGGTATTGAAGAACAGGAAGCAGAGCTTGATGAAATTGTTGTTTCACGACGATATGCTGTCGGTGAAATTGGGGCAGATCAGAAATATATTTGTATTGATCCTGCTGATACCTTAACTATTCATTATACCTTACATTACCCCAGTCCCGTGGGCAGACAGGAATACACATTTGTTTTTGAAAACGAGCAGTCATTTAAAACTGAAATTGCACCTGCTCGAACCTTTGGTTTTCTCAAAGACATTGAGGCACTTGAAAAAAAGGGCCTTGCGAGTGGCGGCAGACTGGATAATTTTATACTGATTGACGACGAAAAAATTATCAACACCGAGCTTCGTTTCCCTGATGAATTTGTCAGACATAAAATATTAGATCTCATGGGGGATCTTTATCTTCTGGGTCTGCCTATTCGCGGAAAAATTACCGCCAACATGACCGGGCACACGCAGAATTGTGAACTATTGCGCCTTCTGCGCGACAATTTACAACTTCACTGATACATTTGTTACTGCCAGTTTTGTTTTCCTCTCGAAGCACTGTTAATGGGGCACAGAAGAAATGCCCCCATGTTCAAGCGGCAATTGATTAGATATTCCTATACCGACTTGTCGTAACATTATGCTCAGCAGTCAAAAAAATAATACGCTCATGGGAGGGCAAGGATATATTCACGTCTATACGGGTAATGGCAAAGGAAAGACTACTGCTGCACTTGGTCTTGCATTTCGTGCGATGGGCAGGGGATTACAATGTTATATTGCGCAGTTTATGAAAGGACTGGAATATGGCGAGATATTGGCTGCCGCACTGGTTTCTTCATATATAACGATCGAGCAATTTGGCAAAAAGAGTCCCGATCATATCTGCGGAGAACCAGACGACATAGATAAAAAAATGGCACAAAACGGCCTTAATGCAGCGCGACAAGCCATGCTTTCGGGCAACTTTAACATTATTATTCTTGATGAAATCCATGTTGCCCATTATTATCAACTGGTAACAACACAGGACCTATTGGATTTTATTGCCATAAAACCTATAAATATAGAACTTATTCTGACTGGCAGATATGCCGCTGAGGAAATTATTCAGGCTGCAGATCTGGTCACCGATATGCGGGAAGTTAAACATTACTTTCAAAAAGGTATTGTGGCTCGCAAAGGAATTGATCGTTAAAGTCAATAGGTAGGAATTCTTAGGTTTCAAGAAAGTAGAACATGACAAAGGTTGCTTCGCTACTGAATACAGCTTCGCACCGTGAGCTTGAACAGCTTGAAGACAGAACACGGCTTTATCTGGTGCGCCATGGTGAAATTTCGACATCCCGCGAGTGGCGTTATGTTGGCCACATGGATGTTGATTTGACGGAAACGGGAATAAAGCAGATGGAAAGAATAGGGGACCGGCTGAAAAATGAACGGATTGACGTTCTTTTTTCCAGCGATTTGCAGAGAACACGGAAGGGGGCTGAGATTGTCGGAGGAATTATCGGCGTTACCCCACAACCGGTCCCTGCATTCAGGGAAATCAACCTGGGTGAATGGGAGGGATTGACACGCGATCAAATTGTGGCGCGATTTCCCACCGAGTTTGAAGAGCGGTCACAAAATTTACCCTATTTTAGAATCAGAAATGGCGAAAGTTTTGCGGATTTAAAAACCCGCGTCATCAGGCAACTGGAGATTGTCCTTGCTCAATATAAGGGGAAAAATATAGCGCTCATTGCGCACGGGGGCGTCAATCGGGTAATTATCACCCATGTACTGGGTATGGATCTCGGCAATTTAACGCGCCTTGACCAAGCTTATGGGTGTTTGAACATTATTGACTATTTTGATGGCATGCCGGTGGTTAGACTTTTAAACAGTGTGGAATGAATATTTTGTCAGTTATTGCCAAACACTAATCTAAAATAATTATAAAAATAATCCTTATGGATTATTGACTGAATTGTCTACTTGGAATAAATTTGCATACAATTTTTGAAACAGCAAAAAAATCAGTCGCAAAAAATAGTATGAAGCATATTGATCAATGCTGCGTCAGCAGGGTTGAAAAAAATGTGATATGGGCGAAATTGAAGGAAACAATTATTATTATCGCTCTACACCAGACACAGGAAAAGGTTTTTAAGCTGAATCCGACGGCAGCTTATATTTGGGAGCATTGCGATGGCAAGAAAAGCGTAGCGCAGCTGGTAAAGGATCTCTGCGGCGAATTTTGCGTTGATGAAGCGACGGCAATGAGAGACACCATTGAATTTATAGAAAAAATGAAAAACAAGAATTTACTTAGCATTCAATAAGACACGGCTATCAAAAACGTATCAGTTGCTCGCCTTGCAGAAAACATTTAATTTAATTCTCTCGCCACAACCGCCTTCTTTTTTCGGCTTATACTGTTTTAAATTTCTTGATTTACCCATCGGCTTAGCATAATTTTCATCAAATAAAAATACTGTCACTGTAATTATCTGCAGCACTTAAAATATGGGTTTAAATGTTTATACCAGCAATCGTCTTGAAAGACTTGTGGAGAGGCTTGCCGAGATTGTAGCCCAACCTTTACCAAAGCCGCTCGACAGTGAAATTGTTATCGTGCAAAGTTTTGGGATGCAGCAGTGGCTTTCGCTGGAACTCACCAGACGTTTTGGCATATGGACGAATTGCCACTATCTATTTCCCAACATGTTTCTTAACGAGTTATACGAGGGATTTATTAAGGATATGTCGGATGATGCCCTCCTGTTTGAGCGCGACGTTTTGACTTGGCGGATTATGAAAGCGCTTCCCGCGTGTTTGGAAAACCCCGACTTTGCCAGCATCAACGCCTACCTGAAAACAGACGGAGGGGTACTCAGAGTATGGCAGCTCGCCGTTCAGATTGCCAATGTATTTGACCAGTATTGTATTTTCAGACCGGAAATGGTTCTCAAATGGGAATCAGGCCATGGGAAAGGCTGGCAAGCAGATTTATGGCGACATTTAACCAACTCGGTTAAGCCTGACCATAAAGCACGGTTAAGAAAAGAATTTTTCAAGGCGATTCGCAAGCCCCACCATGAGATTCATACATTACCGTGTCGCATGGCAGTATTCGGCATTTCATCGCTCCCCCCTTTCTACATGGGCGTATTTGCTGCGCTTGCAGAGCGCTGTGAGATACATCTGTTTTTGATGAATCCCTCCCAGGAATACTGGGGTGAAATCAAATCAGACTATGAAATCGCCAAAGAGACACGGAAAAAATTTCCGCTGCAATTGTCCGTTGATGACCTGCATTATGAAAAAGGCAACAGCCTGCTTGCCTCTATGGGCAGGCTGGGGCGCGATTTTATAGATCTTATACTGGATTATAATCCGTGCGTGCATGAATATTTTGAAGCTCCCGCCAGAACATCCCTTTTGCAACACATTCAACACGATATCCTGACCATGATTGACCGGGGGGGTATGACCGAGGACGATGCCCAAACAATTCTTTTAACAAAGGAGCAAATAACTGCAGACACCTCAATACGTATTAATTCGTGCCACAGTCCGATGCGCGAAGTTGAAGTGTTGCATGATTTTCTGCTTAACCTGTTTGCCCATATGCCAGATATTAAACCCAGTGATATTTTGGTAATGACCCCAGACATTGAACAGTATGCGCCCTTTATTCATGCAGTGTTTGATGTGCCAGAGAGGGAAGTGCACCGGATACCCTATTTTGTTGCCGACCGCACCATTAAACACCAAAGCATTCTGGTAAAAAAATTCTTTTCTATTCTTGAACTTAATAACAGCAGATTCACAGCAACTGCTGTTCTGGATATTCTGGAGTGCCCGGCGGTTCAGCGACGTTTTAATCTCTCGCCGCGTGATCTTGATGTTATTCACCAGTGGGTTAGGGAAACGCGCGTGAGCTGGGGCATAGATGCAGAGTACCGAAGCAGACTGGGTTTGCCTGCAATTAAGTATAACAGCTGGCAGTCAGGATTTGAAAGGCTTTTGCTTGGATATGCCATGCCCGCCAAAGAGGAGCAGCTATTTCAGGGCATCCTTCCCTATACCAATATAGAGGGTAGCGAGGCTCAGGTGCTGGGACAGTTCATTACGTTTGCGAATACACTGTTTAGCACCGTTCTTTCGATTGAACAGAGCCGCTCCCTCCGACAGTGGCATGTAGCGTTGAAGACGCTGCTTGATGAACTGTTTTTGCCGGATGAGGATGAAATTCCGGACACGAATGCTTTGCGTTGCACAATTGAAAACCTTTCCCGTTATGAAGAACAATCCGGTTATACCCACGAGATCGATCGCGCCGTTATAACCGCGGTGCTGGAAAATGCACTGCGCGAAGAGTATGTGAGTACTAAGTTTTTAACCGGCGGAGTGACCTGTTGCGCTATGCTCCCTATGCGCAGTATACCGTTTAAAGTTATCTGTTTGCTTGGCATGAATGATACGACATTTCCGCGGATGGCGCAGGGGGTCAGTTTTAATTTAATTGAACAGCATCCGCGTCGTGGCGACCGGTCCGTGCGTCATGAAGATCGCTACCTGTTTCTGGAGTCACTTGTTTCTGCGCGCGAGATTCTGTATATCAGTTACGTTGGGCAAAGCATAAGAGACAACAGTGAAATGCCGCCCTCAGTATTGGTGAGCGAGCTGCTTGATTATATTCAACAGGGTTATAAAGTGCCGGACGCAAACATTATGGATTTTATCACCGTCAAGCATCGCTTGCAAGCCTTCAGTCCGCACTATTTTGAACCCGAAGGGGGATTATACAGTTATTCACAGGAGAACTGCAGTGCCGGCATGGCTTTGTTAGAGGAGCACCGGACGGCACGGCCCTTTATTGGCGATGACATTGTCTGTGCCATGTCTGAACAGCGTATAATAAAACTTGAAGAAATTAGCCGCTTTTTTGATCATCCTGCCAAATATTTTCTGAACAAAACGGTTGGGCTTTACTTTGACGAAAACGCCGAATTGTTTGAGGATTGTGAACCATTTGATCTGAGCGGTCTTGAAAAATACCATATCGGGCAGAGGCTGTGCAGCCAGTATATTGAAAATAAAGACGATAGTTGTTTGATTGAAACAATACGCGCAGCGGGACTTCTGCCGCATGGAAACGCAGGAACAGCGGCACTTCAAAGTTTGATTCCACCGCTAAAACGATTCAGCAAAACTGTAAAATCTCACCTCTGCGGCCAGCTCGGCGCGGTAACCATAAGCTTTCCCTGCGAAGGTTTTACTTTAACCGGTACGATCAAAAATCTCTGGTCTGGAGGACTGGTGCATTATCGGTGTGCGCGCATCAGAGCAAGAGACCGACTGCGAGCATGGCTTGAGCATCTTATCCTTAATGGTGCCGATGATCCTTCATTACCCAAAAAAACGCTGCTTATTGGCACTGATCATGTTTTTATTGCTGACGTGATTGCAGAAAACGCATGTTTCTATCTGCAATCATTCATTAAGGCATACCGGCGCGGAATGCAAAGACTGTTATATTTTTATCCTGAAAGTTCTTTGGCGTACTGCGCTGCTTTAAATAAAGGCAGGTCGCGCGAAGAGGCGCTCAACGCTGCGCGACGCGCCTGGCAGGGCAATGATTATGTTCCGGGCGAAGGCGCAGATCCGTATTATGAGCGTTGCTTTAAAAACTGCGATCCGTTCACAGAAGCATTCGAAGAACTTTCACAGGAACTATGCGAACCAATTATCCGGTATCAAAAGAGCACCACAGGATGAACACGTTTGATATTATGTGCAGCCCGTTAACGGGCATCAATTTGATCGAAGCAAGCGCCGGCACGGGTAAAACCCATGCCATTGCCGGGCTATTTCTTCGGCTTATTCTGGAAAAGGAGTTTTTGATTAATGAGATATTAGTGGTCACTTTTACTGAAGCAGCCACAGAGGAGCTTCGCGACCGGATTCGCAAACGCCTCCGAGCCGCGCATGAAGCTTTGACCGGCGCTTATCAGGCGTTGTCTGGGGATGATCTGTTAGTAAAAGCGGTTGCTCCCTACCGCGGTGATAAGCGGACAGGTGATGCAATTAATAATGCATTAAAAGATTTCGATAAAGCGGCAATTTATACAATACATGGGTTTTGCCAGAAGATGCTGCGTGAACATGCCTTTGAATGCGGCGCCCTTTTTGATACTGAACTAATTACTGATCAACACGATCTGATCCGCGAATTGATTGACGACTTCTGGCGGAAGCATTTTTATGATGCTCCGCCGCTCTTTCTGCAATTTGCTTTCAGCGCTCAGCAGAGCCGTGCCGCCTATATGAAACTTGTAAGCAAACAGTTTTCACAGCCTGATCTGGCTATCGTTCCGCCGATAGAAAAGCCTGATATAGAAGATGCGCACCATAATGTTGAGAGACTCTTTTATCAATTAAAAGATGCCTGGTCCGAATGCAGGCCTGCGGTTGAACAGATTTTATTACAAGACAGTTCGTTAATCAGAACCGCCTACCGACCGCACACAGTTGCAACAATGCTGGTTGAGATGGATAACTATCTTGAGTCCGACGCGGTATTTCCACTGTTTAAGGGATTCGAAAAATTCACCAGCGCGCGCATTGCACAGTCCCTTAAAAAAAATGGTGTGCCGCCAAATCATGAATTTTTTGAGCGGTGTAATGAATTTTACGACAGCTATACTGCCGCGCATCAAGCGTTTGAGCGGTATGTCTTGTATTTGAAACAGAAACTATTCGCCTACATCAGAAACACATCGCAGGGTAAGAAACGGGTGCTAAATGTCCGCTCGTTTGATGATTTAATTGGCGATGTTCATTATTCGCTCAAAACAGGATCATTGTTAGCCTCCGCAATCCGAAAGAAATTTAAAGCAGCCCTTATTGATGAATTCCAGGACACAGACCCTGTACAATATGATATTTTTTTTACGTTATTCAACACGCCGGAGCATATTCTTTTTTTAATCGGCGATCCTAAACAGGCCATCTACCGCTTTCGCGGTGCAGATATTTTTGCTTACCTGAAAGCCGCTTCTGACATACCTGACCAACACCGGCATACACTGACCACTAACTGGCGCGCTGAACCGAACCTCATTAGTGCCATTAATCGCCTTTTTTTAAATGCCCGTGATCAGTTTATCTTCAAGGACATCCAATTTCATACCATAGCGCCGGCGCCAAACATTGATCGTGATGTTTTAAAAATAGCAGATACCACTGAACCGCCGCTGCAGGTGTGGTTTATTGATCAAAAATATGCAAATAAGGATGATGGGACAATACATAAAGCTTCGGCTGAACCACTCGTGGCAAAAATGGTTGCTGCAGAAATTGCACGACTCGCTCAACTTGGTCAGCACGGAGGCGCCGTAATTGGTAGTCGGCCTTTATGTCCGGGCGATATTGCAGTGCTGGTGCGAAAAAATAGACAAGCACGGCTTATACAGGAAGAACTAGTTAAAGTATCTGTCCCGAGCGTTTTATACGGCGCTGAGAGCATTTTTGAATCTCCAGAGGCGCGGGAGGTCGTTAGGGTGATTTCTGCAATTGCTGAACCGAGCGCTGAAATGAAGCTCAAGGCTGCGCTTGCAACGGATATGCTTGGTTTCACAGCGAACAATCTGGTGGCGTTAAATACCCTACAGAATGAGTGGGAAGCAATACTCAGTAGATTTTATCAATATCATGAGGAATGGAATAAGTCCGGATTTATTAAAATGTTTCGCCTGCTCATACAGAAGGAGGGAATTCGCCGGCGATTGCTCTTATATCCTGATGGGGAACGGCGCCTGACAAATGTATTGCAGTGTGGCGAAGTGTTGCATCGCGCAGAATCCGAGCAGAAACTGGGCATGAAGGGTCTAATTAAGTGGTTTGTCGGGCAACGCGAAGGCGAGGAAACATCTGAAGAATATCAAATCAGGCTTGAGACAGACGAAAATGCGGTAAAACTGGTTACGATTCACCGAAGTAAGGGATTGGAATATCCTATCGTGTTTTGTCCGTTTCCGTGGGACAGTTCCGTAATTAAGAAGGAGCCATTTGCGTTTCATGATCCTGAAAACAAGAACCACTTGACACTTGACATTGGTACCGGCAATAGCAATCATGCACTTTATGCTTCCCGTGAAGAGCTTGCTGAAAATATGCGGCTTTTGTATGTTGCTCTGACGCGAGCCAAGCACCGTTGTTATTTAGTCTGGGGGAAAATTAATGGAGCAGAAACTGCTGCACCGGCATATCTGTTTCATCAACCCCGGCAATTTATCTCACAGGATATCGTTGCAGAATTGGCGGATCGCGTCGCCTCGCTGAGTTACGAAGAAATGCTTGCAGAGGTCGCTGCGATACAGGATGGGCAGGGATACATAACGGTAAGCCATTTGCCACATGTTGAATCCGCTCCCTATAACGCGTTCCAACGGCGGTCAACTAATTATCAACCCCGCCGTTTTACGGGCACCATTCAACGTGACTGGACCATTGCCAGCTATTCTTCACTTATTTATGACGATAGCTCATACGCTGATCAGCCCGATTATGATCATTGTGGTAATATGTCGGTAATAGAATATCCCGGAGATCTTCAAACCGATATTTTTAGTTTCCCCCGGGGAATACGCGCAGGGAACTGTATCCACAGCATTTTTGAGCGTCTTGATTTTACTTTAAGTCAGCCGGAAAAAGAACGGGAACTTATCAGATCCAGTTTGGCCCAGTATGGCCTTGATGAACATTGGATTGAGACATTGTGGACTATGGTCCAAAATGTTGTGGTTGCACCGCTTGATAGCAGCCGGCCGGAATTAGTCCTCAAGAATGTCCATAAAAGAGACAAACGCCATGAGCTTGAGTTTTATTTTCCTTTTGACAATATTTCCGCTCAGGGACTCTCGGCCATTTTTTCACAAGCACAATATGGCGAGTTTGCAGCACTGCTGAACCGGTTGGGTTTTAAATCGGAAGGGGGCTTTATGCGGGGGTTTATGGATATGGTGTTCGCCTTCAATGATCAATTCTATATTATCGACTGGAAATCAAATTATTTGGGGAACTGTGTTGAAAATTATTCACTGCCTTCGCTGCAGAAAGCGATGCATGAGAACTATTATATTCTTCAATACCACATTTATGCCGTGGCGCTGCATCGCTATCTTGCTTTGAGGAAAGCTGATTATGCATATGAAAGGCATTTTGGCGGTATTTATTATTTGTTTGTTCGCGGCATTAATTCGCAGCAGGGTTCCTACGGCATATATTACGATCGACCAGCCGCCGAGCTTATAACGTATTTAAGCAGTTATTTTAGCACAAGCCCTGACTATGACAATTAAACGCAACAAGGCCCCGTTGTCCGAAGAAAAATTATTTAATGAACTTGACTGCCACTTTGCCTGCTTTCTCGCGGGGTTTGAAGACACCAAACAACCGGAGCTTCTGCTGGCAGCCAAGCTGGTTAGCACCATGACCGCCAAAGGCGATATCTGTGTCAATATTTCAGAGATTGCCGGCACTGGTTTATCTTGCGGCTATGGAGAAGAAGAAGAACTGATATTTCTGCCTGAATACCGCAGATGGCTTGGCGTGCTCAGAAAATCCAAGGTGGTGGGGTATCCGGGAGATTACCGGCCGCTTATTCTTGATGAAGAGGGACGCCTGTATTTATACCGGTATTGGGAGTATGAACAACTTCTGGTAAAAAACGTCCAGGGGCGTATTTCCGGCTCACCGCGTTCAGTTGATTATGCGCTGCTGAGAGGCGGTATCGCGCGACTGTTCCACACGCAGCATGATCTGGGGCCTGACTGGCAGCGCGTTGCTGCCTGTGCCGCAGCACTCCGGCGTTTTTCTGTTATATCAGGCGGTCCCGGCACCGGCAAAACCTTTACGGTTATTAAAATAATTGCGTTGCTGCTGGAACAGGGACTGGCAAAAGGTCAGATCCCCTCTATAGCTCTTGCGGCACCGACCGGTAAGGCTGCAGCACGGCTCAAAGAATCAATCGCGGCCTCATTGCCGTCGCTCAAATGCCGTGAAGAGATCAAACCATTAATCCCGGCAGAAACCTTCACTATCCATCGCTTGCTGGGCGCCATCGAGGGTTCACCGTATTTCCGCCACAATGCCGCCAATCAACTGCCCCATAACGTGGTGGTGATTGATGAATCGTCAATGGCCGATCTTGCGCTCTTGTCAAAGCTCTTTCAAGCGGTCCCCCTTGATTCGCATCTCATACTTTTGGGCGACAGAGATCAACTTGCTTCAGTGGAATCTGGCGCGGTTTTAGGCGATATCTGTGATACCGGCACGGAACATTATCATACGAACGAGTTTGCTCAAGCGGTGTGGAATATTACCGGTGATCAGATAGAAACATCAGCCGCAGAACCTCCAATCGCAGATTCACTTATTATTTTGAACAAAAGTTATCGATTTGGAACAGACAGCGGAATTGGAACGGTCAGCCAAGCTGTCAAAAAAGGCGATGCCGACGGTGTTATTGGCATGCTGAGCGAGAGCACCTTTGATGACATACGTTTTATAGAACACGATGACGCATCGCAGCTTTCAACAGTTCTGGCACGGCATGTCATTGAGGGGTATGGACCATATCTTAACTGTAAAGACTATGCAGAAGCCTATCAATTATTTTCCCGCTTTCGTATTCTGTGTGCTTTACGGCATGGCCCATGGGGTGTTGAACGGGTAAATAATGTCGTGGAGCATATTCTTAACAACAATGGTCGGATTAATTCATCCCACAGGTGGTATTGTGGCAAGCCGCTCATGGTCATCAGAAATGATTACACCCTGAGGCTTTTCAACGGTGATGTCGGCATAGTGTTTCCCGACCCCATGAATCGCGATACTATGCGGGTGTATTTTCCATCATTTGAAAGCGCATTCAGAAAAATACTTCCGCTGCAGCTTCCTGATTATGAAACCGCTTATGCTTTAACTATCCACAAAAGCCAGGGCTCAGAGTTCGACCATGTGTTGGTCTTGTTTCCAAATCAAATAAGTCCGGTATTAACCAGGGAGCTTTTCTACACAGCAATTACGCGCGCACGAAAGCGTGTTGAAATCTGGGGAACAAAAAAAGTCCTGCGTTTTATGATTAATAATCCTACCCGACGAGCTTCCGGACTGCGCGAGGCATTATGGAGTCGCCAGGTGCCCGGTACAGTGCCGTTTGCGCAATAAAAGGCTGACAAAAAACCAACCGCCTGCTTTAGTGTTTAAACACGCGTTGCCCTGTGAAAACCATTGCGACAGGCGGATTTGCTTCATTGCACGCTTCTATGACCTCAAAATCACGATCAGACCCGCCGGGCTGTACGATTGCAGTTATGCCTTCCTTTATTGCCACATCAACGCCGTCACGGAAGGGAAAAAAGGCATCGGAAACCATAATAGCACCGATAAGTCCGCCCTTTGCCTGCCTTGTTTCATGATCAATAGCATCCTTCAGTGTTGCTGCTTTTTTGCCTGCGGCTATTTCAAGTTCAAGCGTTTTATACGATATGCCGTGTTGTTTGAAACACAGCGCATCTGCATACTTGGTATAGGCTTTAAAAATAGCTATTTCTGCGACGCCTACGCGGTCCTGTTCACCGGTTCCGATCCCGACCGTACATTCATCCTTTACATAGAGTACGGAATTGGATGTCACCCCAAGCTCTACATACCACCCAAACAAAAGATCTGCATATTCTTTTTCGGTGGGCACGCGTTTGACAGCATACTGTTTTCCCTTATATTCTGCCGTGGCCGGCTTTAGATCATCCTTTGAATTTATCGCATTCAATTGCGACTGTTGAACGATTATGCCACCATCGATAAGGGATTTGAAATCAACAAAACGCAGCGCTCGGTACTGTTCAAGTTTATCTATGCGGTTAATTTTTATGATACGCAGGTTTTTTCTTTTGTTCAATATGTCCACGGTCCCGGTTTCAAATTCAGGAGCTACCACAACCTCAAGATAGTTTGCAGTGATTGCTTCAGCCGTGGGCTTGTCAATGGCACGGTTAAATGCCGCACAGCCACCAAATGCAGCAATCCGGTCAGCCATATTAGCTTTTTGATAGGCTTCGAGCAACGTTGAACCATATGCGGCACCGCAGGGATTATTATGCTTAATAATGATTGCGCACGGCTTTTTGGTAAGGTATTTCATAATATTAAGCGCATTGTCGGCATCCGTTAAGTTAGTTTTGCCGGGATGCTTCCCTGCCTGAATCATATCTGCCTCGGTAATGGCGCTCACCAGCCCCTTACCCCCGCAAATAAATTGACAGGAACCCAAGCGAAGATTTCCGTCAATCAGTTCATAAAGCGCTGCTTCCTGACCGGGATTTTCACCATAGCGAAGACCTTTTTCTATCACTTCGCCCGGCCGTTCTTCAATCTTCCAGGTTCTTTTTTTATATATCAATTTCTGATCGCCAAAGGTAATGGTCATTGTTTCAGGAAAATGGTCATCCATTATTGTTTTATACATTTTTTTCAGCTCACTCATATAATACATACTCCTTTCTCACAATAATGCGTTTCCGTCTGGGCGACGATTATCTACCGTCTTCTGCTTTTCTTGCGATCTTTTTTTGCTTGTTTGCGTTTTGCTTTTAGTTTTTTTCGATCTATCACGGAAAGCTGACGGCCTCCGCCCAATGATGGATTGATCGGCGGCATACCAGCGGCCATGAGTTCCTGAGGATTAAACCCACCACCAAGCCCCGGTATTTTATTGAGTCCGGGTATGCGGCTTAACAGGCCTCCTTTGCCGATATTTTTCATCACATCTCGCATCATATTAAAACGTTTAAGAAGGTTTTGAACATCTCGGCGCGATCTGCCGCAGCCTTTGGCAATTCGGTTAATCCGGCTGTCATTAAGTATCTGGGGCTTAAGTCGCTCTTCGGATGTCATGGAATTAATTATTGCCTCGGTTTTAATCAGTTCCCGATCGTCAACCGCTGCCCCCTGAGATAATTGAGAAAATCCTGGGATTTTTTCCAGCAAGTCGTTCAGAGACCCCATTCTTTTTATTGATTGAAGTTGTTCTAGAAAATCATTGAGGGTAAAAGCGCCTTTAAGCATGCGCGCCGCGTCTTCTTCAGCTTTTTTTTCATCAACAACTTTCTCAAAGTCCTGCATAAGTCCGACAACATCACCAAACCCCAGGATGCGCGATGCAAGGCCCTCCGGACGAAATTCTTCAAGTTTGTCAAGGGATTCGCCCATTCCGAGAAATTTAATGGGTTTTCCCGTTAATTCCTTTATTGACAGGGCGGCACCGCCGCGCGCGTCGCCATCCAGTTTGGTCATAATGAAGCCTGATAGGTCAAGACGGCGGTTGAATTCCTGGGCTGTTCTTACCGCATCCTGGCCGATCATGGCGTCACACACCAAAAAAATGTTTACCGGGCGGGTAGTCGCAACGATTTGTTCAAGTTCATTCATCAGGTCTTCATCAATGGCAAGTCTGCCGGCCGTGTCAAAAATTACCATGTCACAATTAATGGTTTGTGCATACCTGAGGGATTCGCGGCAGATTTCAGGCGGGGATGTATGTTCCTTGAAATAAACTGGAATATTGAGCGATGTGCCGATAACCTTGAGTTGCTCTACAGCAGCGGGACGATACGGATCAGCAGCTACCAGCAACGGTCTGGCGTTTTGTTTTTCAAGATAACGGGCAAGCTTGCCGGCAGTTGTGGTTTTGCCGCACCCTTGCAGGCCAACCAGCATGATGGAGGACACAGGGCCAGGCCCTTTTCGAATGTTTGTGTCGGCCGGTCCCATCAGCGCGACCAGTTCTTCATAGCAGGTGTTAATAAAATGTTCAGCAGGTGAAACTTTAAGTTTTTGCCCTTTATATGAAACTTTAGTTTCAACAACGGCGCCGAGAACTTTTTCTTTAACCTGAGCAATAAAGTTTTTTACTACTGTATAATTAACGTCTGCTTCAAGCAAAGAAACACGGATGTCCTTAAGAGCATCCTCAAGATTTGATTCAGTGAGCTCGATGCGACCCTGCAGTCGATCTCGAGCTTTACTAAAACCTTTGGAAATAATTTCAAGCATGCTAACCAGATCTAAATACTATTTAATTAAACAGTTAAAAACGCATGATTCTGCGATAACGCTATTACGCAAAATAATTACAATAATCTACTGTTAAAAACCCGTTCAGCATTTATTGGTTATCGCTGAAAAGTTACCGGGAGGAATATAAACAATAAACCCCATAACGGGCGAGCAAATATTCAATGAAAAGTTAACAGCCGTCAAGCGTTGTTTTCTCGTGGCTTGCAAACCATTCGACGGGATCTTCAAAATAAAGGAGGGAATCTTTTAAGGACAGCAGGTGCTCTTTTTCCATTTCGGATAAAATGGAAAAAAACTTCTTTTCCTCGTCGCTTTCAACCGCAGTTTTCAAATCTGCATAGAACTTATAGCCTTTTTCCTCAAACTCTATTGCTATTTTTATTGCTTCCTGATCATCAATATCACCCGGCTTATCCATTTCTGCCTTTGTTAGAAAATCTTTGAGAACATTTTTGAGGTTAGAACCTTTAACGGTCAAAGGAACAGATTCCGGCCACTTACCATCCTGAGAGAGTTTTTCATGCAGCTCAACCAGTCGCTTGTAATGTTCATCTTCGTCCTGGGCAATAGTGGCAAACATCAATTTTCCCATGTTGTTTGTGGTTCTTTTGCTCTGCATGAGGTAAAAGTCACGCTCGCGTGATTCGTTGTTTAACGCAATCTCAATAGATTTAATTTTTTCTTCGGGTTTCTCGGGCATTGGTTTCTCCTTCTGTCCCTTTAATGTTGAAAAACATTATAAAAAGATATGGTGGCGTTGTCAATACGGACAAAGATGGTTATTTATAAATAAAAAGCTCCCGGCGCATACAAAAATGATCGGGAGCCTTGGTTATTGCACGGAACATTCACTCTTAAGCGATCTTTTTAATATATGCCATATAGTCTTCGCGGAAATGTTTAAGTGTTGAGAGAACAGGGACTGGTGCAGTTTTGCCCAATGCGCAGGCTGATGCCTCCGTAATTGGCCGGGACATTTTTTCCAGATAGGTTAAATACTGTTCGGTGCCCTGGCCAGCAATAATCTCATCAAGCATATCTCCGATGCGGCATATGCCTTCGCGGCATGGGGTGCATTTTCCGCAGGATTCTTTAGCAAAAAATTCAGTAAAATAGCGGGCAATTTTTACCATGTCAGTGTCTTCACTCATGATAATCATGCCGCCTGACCCCAGCAAGGAACCTGCTGCTTTGAGCTCATCATAATCGATTTTCAGATCAATCATGCGAGCTGGCAATACGCCACCCGAGGGCCCGCCCGTCTGAATGCCTTTCAAAGCTTTGCCGTGCGCGACCCCGCCACCGATAGTGAAAACCACATCTTTGAGGGAGGTTCCCATAGGAACTTCGATCATTCCCGGGCATGCAATATCGCCGGCAAGAGACAAGACTTTGGTCCCCGTGGTGTTAGCGCTGCCAATGGAGGAGAACCACGCACTTCCTTTAATAATGATGACTGGAATATTTGCCCACGTTTCAACGTTATTAATGCAGGTCGGCTGGCCAAAAAGACCAGATATCGTGGGAAAGGGGGGGCGTTGTCGCGGTTCACCAATTTTGCCTTCAATGCACGCGATTAATGCTGTTTCTTCTCCACAAACGAACCGTCCGCCGCCTTCCTTTATTTTAATGGCAAGGCTTGTCCCGCTGCCCAGTATGTTTTTGCCCAGCAACCCCGCTTCGGTTGCGTCCGAAACTGCTTTTTGCAGGCGGCTGACTGCCAAGCGATAATTATCTCTGATGTATACATACGCTTCCTGTGCGCCAATGGCATAGGCGCCAATAATAAGACCTTCGATAACAGAGTGGGGGTCCGACTCAAGAAAGCTGCGGTGCATGCCGATACCGGGCTCGCCTTCACTGACATTGCAAATTAAATATTTTTTGCTGCTTTTTGTTTCCCGGCAGCTTTTCCACTTGATTCCTACCGGGAATCCACCCCCGCCTCGGCCCCGCAAACCCGATTTGATGATTTCCTGAATTATGTCAGCAGGTTTCATTCTAAATGCTTTTGCGAGTGATGAATAGCCCCCGCGCGCAATATATTCCTGGATATTTTCCGGATCAATGACCCCTGCATTTCTCAGTATCACCTTATGTTGGAGGCGATAAAAATCATAGTCTTTGTAAGACGTAATACTGTTGCCAGGCAACTCGCCATAGCGGATGATGCCTTCAAGGATATGATTTTCAGAATCAATGCCGAGCAAGGCTCGATCGCGATAGAGTTCATCTTTAACAATTGACTGAAGCAAGGCAGAAACTTCTTTTTCCGTGATGGGTCCATAAACAATTTTGGCTTTGCCCGGAATATGCACTTCCACGATCGGTTCTTTGTGGCATAAGCCATTGCAGCCAACAGCCACAACTTGGGCAGCAATCTTTCTTGATGCGATACCAGTTTTGATCGCTTGCAATGTTTTTGCCGCACCCTTGGCGATGCCGCAACTGGCAGTACCGATCGTAATTCGCATGCTGCCGGGAAAGAGAGGTTCCCGGGCTTTACTCTTAGCTTCCGCCAAAGCCTGTATATCAGTAATTTTCATTGATAATCCTCACTTCTGATGAAACGGTTTCATTTACGCAAGCAATTGTTTGATCTTCTTTCGCGCATCCACACCCGGTGAGATTTCACCGTCTATCATAACAGCCGGCGCACAATCACAACAGCCAAGACACAGAGTTTTCTCAAGAGAAACTTTTTTGGACGAAGCACTGGTCACCATCTGTTCAATTTCCCGCACAATACCGTCGCGATCTTTTAAATGGCATGCTGTGCCATTGCACACCTTTACGTGATGTTCGCCTGGCGGCTCAAGACGAAAGGCTTTATAAAACGTCGCAACATTATACACGGTGCTCAGGAAGATGCCGGTCTTGTTGCTTATGGCTCTGAGCGCTTCGGGGGGAAGATAGCCGATTGATTCCTGAGTTTCGTGCAGAATATAGGTTAAGTTCTCCTGGCTTGTTCCAAACCGTTCGATAATGGAATCAATGACACTGATGTCCACCTCGCCAATCTCCGAAAACTTTTTAAGAATTTTGCTTTTGAATGGTTCCGGAACAATCTCTTGCACGATCTCGGTGACGTAATTTTCAATGACAGCGCCGCCTTTGCATTTCTGCCTGAGAATTTCCATGAGCTTTCCTCTGAATACGGCGCGAAGAGCTTCAGGAACCTCCTGGAGCATCTGTTCAAACATCCTCTCGCTTTTGCCCTGCCACTGTGGCGTGAAGGGAGGCGGCGACGCAGCAGGTTCGGCTGCTGCATGTTCTTCCTGCTTTTTCATGCCCAATGCCTGCATAATGCCGCTGCGTTGCGGCTCGGGCAAATCGTTTTGCACCATAGCAGAAACAATCTCAGCGGTAACCGTTTTCCCGGCGGCCCGTTTTTCAATAAAACCAAACAGCATGGGTTTTACAGCCTCTTGCATCGCCTCAGGAACGATTGCCATTATTTTATCAAACATTTCCTTTCCATCAGATGACCAATTTAAAGCTGCCATTATGCGACTCCTGTCATTAAAAAAGCCTCAATTATTCGACGCTCAATTCTCAATAGTTATTATAAGTGCTCATATGTCAAATCAAAGTATGAGTTTCGAGATGCAGTTTGAGCATTTATTTGGCAACGGTAGCCTTATCTTTTAACTGTTTATACATAACCGTCACTGCTTCCTGCAAGGCAGCGGCCTGTTGAGGTTTCCAATGGGCAAAACGCTTTTGCAGTTTTAGGTAATCTGTGAGGGGGCGCGGGTTCGGTTCATCCACAGTGATATGATACGTGCCGCCGGCTATTTCATATAGCGGAAACAGCCGTGTTTCAACTGCCATTCTACCAATACGCACCGTATTCTCAGAGGGGAATTCCCAGCCAACAGGGCAGGGACACAATATGTGAATATAGCTGTTTCCTTTCACGTCCCATGCTCTGCGCACTTTTTCAATAAGGTCAAAGGGATAGCTCGGGCAGGCGGTGGCTACGTAGACAAAACCACTGGCAAGCGCAAGCGCTGGCTGTCGCTTTATTAAAACCTCTTTTTCAATTTTGCTGCGGATGCATTCATTGTCAAAGCAGATATGCAGTTTGCTCTGGTTTTCTTGCTCCTTTTCTATCAGAAGCAGAGCCGGCGCTGTAGTTGATGCTGCATCGTGAGTAGCAAGGACGCGATGCTTCCAGGGTATCTGCCAGATCGAGCTATTTAAATTCTTACAAATGCCTTCCACAGCCTTATAAACATGCCGAACACCTAAAGCCACTCCGCACCCTTGACATGCTTTGTGACCTTTCGGCGCAAAATATTCATGAAAGGGCAAAAACTGTCCGGCATATAAGTTGAATTTATCCATCAGTCCTCCTTTACCATGCTAATAGCACCAAACCAGCATTCGCGGTGACAAACGCCGCAACCTTTGCAAAGATCAGGGTCGGCTGCAAAATAGCCGTCCTCCTGACGGCTGATAGCAGCATCCGGGCAATAGATGTAACATAACGCACAACGCACACACAAGTCCTTGTCCCACTCTGGTTTCAATTCCGGCTTAGTGCCCGGCTCAAATGGTTGCGCCATGTTTGTTTCAAGCAGATAGCATCCAATTTTTTCCTGTTCAAACGTTTTAGTAGCCAATGTGTTTCTCCCTTATCATTGTATCATTATAGTATAGCTACGTAGGTATATATCGCATATTTAATTGGCCGGCCCATGCCTCTCCAGCCTGGGCGGGATAGGTCAGGCAACGACTGAAATGTAAAAAGAAAGCAAAATAAGGTAGTAATGCAAAAAAAACTTAACTTTTACGCCCTAAAATGTCAAGAGGTTTTTAGTTGAGAACTTTTCCAATAAATTAGCGCTGAAAATCAGGTAAACCGCTTGAAAACACAAAAGCGCAACGGGGAGCATGGAAAATCAACACACGAGCGTCTAAAGATTTTTCTCCGCCACAACAATATTCTCATCCGCTATTATCCGGCCTTTGATCGGAAGTATTCCCGGCACGGACGGTTGTTTTGAGGCGATGAAAAACCCCCAAACGTATCTTCATCCCCACAATGGAATATTTTTGGGGAAGGTCCTGTCTGTTTGATGTAAAAAGTATCACGGTTGGTCATTCAAAGATGCTGTTTGTGAACCACGGAGCCACAAAAAACAATTAACAGAGGGTCAAAATCGCAGTCTTAATTCAGAGCCAACCTTTACCCCTTACAGTAAATTCTGGCAGGCAACACAGGAATTGATTATATGTTCGAATGTTGGAGATGTCTGGATAGGCGAGGAATTTAGAAAAGACAAAAAACGGGGCGGGCAAAAGCCCGACCCCGGCGCAAGAAATAGAAAGGGGGAGATGTTCAAGCGCATTAATCTTTTCGGCATCATGGGTTGTTTCTTAAATAAGGTTCAGCGGTTGAGCAACGTTTGAACAAAACAGGATAGAAAAATTAAAAAATATTTTACCGATGGGTACCTCGTTAGCCACGCTTTTTAGGCGGCGATGAAACGGTACGAAATGCAATATGAATTATAGTTACCAGCATACCCTGTGTTGTTCATGGGGAGCATCACAAACAATATTTCCAATAGAATAGAGCAATGGAGGCAGCAATAGATGCATTCAAAGATTCAATAGAGACGGTAATTGGAATTGATATGGAGAACTTTTTCAATTCACCAGGCACCCCGGCGCCTTCAAGACCGGGTAATAACAGAAATTTTTTGGGGAATTTAAATGCGGTAATAGGAACCCCTGCCATATCAAGTGAAATAACCGGAAGATTGATATTTTTACAGCAAACTGTTAATTCTTTAATAGAGGGGCCTTTAAATATAGCCGCATGCAAGATGGCGCCTGCCGACGCTTTAATGCATCGGGGATGATAGGGGTGAGCAGCTTCTTTGAGAATGATAATTTTTTTTATACCAAAGCCCACTGCAGAGCGAATAACTGCTCCTACATTTGTCGGGTCTTGAAAGGGTATGAGTAAATTGCAGCCCACGTCAAGAGTCAAGTCCCATTCAGGAATCACGGGAACCTTAATAACAAGAAGCGGAGCACCGGTGTTGAAGTAATCGAGTTCATTGTAAAGATGCTTCTTCAGCGTATAAAGTGCGGCAGCGTCAGCGAATTTTTTTATGATAGCAGTTATTTCTGGGTTATCATCAGCGTATCGTTCAGGTATTATCAGTGCAATACAGCCTTGCGCAGTAGATTGTGCAATTTCTTTTATTAGTTTTTTGCCTGACACTATAACCCGGCCATATTTGCGTACCCCATCAACAGTAATCAATTTTTTAAATTCCTTAAAATGTCTGTTATCTCTTGATTCAATGAACATAGTTGCAAGCCTTTACATTTTGTATTTAAGCGTTTATAGTTTACTTAACTACTTATAAAACAGTAAACAATTTTTTCAACATTAAATAGCGAGATTGCCATGTGTGATGAAAAGACAGTGTTTACAACGTGCACTCACGACTGCGGTGGCAGGTGCGTTCTCAAAGTTCATATAAAAGACGGAATAATTACCAGAATTTCTACTGATGATGGCGATGAGCCGCAGCTCAGGGCCTGTGTCCGCGGACGAGCTTATCGGCAGCGAGTGTATGCACCGGATCGGCTGAAATATCCTATGATACGTTGTGGCAAAAGGGGAGAAGGCTTATTTAAACGCATTTCCTGGGACGTAGCTCTTGAGACGGTTGCAAGCGAGATGAAACGAATTAAAAAAACCTATGGCAATGATTCAATCTTGCATGTGAGCTACTCTGGCAACACGGGCACCCTGTTGCACAGCCAGCTTGCTGTGGTGCGACTGCTCACCATGTTTGGGGGTTTTACCCCGACATGGGGATCAGCCTCATTTTGGGGCGGGCTGGTTGCCTCAGAAATGACCTATGGAACGCTTATAACCGGACATACCCGCGATGATCTGCCCAATGCACGTCTCATTATAATGTGGGGCTGGAACCCTGCGGAGACCATTCAAATCACCACAACCAGCAATTTTTTGATTCGCGCTAAAGAGAAGGGAGTAAAAATTGTTGCCATTGATCCGCGCTTTACTGATTCTGCAGCAGCGTTTGGTTCACAGTGGATACCCATCAGACCTGGTACAGACACAGCCATGCTATTAGCTATGGCATACGTGATAATAAACGAGAATCTGCATGATTGGAAATTTCTTAATGCACACACTACCGGCTTTGAAATATTCAATGATTACCTCATGGGCGTCAATGACGGCGTGCAAAAAACCCCCGGATGGGCAGAAGATATAACGGGCGTTCCTGCCGACACTACCGCGCAACTCGCCAGAGAATATGCCACCATGAAACCCGCCAAACTTCAAACGCTTGGGGCGCCGGGGCGCACCGCTTTTGGTGAACAATTTCATCGCGCTGCGGCAACCCTTGCCGCACTTACGGGTAATATTGGCATCTATGGCGGCGAACCGGCAGGTTTTGGTCTGGCTCCGGTCGGTCTTCAGCCGCTTGCATCCGCTGCGCTCTTGCATGGGGGAAAACCGGGTAATTTGCCTGAAGGCACGGCGCCCAAAAAAGGCGTGCATATTACAAAAGTATGGGATGCCATCATCAACGGAACTGCAGGGGGGTATCCGGCTGACTTCAAAATGGTCTATACAACGAATGGAAACCCCGTAAATCAATTCATGAATACCAATAAAGCGGTTCAGGCATTACAGAAACTTGAATTTATGGTTGTACACGAGCAGTTTATGACCGCAACAGCCCGCTTTGCTGATATAGTATTGCCGGTCAATACCTTCTTAGAGCGCAATGATATTGTCAGACCATGGCATGCGGGGCCATACATTATTTATGCCCATAAAGCTATTAACTCATATTATGAATCAAAATCAGATTTTCAAATATGCAATGAACTTGCCCCGCTTCTGGGTATCAGGGGTTACAGCGACAAGACCGAAGACGAATGGCTCAGACTTGCGTGGAAAGCGGCGGAGGACTTTACGGCCACAAAACCGCTCGTCAGTTTCGACAAACTGAAGCAAACGGGTGTTTATAAAATTTCTCTCAAGCAACCGGCTATTGCTTTTAGAGAAGAAATCAGCGATCCGTCTAATCATCCGTTTCCCACCCCATCGGGCAAAATTGAGATATATTCTCAGCGGTTGGCAGATCTGAATAATCCAAAGCTGCCGCCCATCCCCACCTATATTGAATCATGGGAGGGCAGAAATGACCGTCTCACGCATAAATATCCCCTGCAACTCATTTCAACACACTTTAAAAGGCGCATTCATTCGCAGATGGACAATATTCCTTGGTTGAGAGATCTGGAACCGCAGACAGTTTGGATAAACACTCTTGATGCTTGCCAGAGAGATATAAATAATGGTGATGCCGTTAAAGTTTTTAATGACCGAGGCACACTCATTTTACCAGCTAAAGTTACTGAACGTATTATGCCCGGCGTGGTAAGTATTGACCAGGGAGCATGGTTCAAGCCTGATGAGAACGGCATTGATCGGGGCGGGTGCGTTAATGTGTTGCTTAAGGACGAGCACTCGCCAGCAGGAGCATTCTGCAGCAATACTTGTCTGGTCGAGGTGCAGAAGATTTAATGCTTTATGGGATACATAACATATTTATATTTAAAATCGGTTCTAAAATTGTTTTAGCATAAGTGATTTCATGTTCAGAATTTAAACTGTTTAAAGAGGGAACGAGGCATGCAGATGGCGTTTTATTTTGATCAATCGCGCTGTATCGGATGCCATACGTGCGTGATTGCCTGTAAGGATTGGAATAACATACTGGATGGCTCAATATTCTGGCGCAAAGTAACATCATGCGAATGGGGAACATATCCAAACGTATTTTTGACGTATCTCTCTGTTTCGTGTAATCATTGCGATATGCCATCCTGTGCCAACGTTTGTCCGGTCGGCGCTATAAGTAAAAGCAAACAAACCGGGATAATGACTGTAAATCGTGAGGAATGTTTGGGTTATGACGCTTGCGGGGCATGCAAAAGTGCCTGTCCGTATGATGTGCCGCAGTTTGGCAAAGAAGCACATGCAAAAATGCAGATGTGCACGTTCTGTGCTGACCGCCTGGCAGATCATAAGATGCCGGTGTGTGTGGATTCGTGTCCAGTGCATGCGCTTGACGCAGGACCGATAGAAGAACTCATGGTCAAATATGGTTCAGTCAGAGAAGTGCCGGGGTTTATCTTTTCAGCAACTACACAGCCGGCAATTCTTTTTAAACCCCGCTATAAGTGAATTAGTCATGTGCTCAGATGCACTATCTCCACACTATTTAGGCTCGACAAACTCAATGAGTATTCCTCCTGTGTGCTGTGGGTTAAAATACGCAACCCGACTTCGCTGCATATCAAGAATGCCATCTTTTGTTACATGGCCCAGGTGAATCCCTTTCTCTAACATTTTTTGAACAGCCTTATTAAGATCGTCTACGATGAAGGCAACATGGTTTATCCCCTCCCGAGGATTTCCTAAAAACGCTTTGAATTTCTCGGTAATGGGTTGAATTAATTCCAACTCAATATCACCCACTGGAATGAAGGCAAAGACAGTATCTGTTTCTGTCCCCCGAGGGGGGACAAATGTAATGTCTTCATCTTTTAGATCCAGAAGCTTCTTATACATTTCCACAGCTTCATAAATGTTACTAACAATAACTCCTATATGTCTAATTTTTTTTATCATGTTTTTATTTCCATTCATTTCTGTCCAAGATAAGGCATTACCATTTTGTTGTTACATAATTTCTAAAAACGGGAGTGCTTCTTCATCCCGCTCTGCGGGATTCCTCCTAAGGAACTTCGTTCTTTTATGAGCACTGTACGCTGAGACTGCACGCCCCGCGCAGTGATGTTCTTTCGCGGTCATCGCGAGTCCCGCAGCGCGGGACGTGCCGATCTCGTATTTGGGACAACATTGATTTGCATAAATATTTTTTTCTATAATAAATTTAAGGGATATTAACTTATTCACATTTTATTTAAAATACATAGTTTAAAAGGCGTTTATCGTCAAGCAGCAAGCATGCTTTTTAAGATAGTACCTGTTAAATTTTTAAAGCTGCTGCGGCAAGAATGAAGGATGAAAAAACGAAGATCAGTTAGGTACGGGTTTACCGTTTTACTTATTTTGGGGATCACTGTAAACCGGGTCAACATATTAGCATCCCCAAAAATTTCATCAGCCAGTGAAACCTATCAGCAAACATTTTTGGATATCCCATTCATTGGAGAAAATCTTTCATATACAATTGGTTTCTGGCTTTTTAAGAATGCTGCCAGAGCACATATGGCTTTTTTAAGAACTTCACAAGGATATTATGAGGCAGTAGTTGATGCCCAAACCGAAGGGGTTGTTGGTTTTTTATCCAGAAACATGCAAGAAACGATGAAAAGCATTATGCGTTTTGATCAAGAGAAAGGACGTTTTGAACCTCTTTTGTTTCAAGAAGCGATACGGCAGGGAAAACGCGAACGAAAGAAAACAGTTGAATTCGATTATGATAAAAAGGTTATTTTAGTTACCTACGAAGGCACCGGAAGACAGAAAAAAACGATAAGAAAGCAGCTACCCAAGAATGACGTAGATGATCTTTTATCTGCGTTTTATAACCTGCGGCTTGGGTGTTTTGGAAAAATAAGTCAGGGGAAAAAAGTAGTTATCAAAGTCTGGGTATCCGAAACCCCTTCAAAAATATCCATAGATTTTCCGTTACCGTTTGATAATACAGGCAGTACACCATGCGAGGGAACCTATTATGCAATACTTGCCATGGATAGAAACACCACTCACATCGCCAGTAAAAAATTAATCGGCTGGCTTACGGATGATCTTGTGCCGCTGTGCGGCATAGTAGAAGATGCCTATTTGTTTGGCGATCTGCGCGTGCGTTTAAAAAAACGGAGTGGTGCGTACCATTGAGGGATAAGGTTGCGATCGTCCTTTATGGTATAAATTTAAAGGAAAGAAAGTGATTGTGAAGAGTTCTGTGTTGTCTTGACAATCCAGACCACTTCAATAGAACGCTCAACATTCTTACCCTTGTCTTTACTAATAGTCCAAATTTGAACCATACGACGATTGAAACGGGTGTTTTATTAGCTGAAATTAAATCGTTAATAAAATAATTAGCAAAGCAAATTCAAATAATTATATGGTAGCGGAATACTTTATGCATTTTGGCAAAGAAGTTGCTTTTAAAAACCGTAAAACCAGTTAGACGAACGACATCAAACGGGAGAACATCACATGACGCATATTGCGGAAAAAATCGAAGGGCTATTTAAAAAACAAGCAAAAGGTGACTTGTGCGGCGCGGAAAAGTCATTACGTGCAAAAAAACTGGATGACACACGCGATGATATTTCGTTATTGTATCAGTATGCACCCGTGGGCATTCTGGTAATAAATCAGGAAAAAATAATCAAACAATTTAACCAAGAAGCAGAAAAGATATTTGGCTACACAGCAGGTGAAATTATCGGTAAACACCTTGTCACACTGATTCCTGAACGTTATCGCAATTTTCATTACAGGCCGTTTGGCGCAGTAATGGGACAACCTGAGAACAGTTCCAAGACTTTTGAGTTTATTGGTTTAAAGAAAAACGGGGAAGAATTTTCTGTCGAGCTCAGTTTTTGCCTTACCACGCAGGATGCAGAACGATTTATGGTGGTTACTGCCAGAGATATAAGCTCGCGCAAGAGCTTGGAAAATGAAATGAGAGAACGAACAGATATTCTCCAGGACTACCTGAAATTGCATAATCAGTGGCTGGCCGAAACCGAGGAGAAATACAGTGCGCTCTTTAAGGCGTCTCGAACCGGTGCTTTATTTTTGCGGGAAGATACGACGATTTTTGACTGCAATTCCATTGCGGAAGAAATGCTTGCACTCAAGAAAACCGAGATAATTGGGAAAAAGCTCATGGATTTCATGCCTGAACCAGAACGAAAAACCGCAGCAGAAATTTTGCCGAAGATTTTCAGCGATATAATTCAGTTTGATGTAGAAAAAATAATGAACGGGTATCTGGAGGGGGTAGGTCAGCACCAAATACCTGTCGAATTTTATTTTAGAAAAATAACCAATGATTTAAAGCAGCATATTGTTTGTATGATGCGCGATATAGCAATAATGAGGCAGGCGGAAGAGCAGCTCATTAAATCTCAGAAATTTGAAAGCCTGGGGATTCTTATGGGGGGCATGATGCACAATTTTAAAAATATCCTTGCCAGCATTATGGGATATATTTCGATCATGAAGTCCATTGTGGGAAATGACGCACGGCTCATGCGGTATCTCAATACCATAGAAACATCCTGCGCTCACGCGGCAGAAGTATCCAGAGAGGTTTTACATTTGGGTAAAGCGCGGGATGATGGGAAAACAGTTGTGAATATCAACACCCTTGTTGAACACAGCGTGAAGCTTTTTGAAGAGTGCATCGACACACGATATAAGATACAAGTGGAGCTGGATTTATCCTTGCGGTCAACAGAGGTAAACGAATGCCATTTCAATCAAATGCTGCTGAATTTATTAATTAATGCACATGATGCCATGCCTGATGGCGGTACCATTTTATTAAAAACACAAAATATGTTTCTCAATGATGAGGCCTGTAAAAATTATCAAAATGTAACGGGCGGAAATTTTGTGGAAATTTCAGTCCAGGACACCGGCGTGGGCATACCCGAAGATATACAGAAAAAGATTTTTGACCCATATTTTACGACCAAAGATGAATCTATCGGGACCGGCTTGGGCCTTGCGACGGTGGTGAGAATTGCAAAAAACCATCGGGGCTTTGTCACCGTATTTAGCAAAGAAGGAGAAGGGGCAACATTTAAAATCTATTTACCCGCGACAGGAGAGCCGCACTCAGTGGTTACCGATGCTGAAACCGCTACAAAACAACGGCCACGTGAAGAAACAATTCTTGCGGTTGATGACGAAAACATTATTATTCGCACCATAAGAGAATCATTAGGTTCAATGGGATATCATGTTATTACAGCATCCAATGGCTGTGAAGCGGTAAAACTTTTTAATGAAAATCGATCAAAAATAGATTTGGTAATACTCGACCTGATGATGCCGGCAATGAATGGCTATGAAGCATTTAAGGAAATAAGGGCTATGGATCCGCATACTAAAATTATTCTCTGTACGGGATATGTGGCTGACAATAGCGTGCAAGAAATGATGAATAGCGGGGTAAAGGGGCTTTTAAAAAAACCATACCGAATTGAAGATCTCTCGCGGGCGGTACGTTTGGTGCTTGATGAACAAGCTGCCGGCACAGCCTGACTGCGCTGTAGCATTCTACTGAAGCACTTTTTTACACGGGAGCAAAATATTTTTTTATATAAATATTTTGCATTATATGCTAATAAAAAATATGATATATTTAAATTTATACACCACCGGTCATAAACTATAAAATAACAGCCATGAATATGAGAATTGAATAAGAATAAAAGCATGCGCTTTCAGCAGAGGGTAACCCGGCATGGTTATCCTCTGTGTTTTTTTATCTTGCATAACTATAACGTTGCTGGTTCAACCATCGGGAGGATATAATATTGAATATGCCAAAGGTTCCCATGACCAGACAGGGGTACGAAGCGTTACGTGAAAAACTTAAAAAATATAAAACCGTTGACCGCCAGAGTATTATAAAAGAGATTGAAGTGGCCAGAGGCTTTGGCGATATTTCGGAAAATGCAGAGTATGAAGCAGCAAAGGAAAAACAGGGTATCATTGAAAAAAAGATCAAGGACCTTGAACAAAAACTCGCCAGCGCCATGGTCATTGATACCACCGAGCTCAATTCTGACAAAGTCATATTCGGCGCAACGGTTATCCTTGATGATCTTGATCGGGGAGAGAAAATTGTTTATCAGATAGTAGGCGCTGATGAGGCTGATGCAGATGAGGGGAAAATATCGGTGCATTCTCCTATAGCACGGTCGCTTATCGGCAAAGAAGAAGGTGATGAAGTTCAGGTCCGAACTCCCGGGGGCGTTCGGAATTATCGTATCCTCGGGATTAGCTTCACGTGAGGAGTCAAGGATGAAATATTGCCCGATTTGTGAAACCGAATACAGGGAAGAAATTCAAGAATGTGCTGACTGCACGGCCCGCCTTATTGACGAACAAACTATGAAAAGCATCCGGGCAGCGCGAGCACGGGAGGGTCAGGAAGTGTTTGTAAAAGTTGCGACCGTTGAAAATAAGTTTGAGGCGGATGTGCTAACAAATGCCCTGACCAAAGAATACGTCCCTGTCATGGTGCGAAGTTATCAAGATACTGCGTATGACGGTATTTTCATACCGCAGAAGGGTTGGGGGATTATAATGGTGCCGACCGAATATAAAGAAAAAGCGGAAAAAATTATCCTGGCGATTAAAGAAACAATTCCACAAGATACCATGCAGGACAAGTGACGCACTATCTCATCCCAAGATCAGAACGTAACCATTTTGTGTTCAGTGCATTGTGGTAAACCAAGACAAGATCTGCACTACAGCTATTGGTATTGATCCCGGTCTTGCTGCAACCGGTTATGCAGTGATTAGAACCAGAACCCGTGGTGGCGAGGCCTGTGACTGGGGAAGTCTCAAAACTTCTCCAAAGCTGACTATCCCACATCGTCTTCAAATTATTTATCAGGGCATTGAAGCACTGATTAAAAAATGGAAACCGGTCCTGCTGATCATGGAAGATATCTATGCGGTGGGCGCGTTTCCCAAAGCAGCTATTCAGCTTGGGGAAGTAAAGGGTGTTATATGCTTGGCTGCCCAACAGCATACGGTGGAATTTATGAGAATTAATCCCACCGAAGTTAAATGCTCTATCACCGGCCATGGCCGTGCTTCCAAGGATCAGGTGCGAAGAACGGTCAAACGGATACTGCAAATGCGCGAAGACATCACCCCCGATCATGCTTCCGATGCGGCGGCCCTTGCCATAACAGGGCTGTCACGAAAAGGATATTACCGCTGGTAGGAATTAGCTTATGATACGCTATATTAAAGGGCAAATTATGAAACTGGAGGAAGACCGCATAGTGGTAGTTACCGGCGGAGTCGGTTATGAAATTCTCCTGCCCGAAATTGTGCGCAACGTGTATCTAAACAAAAAAGAGGGTGAGGACACCGTTGAACTCTATATTTCTTTTCAGCAGACCACCCAGCAACCAAAGCCGGTCCTTATAGGATTTACCAGTGAAATTGAGCGGGAATTTTTTGAGCGGCTTATTCAGGTTAAAAACATAGGGCCAGTTATGGCAGCGCGGGCAATGACCGTGCCGGTATCAGTTATCGCCGGCGCAATAGAAGACCGTGATGTGGCAACAATCAAACAGCTTAAGGGAATCGGCGAACGAAAGGCCGAGATGATAATCTCTGAACTGCATGGAAAGGTCGGCAAATATGCGTTGCTGCGTGAGGGTGAGCATAGTGCAGTTGAAAAAATAGAGGATTTCAAAAAGCAAGTAGAAAATGTTTTGGTAAAACAGCTTGGTCACAGCCGCGTTGAGGCCTCTGCGCTGATTGCAGAAGCTCTTAAACGCAATCCGGAGGTTTCAACGCCGGAAGAGCTGTTTGAAGAAGTATATCGTGGGCAGAAGGAAGGCAGTAGAAAATTCGTATGAAGAAAAAGCCAGATACTACAGCAGGGTGTGAAAGAACCGGCGAAATAAAAAAACCGGTAAAAGCATTTAATCCACTGGCGCTGACGCAAGACGATGAAGAACACATTCGATGGGACCTCCGGCCAAAAAAATTTTCCGAATATATTGGTCAGAAGCAGAATGTAGAGATGCTCAAAATAGCAGTCGAAGCCGCAAAAAAAAGAGCCGAAGTGCTTGATCACATACTGTTTTATGGGCCTCCGGGATTAGGCAAAACGACGCTTGCCCACATCATTGCAAACGAACTTGAGGTGCCCATTATTCATACATCAGGACCGGCACTGGAAAAGGGCGGCGATCTGCTCAGTATTCTTACCCATCTGGATTATGGCAATGTTCTTTTTATTGACGAAATTCATCGGCTGCCCAAAGTGGTTGAGGAATTTCTTTATCCTGCGATGGAAGATTTTGCGGTAGATATTATATTTGACAGTGGCATGAATGCACGGAGCTACCGGTCAAAACTTGAACATTTTACGCTGATCGGCGCAACCACTCGGGCTGGTCTGTTGTCAGCTCCACTGCGAGAGCGTTTCGGGATTTTCAGCTCCCTTGATTTTTATTCAGAAGAAGATTTAGAAAAGGTCATTATACGTTCTGCTTCAATTCTTGATATTCGTATAGAGGTGGATGGCGCACAGGAGATTGCCCGTCGCGCGCGCGGCACTCCGCGTATCGCCAACCGCTTGTTGCGCAGGATTCGGGATTATGCAGACGTGAGAGCCAATGGCGTTATAACCAAAGCGATAGTTGATAAAGCGCTTGCCCTGGAAGGAATTGATGAATGCGGACTTACCCCGTTAGACAAACGATTTCTTAATGTCATTATTCAGGTTTACAAAGGAGGCCCGGTCGGTCTTGAGGCAATTGCCGCAACGCTGCAGGAGGAGCCGGATACATTGGTAGATATGGTTGAACCTTTTTTATTGAAAGCTGGTCTTTTGGCACGGACCTCATCTGGAAGGAAGGCAACAGAACGTGCTTTTAAACATCTCAGAATTGAGCCTATACTGAAGGAGACAAAACAGATGGAACTGCCAAAATTATAGCAAAACGTCTGGATTCAAAAGCCTAATGACGCAATGCGTAACAAAACATAGCGGTCAAAAATAAAAGAGGGCCTGTTGGCCCTCTTTTATGTATTTCCTTCGTGGGATATTATGCCACTTTGATATCAATTCTCTTGGGTTTAGTTCGCTCGCATTTAGGAAGAACTAACTTCAGCACACCCTGATTCATGGTCGCAGTAATTTTTTCCCGATCAATTTCCTCGCCAATGGTAAAGGCCCGATAAAAGTCCTTTTGCGGAATCTCCTCGTAGCGGTTCACAACATCTGTTTCCTTTGCCAGCGTGCGTTTGCCAAAAATCTTAAGCACATCCTTGTCAATTTGCACTTCCAGGCTGTCTTTGCTTACACCGGGCAGATCGGCAAATAAAGTAACTTCATCATTATCCTCATATATATCTACCGGAGGAATCATGCTTTCCTTGGCAGTTTCAACTGCCTTGTTTATATCTTTTTTTGCCACTGTTTTTTCAGTTCTTTCAGCCATCGGTATCCCTCCTTTCTTATTCAACGCTTACCGTAATTTGTTTAGGCTTCTGCTCTTCTTTCTTATCAATGGTGACCAGCAAAACGCCGTCTCGATACTGCGCTTTAATTTTGTCAGGATCAAGTCCTTCAGGGAGCCCTATTATTCGGGTGAATGTTCCGTTAAAACGCTCGCGGCGATGAAAGTTGCCCTTATATGTGGTATCCCGTTCACCTTTAATCGTGAGCGCATTATCATGAAATGTTATTTCAATCTTTTTGGGGTCTGCCCCGGGAATGTATGCCTGCAAAGATACACCCTCTTTTGTTTCGATGACATTTACGGGAGGGAAGGTTCCTCGCGGCACGCTGCGAATGTCAGATAGCGGGAGCCCGATTTCAAATAATCTGTCAAGCTCTTCACTCAAGCGGGAAAAATCACCTAATAATGGTTCAAAATCATACAACCAGCGTGTAATCATAATCATTACCTCCTTTCAGCACTTACGGTTGATTATTTTTTTTAAGATTTGTTAAAACAATAAAAATTAGTTGTCGAAAGTCAAGAGGCACTATTAATTTTTTTATAACCGTCTTGACTCCGGTGACGGTATGACTACAATAAAAATAAAAGGCTTTAAAACAGGTTAGACCCGGGAGGAGATGTCGTGGCCATGAAAGATTACTACATTATTCTTGGCGTGAGCAGAGGAGTAGATTTAGATAAAATTAAACAGGCATATCGCAAAGGCGTAAAAAAATATCATCCTGACACAGCGCGGTCTGCAGAGACTACTGAACGGTTTTTAGAAATAAAGGAAGCGTATGAAACATTGTCAAACGAAGAAAAAAGGAGGGAATATGACCGGCAATTGGAACGCGAGCGGTCAAGTATAAGAATTTCCAGACCGTTAGATATTATCAAACAAAGAAGATCGGTATATGATAAATTTAATAGTTTTGGTTCTCTTGTTGACGAGTTTTTTTCAGGTTTTGTGCCCGGTTTTTTTGACCAGAGCATTGGAACGCGGAAAGACCTCTATCTTGAACTGATACTGTCTCCCCAGGAAGCGGCTGAGGGAGGCCTGTTCCCTATACGCGTGCCGGTTGTTGAACCATGCCCGCGCTGCAATAGAAGCGGCCTGTTTCAAGATTTCTTTTGCCCAGAATGCTACGGCTACGGAAGAATCAGAGCAGAACGGGAAATTCGCCTGAGTGTCCCCCCACATATTATTCATGGCACAGAAATATGCCTTTCATTAGAAGATATCGGACTTAGAGACACCGATCTCTTTATTACTGTTAGCATCGCCCCGGAATTTGAAGAAATATGGTGAGTAAATGAGCTTTGCTATTGAGCTTTTTGAAAGTTTAGAGAAAAAATAACGGATTATTTTAAACTGTGCGTTTAATTGCACAGATCCGGCGTTTATAAAAGTATTTACCTGAAATCTCCCCAATCTTTAAGCCGCTCAATGTAAGGATGGCATGAGCCCGGGTATAAACGGCATGATAATACTCAGGGCGATCAGTATGATAATAATCCATTCAAGCACTTCCAGTCGCCGTGCTGCAGCGGTGGCATTTAGCTGCTGATAGAAGTCTTCTAAGGTATCGAGCTTACGCAGAATACTCGCGTTCCACTCGCTGAAATGAAAGCGCTGGGCCGCCAGCCGGTACACGCGTGCAAGGAACTGGTCACCAAGGAGTTTTGGCGCATTGCTGACGCGCTCGAAAAGGATTGCGCCCTCCAACTGCATCTGAGAGATCTGCCGCATGGTGCGCACCGCCCATCCCGGCAGCCACCTGGTGATGCCCGGCATCCGTGAAGTAAGCTCATAAGCCCGATCAAGCGATGCATCAAGCTGATGATCAAGGAAACGCAGCTCCAGAAGTTCGACATTGGCAAACTCAAGCACCGAACGAATATCCTCAGCCTCCCGGTCAAAAACTAACGCGGCATTCCAATCAATAAGCGTGATATCGTCTTGGCCATAGGTTATACGACAGGTCAGTGCATCGGTAATTTCTTGCTCCGAAAGATCCTGAATCTCTGCCCGCAGTATTTGTGCAAGGAACGCTCCATATTCCTGAGGGAGTGCGTCAGCAGGACAGATGAGCTCAAATTCCCTGACTTCGAATAGTGCGTAATCTTCCACCGGTGCCGCCACCGAGGGCTGTTCCACCGCATTGCCCAAAGCCTGCAGGATATCGTTGACGCGGTTGCGCGAGTCGAGCAATAGTATATTGTTCTGCGCGATTTCAATGCTCAGGTTGCGCAAATCCTCCAGGCTGCCTGCAAAGTCAATTTCATAGCTGATGGAAACGGCCCCAAAGTCGTAGAATGTCATGGACACCCGAGAGGAAACTTCGTATTTGCCAATGCCAGGCAGAGATGCTTCATGAATAATGGTCAGTGGCGGAGGATCATAATCAAAATACTTTGGAGCCCGGCGGTTGCGGTCCGAAATCTTTGTGCGTCCCAGCGATGTAAGACGTTCAGGGCATAAAGACAGATTAATAGCGGTGCCGATATCATAGGCATACAACAGGTGACACGTCCCTTTGCGTATAAAAACCATAGCGCTGCCGTTTATAAAATACTGTCTGCGTAACGGATGAACACCACGCTTCATTCCTGTGCAGATTAGTTCATATATATTCTGACGCACTGCTTGCAAAAGGGCAAGTCGCTGCCATGAATCTACCAAGAAAACTCTGTTTCAATGGCGCAGGCAATGGTCAGAAATGTTTACTCCGTCCCCTTTATCTGATCCCAAATTTTTGTATATTTGGCATTATCTGCTCCAAGGTCTCGTATGACTTCATTCTTTGAGCTCCCCTGGAGTTTGAGAAAAAATATTGCCGGGTTATTTTTTATCTCGGCGTCCAATTTTGCATAACTGGCCGTATTTGGGCACAAGTAGCTGATAAATGCCGTGTTTTCAGCGGCAACCGCAGGATCATGAAGATAGTTAATAAATTGATGGGCGAGTTTTACCTGTGCTGCGCCTTTCATAATCACCAGATCATCACAAGAAAATGAAGTGCCTTCTTCAGGAATGGCAAATGCAATGTCCTTGTTTTCAGTTTGCACCTGCATAATATCACCGCTGTAGCCATGAACCAGCAGAAACTCGCTTGATGCAAGCCCGGTCTTATACTGTTCATTTTCAAACTTAGCAAGATTCTTCTTCCATGTAAGCAAAGTTTCTTTGGCAGCGCTCAATTCATTATCATTGGTTGTATTTAGACTGTAGCCGTTAAATTTGAGGGCAGCGCCGATGGTTTCACGCATATCATTGAGCATGGTCATTCTGCCCTTAAGGTCGGTGCGGTTGAACATTGCCCACGACGGCTTAAAATCCTTTACTTTGCTTTTTAAATACGCCATTCCCGTAATGGTCAGCATATACGGCACACTGTGATCCATTTTTGGATCAAGAGCAAATTTCAAATATTCTGGATCAACATACTTAATGTTAGGCAGCAATGCAGTGTCAAGTTTTTGCAAGAGACCCTGATTAAACATGATGCTCACCATGTAGCTGCTTGGCGTAATTATGTCATAGCCTTTAGCGCCCGCTTTAATTTTGGCATACATCGCCTCATTTGAATCAAAGGTATCAATGACGACTTTGCACGTATATTCTTTTTCAAACCGTTGCACCAGTTCCGGCTTAATATAATCTGCCCAGGTATAAACATGTAAGGTGGGCTTGGAAGCGCAGAAACCGCTGGCCACTCCTACCATGAATGCGGCAACCCATACCACGATAGACTTAAGAACTTTTTTCATTGTTATTTCCTCCTTGCAGATTGTTGATTGTTAAAACATCGCCACCAAACCAGCAACTGGTGGCCATTGTTGATTTAAACCGGCTTTATGAACCGGGATGTGACCGTTTATGTTTCGGTTGTTAGACGTTGACTTAGCCATACGGAGAGAAAAGTTAAGAGCAATAAAATTGAAGACAGAGCGTTAATGAGCGGCGGCGAACCATGCTTGATCATACTGTAAATGCGAATGGGCAGCGTTGTAGAGCCCGGTCCTGCGACAAAAAAACTGATTACGAAATCATCAATGGAAAGAGTGAATGCCAGCAGCCCCCCAGCCACGATACCCGGTGCCAGAAGGGGCAGCAGTACTTTCCAGCAGGCAGCCCACCAGTTCGCACCGAGGTCCTGAGCCGCTTCAACAATTGAAAAGTCAAAATCCTGAAGCCTCCCAAGCACTACCAGTGCAACGAAGCTTATACAAAACGTAACATGGGCAAGGAAAATCGTAAATAACCCCAGCTCCAGACCAACGGCAGAAAAGAACAACAGCAGGCTTATTCCCATTAAAATTTCCGGGACCACCAGCGGGGTATAAATGAGCGTGTAATGAATACGCTGCAGCCGGCTCTGATAGCGGTGCAAAGCAAATGCTGCCGTGGTTCCCAGCACGACTGAAAGCACAGTAGCGCTGACACCGATAATCAGCGAGTTTTCCAGTGCCAGCCAGATTTCACGCTCATGCCACAGACGCTGATACCATCGCAGAGAGAAGCCCTCCCAGGTGCTGCCAAAGCGCGATGCATTGAAGGAATTGATAACCAGCACCAGTATCGGAAGATAAAAAAATATCAATACAAAAACAGTTATCAGCAGAGGCAGACGGCTGCGCTTCATGAAGCCTCCTCAATAATCGGCGTAACGCGTTCTCGTTTTTTTTGCAGAAACAGAACTGCCAGCATGGGCAGCAGAACGGCCAGTATCAGGAAAGCAGATAAGCCGCTTGCATGAGGCAAGTTACGGTCAACAAAAACCCGCTGGGCAATCTTATTACCCAGCATTTCACCGCTGGGTCCCCCCACGATATCAGGAATCACGTAAGATCCGAGTGCCGGGATCAACACTACCAGGACTCCCGTGAGCAAACCGCGCCGGATGCCGGGAAGAAAAATTCGGAAAAAAGCCTGCAGCTGATGGGCGCCAAGGTCGCGAGCGGCTTCAATAAGCCGGAAATCAAATTTTTCCGCTGCCGCGTAAATGGGAAGAATGGAAAAAGGCAGAAACGTATACACCGATACCAGCAGAACTGCCCCGGGATTATACAGTAGCGAGGTATCAGCGCCGACGAGGTATAAAGTTACCAGCACCTGCTTAATAAAGCCCTCGGGGTGCAGCAGTACTTTCCATGCAAAGATGCGAATAAGAAAGCTGGTCCAGAAAGGGACTATGACCAACAAGAGCAACACCCGCCGCCAGCGCTTCTCAGCACGGGCGATAAAATAACCGGTGGGAATGGCGAGGACAATGCATATGATCGTTGTTGCGGCGCTCAGCCAGATGGTGCGCCAGATCAGAGACGGATAATTAGGATTGCCAAGGTTGCGCAAGGTTTCAAGTGTCCATCCAGAGCCTATGCCGCCATATGGATCAGTCGGCTTAAACGTAATGGCAAAGACAATGAGGGTGGGAATAAGAAATAATATAACAAGCCAGGATAGAGACGGAAACGTTATCAGCCATTCATTAACACTGCTGCGCAGAATTTTCATGCTGTTTTTTAGTCCCATACATATGAACCATGGTGTCTGAAAGATAGACAGCGCGCCGCTACTCTAAAAACGTTTTGTGTCATCAATATTATTTTCGCCGACCTTTTCCGGAGGCAAACCCATCAGATTCTCATCCTGCTCGCTGTAACGCTCAAGCATAAACCCATCGTCAGCATGCCACGATATCCAAACATCTTCATGCCATCTGATCGGCTGTTCATCAAGAAGGAATCGGTTGTGCTGGCGGACAACGGCGATGCGGTAGTCCTGAACACGCACCCAGTATTTTGTATGGGCGCCAAGGTAGATGACATCTTCCACATGCGCCGGGACGAGATTGTGAAAGGTCTTACGTTCGGGCTGCTCGCGCGAAATGCGGATTTTTTCCGGTCGGACGCTCAAGAACACAAGATTACCGTTACGCATCTGCTTATCGTTAAAGCAAAGCACATCAGGGAACCCATCAATTGACAGCTTAATGTAGTCAGTGTCAACAACCTCTACAACCTGACCCTCAAAAAAATTAGTGTCCCCAATAAAGGCCGCGACAAAGCTTGAGCGGGGCGCTTCATAAATCTCCGCAGGCGTACCAAGCTGTTCAATAGTTCCACAGTTCATAACTGCAATCCGATCACTCAGGCTCATGGCTTCACCCTGGTCGTGGGTAACATACAAAAACGTAATGCCCACTTCGTCATGAATCAGATCAAGTTCAATGAGCATACGCTGGCGCAGCTTCAGATCCAGCGCTGCCAGTGGTTCATCAAGCAAGAGCACCTGCGGTTTATTGATCAGCGCACGGGCAACGGCGACTCGCTGTTTCTGGCCACCGCTAATCTGGTCCGGACGTTTGTGAGCCTGATCCTCCATCTGAATTAAACTCAACATGCGATCAACTTCATTATCAATCTCTAGTCTGGAACGCCGGGCGATGCGCAAACCAAAGGCAATATTTTCGCGAACCGTCAAATGCGGAAACAGAGCATAGCTTTGAAAGATGGTATTAACTTTGCGCTTATTGGGGGGAAGGGCGGTGATGTCCTCACCGCTGAGAATGACGCGGCCGGTGTCAGGTTTTTCAAATCCCGCAAGAATGCGGAGCAGGGTTGTTTTTCCGCAGCCGCTGGGGCCCAAAAGAGAGAAAAACTCGCCCCGTTTTACAGAAAGTGTAACCTGATTAACTGCGCGAACACTGCCAAAGTGTTTGGAAACATTATCAAATTCGAGGAACTCACCTGCCACCTTTGGATTCCAGATATGAAAAATTTTATCTGATTAAAAAGCATTAGTTGTAATAATTGTGATTTTATAAAATAGTAAAATAGGCGTGTCAATAAAAATACAGAGTTGCACAGAAAATAATGTCGTTCCTTTCCATGCATTTAGTTGTTTTATGCAATTGCGTTTTGTTATAGTATTCAAATTGGTTTTAGGAGGCAAAACGTGGGAAGTCGTGGGCGCGGGGCTGACATATCATCTCGTGCAGTCCAAGAAACAATTTCATCAACAGAAGAACATTTTGAACGGTTGAGAAATAGCATCGGGCTTTTTCTCGGACCAGTAGCCGGAATCATGCTGTTTCTTATCCCGATTCCCTCAATTGACGGCAAGGCTCACCGCCTCTTAGCAATTGTAAGCTGGGTAGTAATTTGGTGGGTTACAGAACCTATCCCCATTCCGGTAACCGCGCTGCTGGGTGCTATTCTCTGTGTAGTATGTGGCATTGCCGGCGCTAAGACCGTCTTTGCTCCCTTTGCAGATCCGATTATATTTGTATTTCTGGGCAGTTTTATTCTGGCTGAAGCAATGGCTGCTCACGGGTTTGACCGACGCTGTGCGTTCAAAATTCTTTCACTAAAATGGGTTGGCAATAGTACTGGGCGTATTTTATTTGCTTTTGGCGCCATTGCAGTATGTCTTTCAGCATGGATCAGCAACACGGCAACCACTGCGATGATGTACCCCATTGCGTTGGGTATTATCTATGCGACTGCGGAAATGACAGAAAAAAGGTCTGGAAGCACGATCAACCCAATGCAATTGAAGTACGGGACCGGTATGATGCTCATGGCAGCCTATGCCTCTTCTGTTGGCGGCATAGGAACGCCAGTGGGAACACCGCCCAACCTTATCGGGATTGGCATGATTGAAAAGTTGGCACATGTAAAAATACCATTTTTTCAATGGATGCTGTTTGCCGTCCCGATTACCAGTGTTATTTTTGTCCTGCTGTATCTGATTATGTATTGTCTCCACAAACCTGAGATAAAGCGAGTTGAAGGCCAGCGCGAGTATATGCACAGCGAGCTGTGCGCTCTCGGACCTTTGAGCAAAGGCGAGAAGAATGCCTGCATCGCGTTTTTTATCACGATTCTTCTGTGGATTGCGCCTGGTTTTCTGGCGCTTATTTACGGCACAAGTGCACCAGTTTATCAAGCATATAATGAGATCATTCCAGAAGGGGCAGCCGCACTAATCGGCGCTGGACTGCTGTTTGTGCTGCCGGTCAACTGGCAGAAACGGGAATTTACTATTTCATGGGAGCAGGCAGCGAAGATTGACTGGGGAACATTGCTGCTGTTCGGCGGTGGTCTGACTTTGGGCAATCTTATGTTTGAGACAAAGCTTGCAAGTGTTGCGGGATCTAAAATCCTGGAATTGAGTGGCGCAACGTCGCTCTGGGGCATAACGTTGGTGGCAATTGTTACTGCAATGCTCATCACCGAAGTAACGTCCAACACGGCTGCGGCTAATATGGCAGTGCCGGTTGTAATATCGCTTGCTCTGGCAGCTCAGGTCAATCCAGTTCCGCCCGCCGTGGGGGCTGCTCTGGGGACAAGCCTCGCTTTCATGCTGCCGGTATCAACGCCGCCCAATGCGATTGTGTATGGATCAGGGATGGTCCCGATTACTAAAATGATACGCACCGGGGTTATCTTTGATATAGTGTCTATTATTATAATATGGATTGGGTTGAGAATCCTGCTGCCGTTGGTGGGACTATGTTGATAGGTTAATTTTAAATAAAATAAGGAGACGGTGATGACCAAAGAGGAACTTATTCAAACGCTAAAGGAAGATCTTGAAATCCAGAAAGAAATAATCGCCTTGAAAACAGTAAAAGAACCGCCAGCTGACATTCCTCAATATGAAGGGCAGGCAGTGCCGGGCATGTGTGCTTTGCTGGGAGAACTGCTGAGAGAAAAACAGGTACGGTATGTTACGCGTAAAAACCTGGGCTGTTTCATGTCACTTTTAGGAACCGGCGCCTGTGAACGAATGCCGCAGGACCGGTTTATAGAATTCATGCAGGAGCAGAATGAAGCGTACCGCATACACAAAGATGCTGATACGGTTGCGGCCTATTATGCAAAGGTGGACAGTTTTTTTAAATATCCAGAAAAAAATAGCGTCGGAATTGTTGTCGGCCCGCTTGCTAAGATTGATGACCCGGATTTGGTGTTTCTTATTGTTACCCCCCATCAGACAGATATCCTCAATCGTTGTCGCTCATACCTTGGCGACTACTCACGCGGTTTTGGTGGGAGCGGCTCCTGCATTTTTAACATTCGCTATTCATTTGTAACCGGAGATCCCTGTTTTTCTGTAAGCGATACTGCATGGCGGGTGTTTGGCGGATTGGGGAAGGACGAACTCACTTATACCTTTCCGTATGTCAAACTGCTGGAGATAGCCGACCAGATTAAGCCGACTGCTGAGTATATCAATAACCTCTACAGATCGCTGGCTTCTTAATCGTGTAATATTTGAGATAGTCACTATACCGTAAAACAGTGCAAATAATTTAGGGAGGGAAGATGCCATGCTGACAAAGATAATTATCGGAGGGTTTATTATTTTGTGTTATCCTGCATTGAGTTTCTCGGAAAACTTTGCTGTGCTTGCCGGCGGTGATAGTGTTGGGATAAACATCCCCTACATGAGCGGCGGTATTGGTTCGGATGAGAGGGATGCATTGAGTCAAAAAAGCAGAGATTTTAATTTAAAAGTTGTGTGTGCCACAAAAGGAGGAGCATACCTTCCAGACATTGCGCTAAAGATAAAAGAGGAAAACGGGACAACTGTGCTTGCAGTTCAATCTGAGGGACCCTGGTTTTTTGCCAAACTCTCTCCAGGTAACTATACTGTCACCGCTACCTTGGAAGAAACAACATTGAGTCAAAAAGTGCAGATAACACAAGGCGGACAATCTATTGTGTATTTTTTCTGGCCAGAACGCGGGACAGAAGTCTCTACATCCACGCACTGAACGGGCGATGATATTTATTGGGCTATCTTTTTAGCCTTTTCGACTTTCACAATAAGAAAAATTGTAAACGCAAATAACCCGACCACAATAATGAGGAATGCCGGGTTGAGCGTAATCCACGGCTCGGACAGAATCTTCCACTTGACAAGTGTTTCGATGCAGCTCCAGATAACAACGACTGTGGGGATTGCATAACGGTAGGCGAACCCCAACTCCTCTGCTTTTGTCAGCCGGTAGAAAAGATACGTTCCGCCGATTAGACAAACAAGGAAGAAAATTTTGCAAAACAGACTTTGAACGCCGAAAAAATCGGTATCATAGGTAAAAAACAGGGACACATGTCCAATCCAGATTACGGTAAACATTTTAAATGCGGTGCGAGGACCCCAGTTTTCAATCGGTATTTCTCTGGCGGCACTTTTTTGTGTGCAGAGCAATTTTCGCAAGGAGACAAAAAGAGTGCAGCGGGCGTTTTCGTTGAACAACAGGTAAAGAACCAGAGGGATAATTATTGCAAGCGTTAGCTCCATGACTTTTTGTTCATCAGCGTTGATTGCATCTGCCCCGAGTTTAAACCCTATTTCCACCAGACCTGCCCACAGCAGCGTTCCGGCAATCAAACCACAGAAGGTATCCCATGAAGAGGACATAATAAACGTGGATATATACATGAGAGCTGCTGCCAGCATAACACAGATTATGGTGACTGCGATCTGGCCCTGAGTAGATAGGCGCAAAGCAAGAACTGTGCAAGCGTGACCAAGGGGCATCACCAGCAGAACGACTAAAAAAGCTTTTATGCCATTCATGGGTTTCCTCACTGCAGGGGGCATGTGCATTATTAGTAGTTTAAAAGACTACTTCTCAGTAACACTCTCTTACTAAAAAGTCAAGCATTTTGTTGCAGAGTGTGGTGTAGGCAGGAGATGAATGTGCAAGGAGAAATTTCTATTACGTAATTTTAACATAGATTTCGTCGGCAATTTTTTTGTCAACTGCAAATTGGGTGTAGCCTATTCTAAAAACATAGGAAGGAAACTTTTGCATTAACTGTATTATGGTGCCCGGAAAAAGACCCATAACCAAAAGTTTTTTAAGTTCGGTTGAATTGTTAGTATGCAAATACGCAATTTTGCCTATGATTCCTGGCTTAATTTTTGAGAGAGGGACTATTTGTCTCACCTGCTCGTCTTTTTTTTTGCAGCATTGTCCCGGCGGAATAGGTTTACCATGCGGACAATGTTGAGGGTGGCCAAGTAAAGTACAGATCTTGTCATCAATTCCTTTGCGCAAAATATGTTCAAAACCGCAGGCGGTTTCATGGACAAGGTCTCTTTCTGTAACATCAAGAACTTTCGTCAAAAGCAGCTCCGCCAAACGATGCCGCCGGATAATATCCCTGCCATGTTCCAGCCCCTTTTTTGTTAGAAAAATTTTGCCGTTTGAGGAGACAATTAAATCATCCATTACCATTCGTTCGATAAGAAACCTATCTTCTTCATTAAACGAGTCTAATTCAGCAGATTCCTCGTTTTTTTCCTGCGTATGCACCCATAGACCTTCAAGAATTTCTTCAATGCTTTGACTTATTTCCATCGCGTATTTCCCAATTTCTTAATTTTTTGATGAACGCTGGTTCAGGTGGTGTTTCATAGCCGCAGTTTGGACAGCGCAACAATTTGCATGAACCGATAATATGACAAGCACCACAGCCACTGCGCGCCCGTTCAGCATCAAATATAAAACCGCATAAGGGACATTTCATAAGACTACACCTAAAATAATGAGCAGATGGTGCAGCACGCTACCCATCAAAAATGCAAATGGAAAGATAAACGCGCTTATAGCAAGCGCAGTTTTCAAACCCCGTTCCTTTTTCATGACGAGAAACTGGGCTACGCACGGCAGAAAAAGAGTCAACGCTGCGGCGGCAACCAGCATCTGATTGCCGGTTAATTGTGCGCTGAGGTCATATAAGCCCGCGGCGCCGTAATCTCGGCGGAAAAAACCGAACAAAAACACCACCGCTGCTTCCGACGGCAGTCCCATAAATGCAACCAGCGGTTTGAACAAGAATACCAAAAACTGAAACAAACCGGTCAGATTTCCAATCCAGATAAGAACGCTGGCGACAATAAACAAGGGAACTATTTCTGCAAAATACCACTGCATTCGGGTGTAAGTTTTTACCAGCACATTGCTCAGCTTTGGCAGGCGCAAGGGAGGTATTTCCATATAGAAGCTGGGGCCTTCGCCGGGCATCAGCTTTGCGGTTAGAAAACCAATAAGCAAGAAAATAAGCATAATAAACAACACCCAGATTAACAGGGCCTTCGGTTTTCCAGACAATATACCCAGAATTACCCCCAATTGAGCGGAACAGGGCACGGCAAGCGCAAGAAGAAGAGTGGCAATGATCCGCTCACGTTTAGTTTCAAGCACCCGCGTTACCATAGTGGCCATTGTGTCGCAGCCAAAACCAAGCACCATAGGGATTACCGCCCGTCCGTTAAGACCAATATTTTTGAAAAGTCGGTCTATAAGCATTGCCATACGGGGAAAATAGCCGCTGTCCTCCATAATGGAAAAGGCAAAAAAGAAGGTACCGACAATAGGCAAAATAATAGCAACGGCATACCGCAGGCCAAGAGTAAAGATTCCGTATTCGCCGATAAATAAATCTTGCACCACTTCCCACGGCACAAAAGTAATAAACAGAGAGGAAATCAATGGGTTGATTCGCTCCTCAAAGACCACGGTTTCAATAAAATCTACAAGCGTCCCCGCTCCAAACTCACCAACAAATTTATAGAGCGCACAGTACAGCACCAGAAATAAAATTACAGGACCTGCCCACGGGTTCATTGTAAGATGACTTAAAAATTCCTTGAACCCTTTACGGTGTACGGAAGGGTAGGTTATGACCTCCTGAAGCAGCGCCCGTGTTTCTTCCTGACGCTTCATGGTGATAATAAAGTCCGGGGAAACAGACAAGCGTGTCCGCGTTGATGTTATGATTTTATTTATTTCACATATTTTTTCACCCGACTGTTGTTTTATACAATCACTTATTTCCTGATCTTCTGCCAATGCCAGCAGTGCCAACATTCGTTTAGAAATAAAACAGTTGTCAGGAAGCATGGGAATAAGCCGATCTAATGCATCCTCAATTTCAGCGCCGTAATGTATAATGTGCGGTGATTTATCAATGCGGCTTTTCAGTTTTTCAATAAGATCCGGAATCCCCTCATGTTTGACGGCAACAATGGGCACAACAGGAATGCTGAGATGGTGCTCTAACTTCTGAACATCAATTGTAATACCCAGCTCAGTTGCCTCATCAAGCATATTAACAACCAAAATAACGCGAAACCCAGCCTCTATAAGTTGGAGAGTTAGAGGGAGCATGCGTTCAATATTTTTGGCATCTATTACATGGAGCACAATATCTGGTTTTTCTTGAAGCAATAGAGAGCGGCCCACACGCTCTTCCTCAGTTATTGGCGATAAAGAGTACATGCCGGGGGTGTCAATTATCCGAAATTCCTGACCGCCAATAAGTGCTTTGCCGCGATACACCTCTACTGTAGTTCCCGGATAATTTGATACGGTCACATAAGTTTTGGTAAGGGCATTAAACAGAACGCTCTTCCCCACGTTCGGATTGCCTAAAATGGCAACTGTCGGAACTTTTAGACCAAATGTCTGTCCTTCATGACATGCTGGTGCTACAGCATTATTAGTTTGTTTTTTTACCGATTTCACTGCCGGCTCTTTATCTGTTGCTAAAAAACTCTGTGTGTGCGCTCTACATAGCACTAATAAATAAAGTGAAATTGAAACTCATTATCATCAAATGGGAAAAAAATATATTTAGGTTTCATTTTTTGCCTGCGTGGCATGTCTTGCAGATACCATACAATACCAGTTTATGATGCGTAATGGTAAAGCCCTTTTTATGAGCTACAGTTTCCTGTAATTGTTCAATCTGATCTGATTGAAATTCAATAATACTGCCGCACTTTATACAAACCAGATGATCGTGATGTTCGTCTGCACGGGACATTTCAAATCGAGATGATTTATGTCCAAAGCGTGACGCAGTTGCAAAACCGCTTTCTTCAAGAAGCTTAAGGGTGCGGTAAACTGTTGCATAACCAATTTGAGGATATCGTTCCTGTGCCGCTTTATACAGTTCATTTGCAGTTATGTGGCCGTTTGAATTAAAAAAAATATCTAGAATATAATTTCGTTGCTTTGACCACTTAAGATTATTTCTTTTAAGAAACTCTATCAATGTAGTTTTGTTATTATCCAACATAAATGATAATGATTATTAATTTCAATATTAATATATCATGTGATAATATTATGTCAATAGTTTCTGCAACAAAATTGTCTTCTATTTTCTATAAGAAGACAATTTTGTTGCAATAAAGAATTGTCCGCAACAATGATTAAAATTGAATTTCGAGCGCTCCGTAGGGGCATACACTGATACACAATTCGCAGGCGATGCAGCGATCCTTGTCGTGAGATACTTCCATGGTTGCTCGATTTACAATGCGTGCCTTGGTAGGGCAGATGGGAACACATGCGGTGCAAGAGACGCACTTTTCTTCATGCCATTTAATGTCCTGCGCCAAGGGCTGAAGTTCGACCCCCAATCCAGAGAGATAGTTTATGCCATCCTCAACGCATTTCTTCTTGCCATAAATTTCAACCACCAGTTTCCCCGGCTGTTTGGGAGTGACTGCCCCCCGCAGAATATTGACCATCAAATCATAATCTTTTACTAAATGATATACAATGGGCTGGTCAACAAGCGTTGCAGGAAATGAAAGGACAAGACGCTTTTTAGTCATGGATCTTTTCTCCTCATTAAAATAAAGAAATTATCTTCATTTAGTCTTTCTGTTTGACGGGTCGTTCCTGCAGCAATTTAAAACTAATATTTGAGTCAACTGAAGGTATGGGAGCAACCGGTTCAGAAAGATAAAATTCTTTCGTCAGTATTTTTTTCTTTAACAGTTCCGCGATTTGTTTCGCACACTTATAGCTTGAAATTCCACCGGTGGGAATTTGTTTTCCTTGAACTGAGATTGAACCGCTTTTTAGCTGCGCGTAATTTACCTCGCCAAGACTGCTGCCACTTATCTGCGGGTAGTTTTCGCTATAGTCAATAATTTGTGTCCAGATTTCCTCATCTCTAACTGCTGTGTATTGAACAATTTCTTCATTAAGAATGGGAATAGGTATTCCAATACCGACGGTCAGTGTTACACCATATCCTGTGAAGCTTGCGCCTTTGAGCCACGCGGGATACATGTTCTTGAGGTTACCCATAACGGCAAGAGTCCCAGAGGGCATACGCGGAACGCCGTTGGCTCCTCGTTTGACATTGGGATTATGCTGTGTCCCCTGCCAAACAATATGACCAATACCGCCACCAAGAAAAATTTTTGTACCAATGCCAATTGTCTTATAATAGGGATCGTTAAGCAGCGGCGAGAGTTGCCCGGCGCTGCAATAATTGGCATTTCCCATGCGTGGCTTGAGCATTCCCATATAGGTGTAAATGACCCGATCAGACAGATTAACGGCGCAATTATAATTTTGGTAGCAATTTCGGGGGTTAAACAAAACTGCTTCATTCATATCTTTCAAGCTGATCCAGGTCTCAAGGCTTTTGCGTGGATAACAATCAGTGCCATAGGCTGTTGCTCTTAACCGGACGCTTTTTCCGGCTACCAGCTCCTCAATAACATGTGCTCCGCCATAGCGAAATGCGCCTGGAAAGACCGCATTGCGCGGGTCATTGTCAGGCAATGCTGTGGCTCCCAACAGAATGTCAACCGCAGCATATCCAGTGTAGCACGGGACGTCATTTAAATAGCAGGTGCCGCCACCAATTTTAATGCGCGGTTTTGTATGCCCAATATTGAAATAGGCTCCTGATGAACACATGGGACCGAAGGTGCCTGTAGTTACCACATCAACTTCTGCTGCAGCTTTTTTAGCGCCCTTTTTATGTACGATATCAATAATTTCTTCAGCCGTAACTACTACCGCGTGGCCTTTTCGTATTTTCTCATTTATCTCCTGAATGGTCTTCGCCATGAATACCTCCACATTTAAAAAAGTTTGATTCCTAATGCCAAAAACGCTAACCCTTCAATCTGCAAAGGACTGCACATGCGGTATTTATTGTTAGCGACAATACATTTAGCTCTCATTTTGTGAACCCACTCGGTACTGTTGTCGTGATGAGCACTGTTCTTACTCCGAAATTAGGTTTCGACAACCCGCTCAATCACCGCTCCGCCGACCAGAATGTCTTTATCATAAAAAACCACCATTTGCCCGGGCGTGAGAGATTTTTGCGGAGCTGCGAAAGTAACCCGTATGGAACCGCTGTGTTCGGGCTGAATTAACGCATCAGCACCGAGATGAGAAGACCTTATCTTTGCTTTTACCAGCAACGGCTTGTTGAGTGTTTTTATGCTAATCCAGTTTGCATCTTTGGCTATCATTTCCCTGCGGTATAAATCTTCTTCATATCCTGCATAAACGGTATTGCTTTTATAGTCAAGAGCTGTGACATACAGCGGTTTTCCCCGTGCAATACCCAGACCTTTTCGCTGCCCAATGGTAAAACCCCATACGCCGCTATGCGTGCCCATAATATTTCCATTTTTGTCTTTGATGTAACCCGGTTTTTCTCCTATCCCAAGAAGTTGCCGATAGCTTCCGGTAGCAAAATCCTGGCTATCTGCACGGCAGGCGTTGATGAGGTTATGCGTACGCGCTATCTCACGCACAGCAATTTTAGTATACTCACCAAGCGGAAACAGAATATTTTCAAGTTGTTTCTGCGAAAGCATACAAAGAAAATAAGACTGGTCGCGTTTTTTATCTTTGGCTTTTTTTAAAAGGTAGCGTCCTGTTTCCGGGGAGTATAATACTTGTGCATAGTGGCCTGTTGCAAAATAGTCAAACGACAGCCCATGTAATCTTGCAGCTTCAATGAGCAGATAAAATTTTACATGTTGATTGCAGCGCACACATGGATTTGGCGTCCGTCCGCTGCCGTACTCATTTGACAAATAGTCAAGCACGTTTCGTCGGTATGCATCTTTTAAGTCAAATACATATAACGGAATACCCAGCGAGTGCGCCACGTTATGTGTGTATTCTATATCGCGGTCTTCATCAGGGCTGTAACATGCATGGGAATGCTTGGTAAGCATGGGGCCTCCAGAATAGACCCTCATCGTCACACCGAGCACCTCATGCCCCTGTTTTTTCAGTATCAACGCGGCAACGGTGGAGTCAACACCGCCACTCATGCCCACGATAATTTTCATAACCCCGATCTATGCTGATAGCATAAAAGGCTATCGGCTTTTATTAAGCACTTCATTCATACTGCCTGAACGGTAGCCCTGCAAGTCAAGGGTCACGTAGTGGTACCCAAGTTTCTTCAGCTTTTTTGTTACCTTGAGATGCACATTTTGTTTAAAAAAGTTTCTAATTTCTTCAGGTAACACTTCAATGCGCGCCGTATTCTGGCAATGCCTCACCCGCACCTGACTGAAACCAAGATCTTGAAGAAAGTTCTCTGCGCGTTCAATCTGCTGCAGCTTTTCTACGGTGATTGACTCCCCATATGGCAGTCTTGATGCCAGACATGTGCAGGCAGGTTTGGCCCAAGTTGGCAGTTTCAATTTTTTTGATAACAGTCTGATTTCATCCTTGTATAAACCAGCCTCAAACAACGGCTGCCGTATGCCTAATTCCTTAATTGCCAGCATCCCCGGACGGTGATCATGCGCATCGTCTTTATTGCTGCCGTCTGCAACCCAGGGAATATTATGGGATTGGGCAATTTTCAGCAGCTTAAAAAAAAGTTCTTTTTTGCAGTAATAGCAGCGATCTGGTGGATTGCTCGTGTATTTATCCGTTTTCAGTTCATCGGTTATGATTATTTGAAAATTAACCCGCAGAAAGCGTGCAAAAGCTTTTGCCTGTTTCAGTTCGCGAGAAGCGAAACTTGGCGACATCGCGGTTACCGCATAAACATTTTTTCCCAGCACTGAATGCGCCACTTTCAACAGAAAGGTACTGTCAACGCCCCCTGAAAAGGCAATAAGGATTTTTTGCATTTTTTTCAGGATATGTTCAAGTTTTTTTAATTTGGTCTCCGCTGTTTGCAGCATGGTCTTATAATATAGCAAATGACGTTAAGCAGACAAGTAATAATTCCCATGAAAATCTACCGGCTATTAAAACATTGCAAAACCCTTTGATGTTCGAAGCAGAATTCATAAGAGGAATCAAGCTGCGCATAGATGAGTTCATGTTGCCAATGAGCATTAAAAAGTCGGCAACCAGGATCAGTGCAGAAAGGATCCCCAGCCAGATGGTAAAACAGTGCCTGGGCTATATAGCCTTTCACAATTTGTGTCATGCGCGTATCATCGTACGTCAAAAATTCATTGCGGAACTTTTCTTCTAAAGACTCATTGGGATGCCCCATATGGCGAGACAGGTAATAGGATCGTGATCGAGCAGGTGCCTCGACCAGACCGCTAATTGAGATAATAGAGGGGATGCCATAAATGCTGGTGCGAGCATGATAACGTCTGTCATTAGTATCCCACGTAGCAAATAATTGATTGGTCAGTGCTATATGACATGAAGCAAAACAACGTTCTTCTTCGGTGAGAACATTGTTATAGAGCGCCCAAAGTTTTTCTCCATTATAAAGTATCCCGGATGGCTGATGAATGGTATTGAACAATCGCCGCTTTTCATATTCAATTTCGCCAGATAACGGTGCAGTAGTCCGCTCTTTTATGTGGGGCTCTGTTATTTTAATGTGCGCACACAGCTCTGCAATCTTTTGCATTCTTTCTGACACCTTCTCTTGAGAATTTTTTAAAACAAAGTGCAAAATAAATTCATCGTGTATATAAATCTCGACTTTAGGAAGTAATTTTTTTACATACCTATAGATTTCTTGCACATTGACAACATCGCTAAACGTTCCATTGTAGATATGTATGTTACACAGCACAAAGAAGAATTTATCAATTACGTTTAAGAGGAATGAATTTTATTGAGCACAGCTTCTGCGCCGCGTTTACCTGAAAGGAGCATGGCGCCAAACGTGGGGCCCATGCGTGGCAACCCGTAGGTAGTAGAAACTGCCATGCCAATTACCACCAGCCCCGGATGAGCCTCGCCGGTGTGCTCGACGATAAGATCTTCAGAACGCTCCACCCACATAGCGCCAGTACCAACAGTTTTAATAAGACCCCGCTCTTCAAGTTTTTTCACTACTGCTGCATCGTGACCGGTTGAGTCAACCACTATTTTGGCCTCGAGCGCCACAGGGTCAACGCACGTAATCTGACGAGGTAAAGATCCCACTGGCGTCCAATTTACCACAGCACCGCATACACGCGATCCTTTGCGCAATACCACATCCTCAAGCACGGTCATGTTGGCAAATTTTACTCCCGCATCACATGCTGCAGCGATCAACTTTGAACAGGCATGAGGCGCATCTGCCACAAAAAGCCCTTTTTGTACTTCCTTATACGGTATGCCGAGTTCTTTCAATACGAGTTCCGCAGGGGCTCTGACAGTTAGTTTGTTCATAAGGTATCCCCCAATCCAGAACCCGCCACCGAGGAAATTATTACGTTCTACGATAAGAGTTTTAATGCCTTTGCGGGCCAGTTCTCTTCCTGCCATCAGACCGCTTGGCCCTGCACCAATAATAATACAGTCGCTTTCCACATATTCTGAGAACTGGGTTAAAAATTCACCCACAATCGCGCGAGTTACCTCTTTTTCACCTGCAGCAGCAAAGACGTTACTTTGGTTTTTCGTTTCCGACATATCTCCTCCCGGTAAAAACAAAATATTAAAGTTAAATTAGTATATTATAATAGCTTTTAAATCTACTAAAAAAGTATAAATAACATTTTTTTTATTATGTTGTCAAGACCTTTTTAACAGGACTTTCCCCAAAAAACAGGGATAGAAATTGTGGAGATGGCATAAGCAG
>CAZQKW010000007.1:0-101021 GCA_964594075.1 uncultured Thermodesulfobacteriota bacterium | reverse complement strand
AATGAAAATCAACTGCCCCTCTTTGATTCTTAAATTTTTTGGGGAAAGTCCTGCTGGCATTCCTCTTGACAGGTAAGATTAAATAATTGTATATGATAACTAAAAGAATTTCTCCGAGCCATAAAGTTCTAAAGCTTCAAAGCCATGAACAATGGTCGAAAAGGCAGTTTTCGAAAGGATGCTGCCTCCCGTGTTTGGAAAGGAGAGCATGCTTGGCAGTTTTACCAATACCCCAGACACGGTATTGGTTTTTTATTTTTATGGCAGATGATAGATTTTTTACGATACCGATAATGAACATAATGCATAATGCGGACTTACCTTAAAATTGTTACCTATTTTCTTCCCATCTTTTTCAGCTTTTGTGCATGCACAGAAAAAGAAGTCTTTCGAAAAGATATCGTTCTCGCTACTACCACCAGCACCCAGGACTCGGGGCTGCTGGATGCGCTTATCCCCCTGTTTGAGAAAAAAACCGGTTATAGGGTTAAAACTATTGCGGTTGGGTCTGGTCAGGCCATGGCCATGGGAGAGCGGGGCGAGGCTGATGTGCTGCTGGTGCACTCGCCAGATGAGGAAGAAAAATTTATGGAACAGGGTTTTGGGATCAACCGCCATATCGTCATGCACAATGATTTTATTATTGTGGGACCAAAGGCTGACCCGGCACAGATAAAAGAAATGAAATCATCGGTCGGGGCTTTTAAAAAGATTGCTGAAACCCAGTCGTTATTTATTTCCCGCGGTGACAATTCAGGAACCCATGCCAAAGAGAAAGCCGTGTGGCAGGCGAGCGAAATAAGGTGCTCCGGACAACAGTGGTATCAGGAGACCGGTCTCGGCATGGGGCAGACTCTTGGCGTTGCTGCCGAAAAGCAGGGTTATACCCTGTCAGACCGGGGAACCTATCTGCCACTTAGAAAGAAACTTGGTTTGGAGATTCTCTGCCAGGGCGATCCCCTGCTGCAGAATGTGTATCATGTAATAGAAGTGAATCCTGCAAAGTGGCCAAAAGTAAACGCTGCCGGGGCACGTGCTTTTGCAGACTTTGTGGTCTCCGCTGAAGCGCAGAAAGTCATTGGCACATTTGGCGCGGATAAATTTGGCTCACCGCTGTTTTTCGCGGATGCGGGAAAAAAGAAAGGCAACTGAAGCAGTATGGATTTAATTTTAGAGGGTATAAAAAAAGCATGTATTTTGCTGTTTACCCTTGACGCTGAAGTTTTGCGCATCACCCTGCTCTCATTAGGGGTGTCTGGAACGGCAACGCTTATAAGCCTGATACTTGGCATATCCATGGGAATGCTGATTGCCCTCAAGGAGTTTCCCGGGAAAAAATTTGTCATCAGCACGATTAATACCGGCATGGGGCTGCCGCCGGTAGTGGTGGGGCTTTTTGTTTCAATCTTCCTATGGAGAAACGGGCCATTTGGTTTTTTAGGGCTGCTTTACACGCCGGCTGCCATGATAATTGCTCAGTCCATCATTGCAACGCCGCTGGTTATGGGTGTATCTGTTGCTGCCATTCAGCATCTTCCCAAAAATCTCCGCTATCAAATCCTTGCACTCGGCGCCACTCGTCTCCAGATGATGAGGCTGCTCGTCCGGGAAGCGCGGCTGCCGTTGCTTGCCGCGGTGATGGCCGGGTTTGGCGGAATCATTTCTGAAGTCGGTGCCTCAATTATGGTGGGCGGTAATATCAAAGGCTACACGCGGGTGCTTACCACCGCAACGGTCATGGAAACCAGCAAGGGCAACTTTGACATTGCCATAGCCCTCAGTATCATCCTCATGGTGCTCGCTTTTGCGGTTAACGCCATACTTACGTATGTTCAGCAGCAGGAGCGGCCGCGGTGACTTTGCAAGCAACACATAGCGCGTTACTCCACGCCTTTGATCTGTGTGTAGAACGGGGTGGCCATACGGTTATTGAGATTTCTGAGCTTACTGTTGAGCCTCATCGCGTTCTCACCCTTATAGGGCCTAACGGTGCCGGCAAATCAACGCTCTTATTAACCCTTGCCGGCCTGCTGAAACCGCATCACGGCGCTCTGGTATTTCGCGGTCAGGCTATTGATTCGGCGCGTGCCCGCGCAGCCTACCGCAAACACCTGGCCATGGTTTTTCAAGAACCGCTGCTTTTTAATACCAGCGTTTTTGAAAATGTTGCATCCGGGTTGAAATTACGGGGAAAGACCGGAAAGATAATACGCAGCACCGTAGAAAAAAATCTTGAACAATTTGGCATCAGCCATCTTGCCCACCGCTCAGCACGAACATTGTCGGGCGGCGAGGCCCAGCGCGCCAGCCTTGCGCGGGCTTTTGCCATAGAGCCCGAAATCATTTTTCTTGACGAGCCGTTTGCGTCGCTTGATGCTCCTACCCGCGAGGCGCTGGTAGATGATCTGCACGCCATCCTGTGTGAGACTAAAACGACGGCGATAATTGCGACCCATGACCGTATGGAGGCACTACGGCTTTCAGACACGATGGCGGTTATGTTTCAGGGGAAAATTGCACAAATAGGCAGGCCGGAAGACGTCATGAACCACCCTGCGGATGAACAGGTAGCCTCTTTTGTGGGAACCGAAACTATTCTTACGGGCACGGTGTCAAAAATTTATGATGGAACTTTTTTATTGTCCATCGCGGGAGCGGAGCTTGAAGCGGTGGGCGTTGTGAAAGCAGGGGAACAGGCAGTGTGCTGTATCAGGCCCGAACACGTAACTATTCACACCAATACGCCGTCCGCGCATTCAAGTGCCCGCAATTTTTTTACGGGCATCATTGTAAAGATTGTGCCTATGGGCCTGTTTTATAAGATATATCTTGACTGCGGATTTCCCTTAGTTTCTTTTGTGACCAGCCAGTCGCTGGAACATCTTGAATTGCAGGAAGGCAAGACCGTTGTTGCCTCAGTCAAAGCAACGGCAATCCATGTTATAAAAAAATAGGCGTACTAATGTGATGTCTGCAGATGGTTATCAATCATCAAACAGCACCGGCTGGTTTTTCTGCACCGTTTTGTGATGTCTATTTTTCGGCCGCATTCCGCGAGCCGGATCAAAGGCGCGCAACGACCAATTATAAAATTTATTGACTTTTTGTACATACTAAAGTAACAATAAGACACAACGGGGATGGAGTTCCCCTCAAAACGCCCTTAGGCTGATAACTCCTGCTGCACGGAATGCTGCGGTGGGAGCATAAAAACGAAACAGGTATTTTAACCCACCAGTAATCTGGTGGGTTTTTTATTAGAACTTACTGCGCTCAATTGAAGGGATGATCGTGAAATGGAAAACATATGGCTGGAATCGGCATTATGGATATCATTAGCCTTGCTTGCTGCGCTTATTTCTATTCGTGTTGCTATCTCTGTTGCTCTGGTAGAAATAATAGTGGGGGCAGTTGCCGGCAATGTGCTGCCCCTGTCGCTAACGCCATGGGTTAATTATCTTGCGGGCGTAGGCGCCATCCTGCTTACGTTTCTTGCCGGTGCCGAGATTGATCCGACGGTGGTGAAGAAACACTTCTGGTCAAGCATGACCATAGGCGTAATGGGGTTCATGGCGCCCTATGTGGGGGTTCTTTTATATACGCATTATATTTATCAATGGCCCTGGCCCCAGGCTCAGATTGCAGGCATTTCACTTTCAACAACCTCAGTTGCTGTGGTCTATGCAGTTATGCTTGAAACCGGATTCAACCGCACGGAAATAGGCAAAATTATTCTTGCCGCATGCTTCATAAATGATCTTGGAACTGTCCTGGCGCTTGGAATTGTCTTTGCCAATTATAATATATGGCTTTTGGTCTTTGCGCTGGTAACAGCTCTTGCTCTCTGGCGTCTTCCTCAATTTATTCCGTGGTTTTTTAAGAGAATTGGCAACAGAATAAGCGAACCAGAGATAAAATTTATTCTTCTGCTGCTTTTCTTTTTAGGCGGTCTGGGGAATATGGCAAAAAGCGAAGCTGTTTTACCTGCATACCTCATTGGCATGGTGCTCGCTCCCTTCTTTCTGAAAGAGAGGGTTCTTGCCCAGCGCATGCGGGTCATTGCTTTCACACTGCTCACCCCATTCTATTTTTTAAAGGCTGGCTCACTGGTAAAGTTCCAGACTGTGGTTTTTTCCCTGGGAATTATCGTCGTGCTTTTGCTGGTAAAAATGGTTACCAAGACCTTCGGCATCTGGCCGCTCACTAAAACCTTCAGATTTAATAAACGCGAAGGTATTTATACAACGCTTATGATGTCAACCGGCCTGACATTTGGCAGCATATGTGCCCTCTTTGGGTTGACCAATAATATAATTAATCAGGATCAATATACGATTTTAGTCACTGCAGTAATCGGCAGCGCGGTTGTCCCTACGCTGATTGCCCAGCAGTGGTTTCAGCCGGAAGTAAACCTTATTGACGAGGAGGAGACCTAAATGCATAAAAAAATTCTTCACGGACTTGATGGTTCGGAGGGGTCATTGCGCGCGCTTATTGAAGCAATAAAACTGGCGCAGTGTTATGCTGCCGAACTTCACACCATATCAGTCGAAGAACTGCCGCATTACCCGGGGGCCATCGGCGAGGTGGTGGAGGAAAAGATAGCAGCTAATGGCAAGTTTAGTGATGCGCTTGAAAAAGCCCGACAGATTGCAAAAAAAGAAAATGTGGAACTCATTACCCATGTTATTATAGGGCATGAAGTTAAAACAATTTTAGAATATATTAAAAAACATAATTTTGATCTGCTGGTGATAGGCTTTATGGGGCATTCAGCATTGTATGATCGCGTTATGGGCAGTACCTGCCAGAGTCTGGTTCGCCTTGCGCCCTGTTCGGTTTTAGTGGTCAAATAATAGCAGAATAGTAACGATGTTGTTGTGCGTGCCGACCGTCAGCATGGGGTATTGGATACTTTTTTGCAAATCCATTTAAAAAGTAATGATACCATGTGTTTTGTAGGGCGGGAAAAAGAAATAAGGCTTATTATAAAAGCTTTGGAGAAGGACACAAATATCGTTTTATCCGGAAAATACGGTATTAGGCGAACCGCCTTAATTAAACACATAGCTAAAATCGCGCAGGACCGTTGGCGCTTTTTTTATCTTGATTTCTCACAAACGCCCGGAGAGGTCTGCAATGCGCTTCTTAAAAAGCTTTTTCCTGATTATTGCTATAAAAACAGACATAGATACGGGCACTACAAAAGAAGCCGATTTCAAATTCTAAATCTTGCGCTTCCGGACAAACGAAAGCACATACTCATGTTAGATAACATCGCCAAGCTCTCCCCGCACAAGATTAAGCTTCTCAACTATTTAGCAACTGAAAAACGCTTCGGGTTTATTGCCATAGTGGAGCAGTTTATCCCTGAGCCGGATCTCATTCGCCTGCGTGTCGCATTAAGCCCTGCTATACGACTCAGCCTGACCACGCTGAATATTCGCTCGACGCAGGAATTCTTCAGACAATGTTCACTAAAATACCACCTTAATCTGACCGCTAATCGGATTAAGGCCATGAGCGAAATAACCAAGGGATACCCGTTGGGAATGAAGGAATTTTTAAACAAGGAGTTCGCCGAGGATTCCGGGAAAGGACCGCATGTTTAATGAATTTCAAAAAAATGCGTTTACTTCGGTGCTGCGCACTATTGAAGAAATGCTGCACGATGTCAGATTAAAAATTCTGCATACACGGCGACAGGGAGTTTTATTTGAAGATTACATAGAAGATATATTGATAAAAAATAAAGATGAAATTTGTAAGCGCATAGCTTTGGTTGAAGACATAATCAAAGATTTGCAGCAACAGTTCGGGCTGGAACGAAGAACCATAGAAGTAAGACGTTCGCTACGAGGCACCCTTTATTATTGTTTACAAACCGTTGAAGAGGCGCGGGCAAAAAGAATGAAAGGATATGGCCGCGTAACAGCAGGGTTAGATCTTCTTATAGATCCGAAAATTGAACAGATCAAACACTATATTCAGGAAATACTGCAATTGATCGGCACTGACGGGGGTTATGGGTAAGAGGAGGGCTAAAACATGCACACCATTGGTTATATAGTATGCAGGCAATAGAAGATTATACGCGATTGCCGCTGCAGCAGCGCTCTGCGAAGGAAGCTTTGCAGGAGGTGCGAACCACCGTGAAGCGGTTTAATATTTTACCGCTCCACCGGCAGGTGGAGGCGTGTGAAACGCTGCTGGCGGAAAATCAATTTATTGATATTGCTATTCTGGGCCAGTTTAAGGCGGGCAAAACCTCATTTATCAACTCTCTCATTGGGCAACCGGTTTTGCCGGTCGGCGTGATTCCGGTCACCACGGTGATAACCCGCATAACGCGGGTGCAGTATGGCGCACGGGAAAGAGTGCTGGTACGGTTTATAGACGGCACACATATTGAAATTGCCTTGCAAGACATTGAAAATTTTATATCCGAGTCAAAAAATCCTGCGAATGCAAAAAATGTGGCGGTCGTGGATGTTGAACTGCCGCTGTTTGAGCGGTATCATGGATTACGCCTGGTCGATACCCCGGGACTGGGAAGCGCCTATAAATATAATACGGCAACATCTGAAGAGTGGCTGCCCAAAGTCGGCGCGGCTATTGTTGCGATAAGCGCTGAACGCCCGCTTTCTGAAAGCGATATACAGCTTATTCGCGAGCTCATGGACTATACGCCGGAAATCGTGTTGCTGCTGACGAAAGCAGATCTTTTGTCGCCTGATCAGCAAGCTGAAGTGGTTAATTTTTTGAATGAAACAGCACAGAAAGAACTTAATCGCACGTTTCCGATCTATCTCTATTCTATTAAGAGCGATACAGACAGCTATAAACGGCAGCTTGATACTGAGCTGTTCGAACCGTTGTCGCATAATATTTATTCTGAATTGCACAAGATCTCCCGCCATAAAATCACGTCGCTTGGCCGTTCTTGCGCCAGTTATCTTGAAGTGGCTTTGAATGCATCCTTGCAGGCTGATCATGAGCGGGAAGCGGTGAAAAATCTCATTCTTGATGAAAAGGTCAATTTTGAGCTCATCCGCTCTGAGTTAACCCTTATTGCCCGCGAACACATGCTGCAGACCCGCACGCTGATAAATCAGCATCTGAATAATATGTGTAAAATTCCCTTAACACACCGGCTTGTCGCCCGCCTCAAAGAAGACATGCAAGGGTGGAACGGTAATTTATCTGTTTTTACCGGAAAGTTTGAACAGTGGGTGAAGGACAATATGACCCGGGAACTCCATGCCATATCCCGCAGTGAACATGAACACTTTTTTGCCTCGCTCGTCAAGGCGCGAACGGCAATTTTACGGCGGGTCAACCTTTTCAAAACGCTCCTTGATAGTAATATTGAAAAGGTGCTGGGGATAAAAATGAACAGCGTTGATTGGAATATTTCCATAACTGAACCGGGAAGCCCGGATCTCACCTTTACTCGGACCTTTGATTTTCATCTTGAGCTCTTGTGGTTTTTGATACCGATGATGATTTTCAGAAAGGCGTTTGAACAGCATTTTATCAAGCAACTGCCGTGGACCATAGAGGTAAACCTTTCGCGGCTTTCCTATCAATGGGAGGTGAGCATCAACAAAGCAATTGAAGAGATGAAAAACAAAGCTTTGGCCTACGTGCAGGAGGAGCTGTCCACCATTGAGAAGCTCATGACAAAGCCGCACGAACAGACCGCTGCGATCAAGCGGAGCCTTGCGGCCATGCGCGATATAGGCGGCATGAGCGCCGGGCAACCATTATTGTTTGAGGGTTAGGGTTCGCGCCACGGCCGCGAGGGCCTTTTTATCACGCAGGCGTGCAAGTTCAACCGAATGCTCCTGAACTCCTTCAAGGGTATTGAAAAATCGGTCAAGAATATCGCCGCCGAAAGACGGGACGAGAAAAATATGCGTATGGGGAATACGCTTGCCCCGCGCATACATACAGACAAAGTCAGGTTTATATTCCGCCATTATCTTTTGTGATATTTTTCGTGCCATCTTGAAAAGGCTTTCCGTTTCCGGACCGCTCAGTTCATGCCACCAGGCCACATGTCGTTTTGGTATAACCAGGCAATGTCCTTTGGCAAATGGCTGGATGTCAAGAAGGCACAGAGAATATTTGTCTTCATGCAGAATAAAAGCCGGTGCCGTGCCTGCCACGATATTGCAAAAAACACACTCCTTCTTTTTGCGCCCCATTATCAGTCGCTCCTGTTAAAATAAATAGTTTCACAACATTAGCACATTAACTTTCGGGAAGCAATGACCGGCAAAAATGAACAGAACCTATCCAAAAAATTTTTTTATGGGGATGAAAAAGCGCCCCGGCGTTGCTGTTTCCCGTTATTCCCATTGCGTTGCGGCGTTCTCATGCGGGTGGCCTGAATTGCCGGGTTCATTTTTGAGGAAAGCCCTGAAAAAAGAAACATTGACACCTATTTCTGTGACCTTTTATAATGAATTAAGTGCAGCGTGTGTTACATAAAACATATTGGCAATAATGAGAGACCACAGCGGTTGAAAAAAGTTCTCGCTTTATCTTCGGACAAGAAACACGCCTGAGAGCCACGTATAATACGAGTTACAACAGAAGCGGTATAACTACAAAACAATAAAAATACAACGCATTAAATCTGAATTACCAGTTATCCCGTAAAAACCCTGATGTCGGTAACTGCGCCATCCCTAAAAAAACAGAGACATTCCGTGCCGCGGTGGGAACGCCTGCTAAAACATGCCATAACAAACGCGGCGCAGCTCGCAGAATACTTCGCGGGTGATTATCCTGCGCTGCAGCGCGTGATTGATCGCTATCCACTGCGAATCAACTCTTATTATTTAAGCCTGATTAAAAAACCGGGGGACCCGATCTGGAAACAGGTAGTGCCGGATGAACGGGAATTGCTGGACGCAAACGGCATGGAGGATCCGCTTGCTGAAGAAAAGTATTCTCCGGTGCCGCAAATTATCCATCGCTATCCCGATAGAGTTCTGTTTCTGGTTTCCTGCCAGTGTGCCGTTTACTGCCGTTTTTGCACACGCAAAAGAAAAATGGGAAAACAGCATGCCCTCACCCCGCAGGCAATACAGGACGGTATTTCCTATATCCGGTTTCACCCGGAAGTGCGGGACGTGCTTATTTCCGGCGGCGATCCGTTGCTGCTGCAGGATGAAGCGCTCTGTGATATTCTTGCTGCGGTGCGCGCTATCCCGCACGTTGAAATTATACGCATCGGCACGCGGATTCCCTGTGTGCTGCCGCAGCGCATTACCATGAGACTGGCTAGGATGTTGCGGAAATTTCACCCGCTCTATGTCAATACCCACTTTAACCATCCCGCCGAAATAACGGCCGACGCTGCCAAAGCCTGTGGCCTTCTGAATGATGCCGGCATCCCCCTTGGATGCCAGACGGTGCTGCTCAAAGGGGTAAATGATAATCCCACCGTCATGCTGCGTTTGATGCAGAAACTGCTCGCTATCAGAGTCAAGCCCTATTACCTTCATCAGATGGATCTTGCCAAGGGAACCGGACACTTTCGCACTTCAATAACAACCGGTCTGCACATCATGCGAGCGCTTAATGGACATGTCTCAGGGATGGGCGTGCCGCAGTATGTAATTGATCTGCCGGGAGGAGGCGGGAAAGTGCCGTTGCTTCCAGAATATGTGGTGAAAATGAAGAATGGCACGCTCGCGGTAAAAAACCGTGAAGGAAAAATCTTTCACTACCCGCTGGAATAGATACGCAGGACGCGGTGCGGACCTGCCGCAGCCCGAGGACGCGAACCAAAGCATAATTATGCTGTAAAACCCATGAACAGGATGAAAACCAGCGATATGACCAGCACTGTTTCAGCTGCAAGCAACGGCGGACTGGGAAACATATAGGATACGGTTCCATCATGATTGTCTTTTTCAAACCAGTGGACGATCCGGTGGGCGCGATGAATCAACGCAAAGCCGGGGATGGCAGAAAAAAGTTCCTGCCTTTTCCATATAAGTGTTGACACGATATCGGGAAGAATGCCAAAGCCAGTCGCCCAGAGAAACAGCAGCGGGTTGCCAAAAACATATACTGCATAAACAAGAATTATCAGCCCCGGCCCCAGTTCAAGCAGCGTCGGGAGCAGCTTTTTAAAAATTGTATCCGGCGCAGCTATAAAACCGTGAGGGATAATATCAAGAATCAGATGGGCAGCACATGAGGCGCATGCTGCAGCCAGAAATGCTTCAAACGTGCCTATTCCTGACTTGATAACCAAAACGGTTATGATGCAGGCAGATGAAATATGGGTGGTTGTGGTCATTTCTCTCCTTTAATAAAATGTTTTTTTGTCTCCGGTCGCGGCAGTTATTTTTCAGTAATAATTTTTATTGATTCATACACCACATCAACCAGTGTTTCAAGCTCAGGAGGGGAAATTGCGAGGGGGGGCATGAGGACGATCACATCGCCCAGCGGCCTGATAATTACACCGCGGCGGCGCGCTTCCAAAATTACGCGCTGGCCAATTTTTTGCTGCACCGGATAGGGCTTTTTGCTGTTCCGGTTCTCTACCAATTCAATACCAGCCATAAAACCGCACTGCCGCACATCCCCCACATGGCGCAAGGCATAAAATGCCTTGAGCTTTTGCTTGAGCAGTTTAATTTTCGGCTGCAGCGCATCAAGCACGCGCTCCTTCTCAAATACTGCAAGGTTTGCGAGTGCCGCAGCGCAGGCAATAGGATTGCCGGTGTAGGTATGGCCATGATAGAAGGTTTTCCCCTCCTCAACCTCCCCCAGAAACGCGCTGTAAATTGCGTCGGTGGCAAGGGTTGCCGCCAGCGGCAGCGTGCCGCCGGTGATGCCTTTCGCCAGTGCCATTAGATCCGGCTGCACCTGTTCATGCTCACAGGCAAACATTTTTCCGGTCCGGCCAAAACCGACTGCAACTTCGTCTGCAATGAAGAGAACCTGGAACCGTGTGCAGAGCTCGCGTGCAGCTTTTACAAAGCCGCGCGGAAATACGATCATGCCAGCCGCGCCCTGAACCATCGGCTCCATAATGAGCGCGGCAATTTTTGCATGGTGCTGTTTTAATATGCGCTCCAGAGAATCCAGGCACGCAAGGCTGCATGAAGGATGCTCCACATTCATCGGGCACCGGTAACAGTATGGCGCCACGGCTTTATAGGTTTTGAAGAGCAGGGGTCTGTAGATGCGGTGAAAAAGGTCAATGCCGCCGACACTCACCGACCCCAGCGTATCGCCGTGATAAGCATTCTGAAGTGTTACAAAGGTTTTTTTTCTGCGGGCGGCACGGCAGGGCTGCTGCTGCCAGAACTGGAAAGCAATCTTCAGGGCAACCTCAACCGCAGTTGAACCATTGTCAGAATAAAAGACTTTTGTCAGTCCCGGGGGTGTGATTGCCACCAGTTTCTGGGCCAATCGGATGGCCGGCACGTTGCTCAGACCGAGCAGGGTGCTGTGCGCGATTTTATTGACCTGCTGGATAATGGCGGTATCAAGCTGTTTTTTTCGATGTCCATGTATGGTCACCCAGAGCGAGGAAACGCCATCCAGGTAACGGTTGCCCTCAATATCATACAGATACGAACCTTTGCCCCGCTCAATGATAAGCGGCGTTAATTGCGCATAGTCCTTCATCTGGGTGAAGGGATGCCACAGGTGCTGTTTATCAAGCGCTTCGAGCAGCGCCTTTTCTTTGGTGTGAGACTTTTTCGCTGCCATGGTGAGGATGCTTATTTGACGGACTTTCTCCACAATGTTTCATGGGTGGCGATGAAAACCTCCGGACGCCCGGGTGTTGATGTTTCCCATTATTCCCCTTGCGATGCGGCGTTCGCATGCGGGGTGCCTGAATTGCAACGCTCATTGTGGGAAAAGTTCTGTTTATTTAGGCTTGTTATCCCTATAAAATATTGTTATATAATTGTGATTATTAATTGGGCTTAACATAATGCAACAACACTCGTTATGCAGAGATGAGTGCGCAGATGGAATTTGATCCTCGACGGCTGGTAGAAAGTTTTGCGGGAATTTGCAGGGATATCCTGGTTCGCCCCAGAGATTTTTTTCGCTCTCTGCCGCATGAAGGCTCTATTTTGAATCCCTTGTTATTTCTTGCAATCTGCGTGTTTTTATCGTGTTTGTGTATGGCAAACATCCTGAAAGGGGACTACCGCTTATTGCTTCTTCTGGTTAGCACTAATCTGGTGTCCGATTTTGTAATGAGCGGCATTCTGCATGGGTTGGTAACAAAGGCCTTCAGCAGTTCTGTCCCTTTTGCCGCAACATTTCGCGTTATTGCCTACTCAAGCCTTACCGATCTTGCTGCCTGGATACCGTTTGCCGGCACTATAGCCACATTTTACGGCCTGTATCTCATCTTTCTCGGTTTGCAGGAGATTCACCAGTTGCGGCCGCGGCACGCAGGAATCGCAGTTATCGCAATAACTGCCCTCTCATTAGGGGCTGGAATAGCAGCGCTCATCGCCGGCAGAGACTGGTTGCACCTGTCGGAAATCAGCCCGCTGCCGGCGCCGTTAGAGTGAAGAAACTTTATTTCGTTAAAACCACACAGCTTCAACGCGGCTACTTTGGCTGCTCCTGCTCTTCGGCCGATGATGGTTTTGCCTGCGCGCCACGCACCGCCTTTTCAAGACGGCTCAGTGAATCAGCCAGCTTTTCCCGCAGCGTATCGGTGGTGATGCCAAGCTGGTCCACTTTCGATTTGAGCTCCTCGGCCCCGCCGCTTTTACGGTAGGCCAGATAGGCCAGCACCAACGCCACAATTGAGATGATAAAAGCTAATCCTGCCATAAACATTCACTCCTTTTTTCAGGTTACTGGTTTGCTACTGCACCCTATGCCGCAATACCTCTCCTCTATAATGTATCTGCATAACTGCAGTGTATGTTGTTAATTATAACGCCTTTAAATCATCGTCCTGACCCCCTTTTTTTCTAAAAAGCAGTAGAGAAAAAATCCAGCCGATGACCATGCCCGCAAACAAGAAGGCCAGCAGCAGAAGCGATAAGGACATTTCTTTACGCAGAAAGAGAAAATTTAAGGTTGCGGTTTCTGTATTCTGGAAGGTAAAGGCTGCCACCAGGGCAATGAGTATCAAAACGCTGATAAATTTAATAGTTGCCATTGTCCACTCCCTCTCGGTATTTGATTGCTTATCCCCTGTAATCTTATAATTACTATTACTATAAAGTCAATATCAGACGGATTGCAACCTATTTTTAACCAGGCAGCACCGCAGATGTTATAAAATACTTGCAACCCCCGCTTAAACATGCTACACCATGCATGACCCTAACCGGCAGCAAACAGTATGGACAGACATCAAGGTAAACACCGCCGTAAAACCCAGGTGCGTAACTTCTGGGCTTATCATAATAGAAGAAAAACCCCGCAACCCAATGGCGGCTATGAAAGCGTGTGTCAATGCGGGAAGGCGGTTGCATTCTGCCCGGACTGCTGTGAGACGGCGCAGGGCGATTGTTGCGCGTTTGACCAATCCACACTCATGGAATAAGAGAAGCTCCGGCGCGTCCCGCGCGAGCACCGCACCAAATCGTTCCTTATGCCCTTCTTTGCAGATTTACATATTCATTCCTACCTCTCACGGGCAACCAGCTCCCAGATGAATCTTGAAAATCTTTATAAATGGGCGCAGCTCAAAGGTATAACGGTATTAGGAACCGGCGACTTCACCCATCCAAAGTGGTTTGCCGAGCTCAGAGAAAAGCTTGAACCAGCAGAGCCCGGACTCTTTCAGCTCAAAAAAAAATATGCCCAGCCGGTGGAAAAAGAGATACCGGAATCCTGTCGCGCGCCGGTGCGGTTTTTACTGTCTGTTGAAATAAGTACCATCTATAAAAAAGCCGACCGAACCAGAAAAGTTCATACCCTGTTTCTTTCGCCAGATTTCCTCGCTGCGGGTCGGCTCAATGCAGCCTTGCAGGAGTTTGGCAACATAAAGTCTGACGGCCGCCCCATCCTGGGCATGGATTGTAAACAGCTTTTGCAGATGGTGTTGGATGCCTCAGCAGAAAACATCTGTATTCCCGCCCACGTCTGGACGCCGCATTTTTCAGTGCTGGGTGCTGCCAGTGGCTTTGATGCGGTTGAAGAGTGCTTTGATGAGCTGACGCCCCATATCTGTGCCCTGGAAACCGGCCTTTCCTCTGATCCGCCGATGAACTGGCGGGTTTCAGCTCTTGACCGGTTTGTTCTGGTTTCAAACTCAGACGCCCATTCCCCGGAAAAGCTCGGCAGAGAGGCAAATATTTTTAACTGCGACCGTTCCTATTTTGCCATGATGGCAGCACTCAAGGATAAACAGCGCCAGGCATTCTTAGGCACCATTGAATTTTTCCCCGAGGAAGGAAAGTATCACTATGACGGGCACCGCAGTTGTAATACACGCTTGACCCCTGCCGAGACCCAAGCGCGAAACGCACTCTGTCCGGTATGTGGCAAAAAGGTGACGATCGGGGTTATGCATCGCGTTGCTCATCTTGCCGACCGCCCGGAAGGCTACAAGCCGCCGTCTGCATTTAACTTCCGCAGCGTTATTCCCCTGGCAGAGGTGCTCGCCGAACTGCATAGCGTCGGAGACAAAAGCGCCAAAGTTGCCCGCCACTATTTTAAACTTCTTGAACGATTCGGCAATGAATTTTATATTTTGCTGGATTGCCCTCTTGCGGAAATCAGGCAGGCGGGATTTGGCCTGCTTGCAGAAGCTCTCAAGCGCATACGCGCGGGCAATGTGCACATTAACCCGGGCTATGACGGCGCCTATGGCATTATCAAAGTCTTTGAGCCGTGGGAGAAACAAGAACAGCAGCTTTCGCTGCTTTAAAGCATGTCTATGATTGACATCGTGTCGTCGCTTAACCCTGAGCAGCAAACAGCGGTGCAAACCATCGAGGGCCCGCTTCTGATAATCGCCGGCGCCGGCACCGGAAAAACCAGAACGCTGGTTCATCGCTTGGCATATCTTGCGGGCAGGAAGGGCATACCTGCCGAAAAGCTTCTTGCCATCACCTTCACCGCCAGGGCGGCTGACGAGATGCGCGCGCGGGTTGCCAGCCTGTGCTCTGCCGGGATAGATCTTGCGGGGTTGTGCATAGGCACCATCCACGCATTCTGTTATCAGATTTTAAAAAATGAGGGGCGGCGCCTCAATGCGGTGACCGATGTTAAACTTGTTTCACCTGCCGAGCAGGCGCGGATTATCAAGCAACTGGTGCCGCAATGTGTTGCCGAGCGGGCTGCTGGTTCCATTAAACAGTATGTCCTTATGATAGCGCGGGAGAAAAACGAATGGGCTGGCGCCGCTCAACCCGTGGCGGCTCACGCGTCGCCCTTGCTTCAGGCGTATCAGGCAGCGCTGGCACGCGAAGGGCTGCTTGATTTTGATGATTTGATACTGAACACCCTTTCGCTCCTCAACGAATATCCTTCTTTAACGGCGCAGCTGCGCTCCCGATTTTCCCATATCTCAATTGACGAATATCAGGATATAAACAACGCTCAGTATCAGCTTATCAAACAGCTTGCCGGGCCCGCGCCGAATCTCTGCGCGGTTGGTGATGCAGACCAGGCCATTTATGCGTTTCGCGGCGCACAGGTAAAAAATTTTCTCCAGTTCCAGAAGGACTTTCCTTCTGCAAAAATCGTGCGGCTTGAACAGAATTACCGCTCTACCGGCACTATTTTAGCCGCAGCCCAGCAGATTGTAGAAAAAAACGCCCACCGCATAGATAAGAAGCTTGTCCCGACAAAACCCACCGGCGCACACATAGAAATCCATGAACTGCTTGATGATCTGCAGGAGGCGCGGTTTGTCGCGCGGGAGATCGGGCGATTGCTCGGGGGAACCCGTTTTGAAACGATCGCTCACCGTCATTCCGATGAGGAGTCACCGGCAAAAGGTTTTGCAGACATCGCGGTGCTTTACCGGCTCCATGCTCAGAGCCGATTGCTGCGCTCGAAACTTGAGAGCGCAAACATACCGGTGCAGGTTGCCCCAAGTTGTGCCCTCTATGAGGAGCCGGACATAGAGGTGCTTATCAACGTGCTGGAAGTTATCCATAACCCGGGAAATGATCATGTGCTGAGTGAATTGCTGGGGACTATGGTCAAAGGACTGGGACCAAAAACAGTCGAGCGGCTGAGAAATTGTGCGCGTGAAGATGGCAGCTCTCTGTTTCATATGCTCAGCACACGCAGTGTGGCGGAAAAAGAAATGCCGCAAGATACGAGAACCAGCCTTGACGCTTTTATTAATTTCATCCGCGCAATGAAAGATAAAAGTGCCTCCATGCCCCTTGATGCCCTGGTCCGGGAGATTTTCTTTACCCTGTGCGGCCGCAAGAACTGCTCTGACCGCGGGAACGAACCGGAGGTCCAAAACGATGATAATCTGTTTGATCTGCTCACTGCGGTTATGCCGTTCTGTCATACCGCCGCAGCAGAGGGTATCCCGCTGTTTCTTCACCGGCTTGCGCTGTTAAAAGAAGGCGAAGCATTTGCGCCGCAGCAGGAGGCGGTAACGCTCATGACGGTTCATGGCGCGAAAGGGCTTGAGTTTCCGGTGGTGTTTATTGTCGGGCTTGAGGAGGGGCTGTTTCCATTTCATCGGGATAAGATAGAAGCACAGGCAGATGACCCTGAAGAGGAACGGCGGCTTTTTTATGTGGGTATGACGCGTGCGCAGGATAAGCTCTATCTGACCCATGCCCGCAGCCGGTTTCTCTTTGGAGAGCGGAGAAATCTGCCGCGGTCATCATTTCTTGCCGACCTTCCCGACCGGACTGTATGCCGATTTACCGATCCGTTGATTGCCAAACATGCGCAGCAGAAAAAGAAACCCAGGCAGATGAGCCTGTTTGAAAACAGATGAAAGCCGGCCGCGCGTTATCCGGGAATTTTATATGAACAAAGACAAGAGAAATGATAAGACCAAAGATACAGCCGTTCACCGTGCACCGACATTTAAGCAGGATCGCCGGGTCATATTAAAATTTGTCCCCAAGTTGCGGAAAGTGAAAAAGGGCGGCAAATAGAGGCCTGGTAATTTTTCAGGTGGTGTGCTGCGCATTGGCCTGCGTGCCACCCCCCTATTTTATATAGGTTTATCATTGGTCTCCAAAACAGGAGATTGTTTCCCCTTTCATAACCATTAGGGCTTCGGCTCACGCCCTCGCAATGAGGAGTTCCTGTTATAGAGCCATGGCAACGGTCATTGCGAGGAGCGGCAGCGACGGGGCAATCTAAGATAACTTAACCTGTACTGTTAGACGAGACGGGGGGAGCATGATAATCAAATAGTTCAGCTAAGGAGGCGTTATGGCAAAGAATGAGATCAAAGAAAAATCAGATGAGTTTTTCGAGTACACTGCTCAATTCGGGCAGAAATACCCGGGGATTTCCCAGAGTTTTATGGCGCTTATGGGAAGCGTGATGGAGGACGGAGCGCTCAGGACCAAAGAAAAGGAACTGATTGCGCTGGGTATTGCAGTTGGCCTGCGCTGCATCCCTTGTATCTATGCCCACACCAGCGCCGCGCTGGGCATGGGCGCATCACCGGAGGAAATTATGGAGGCAGCATCAGTTGCCATTCTCATGGCCGGAGGCCCCGGCATGGCGCATGTTGTCGAAGTGATGAAGGCGATAGACACTTTTTCTCAACAACCATAGGAGAGCAATGTTGTCCCAAATACGAGATCGCCACGTCCCGCAGCGCGGGACGCGCAGTCTCAGCGTACCGTGCTCATAAAAGAACGAAGTTTCTTAGGAGGAATCCCGCAGAGCGGGATGACGAAGCACTCCCGTTTTTAGAAATTATGTAACAACAAAATGGTAATGCCCTATGTTGACAGAAATGATAGGAGACATATAAATGGCTGCGACGGTTTCAGTGATCAGGTGTTCGGACTATCAGGAGCACTTGGTCTATCAGCGCATTAAGGAAGCAGTGGATCTGGTGGGTGGATTGGCTTCGTATGTTTCACCGGGAGAAACAGTCCTCCTCAAGCCAAACCTGCTCATTGGCCGCCCGCCGGAGAAATGTGTTAACACGCATCCCCTGGTGGTCAAAGCAGTGGCGCGCATGGTGCAGGAAGCAGGCGCCGTGCCGCTTATCGGGGACAGCCCCCAGCTTGATTCTGCGCAGAAAGCCTGCGACAAATGCGGCATTGGCGAGAGCGCCCGGGAGCTGGGCGTTGACATTGTAGAATTTGAACCGGTCGATGTTCAAAACCCTGCAGGGAAGGTGTTTAAAAGTTTTACCATTGGCAAAGTCTTGCAGGAGGTTGACAAGATTATTAATCTGGCAAAGCTCAAGACTCACTCGCTCACCACGCTGACACTTGCGGTAAAAAATATGTTCGGCGCTGTTCCGGGCGCGCGCAAAGGACAGTGGCATGTAAGAACGCATACCGCCGGGCCTGAATATTTTGCGCAGATGCTTCTGGATCTTTTTTGTCTGGTAAAACCCGCATTGAACATTGTTGACGGCATTGTGGCAATGGAAGGGCAGGGACCGGGCTTTGGCGATCCGCGCCCCCTCGGCCTTATCATTGCCGGCGCCGATGGCGTTGCCGTTGACCGGGTCATTGCGGAAATCGTTCGTATTCCGATAGAACAGGTTCCGGTGCTTGAGGTTGCCCGGCGCGATGGCTATGGCGTTTGGGATCTTGAACAGATTGTAATTAAGGGAGAACCGCTTGACCAGGTCAAGGTTTCCGATTTTAAAGCCCCGCAGTTTCGGGATATAATGGCGAAAATCCCCCGCCCCGTCATGCGTTTTCTCAAAGCGTCGCTCACCACCCGGCCGGCCATTATACAAGAGAAGTGTGTGGAATGTGAAATGTGCCTGCGCTCCTGCCCGCGGCAGTGCATCACGCATCCGGCCTCTGGTATGCACATAAACACCGATGCCTGCATCCAGTGCCTCTGCTGCATGGAGATCTGCCCGGAGGGCGCACTTGCACTGCGGCCCGGCAGACTCCTAAAACTGTATGCGGGAATCAGTCGCCTGCACGGCAGGAATTAAAGCTCATACAATGTCTCGTCCCGCTGCGGCGCCGTCTTTCTGGTTTTAATAGCCTGCACTGCTGCCCCGGGCATAATAAATGGCTCTTCGCTCTGCAGGATATCGCCCATCTCATTCTCAATCTGATCCGGATCTTCCCCTGCCTCCATACGCCGCAAGGCTTCGTTCATCCCCGGCCCCATCTGAATCCCGGTCATTTCCGAGAGCTTGCGCACCAGATTTGCCGCCTGCCGCGGGTCGTCCTCATTTATTTTGTCCGCCTCATTGGCAAGCAGGTGCATTGCCTTTTCCATGGCGCTTTCATCTATGGGCAGTTTATCCGTGTCGTCCGGTTCTTTTGCTCTTCCGGTGCAGGCGAAGATGGACATCTGTTTCTGAAGCTGTTTCTGGCAGCGCGGGCAGTTGGGCCGCTTTTCCGTGTTGATAGTGCGGGAAAAAAAGTTAAAAATGGTATGGCAATCGTCACAATAAAACTCATAAATCGGCATAACTTATAACTCCTTGTTGCGTTGCATACATTGCTTAATAAAATGATGGAAGAGATAAATAACATTATATATGACACTGAGCCCGCCGATAAATTTTTCCTTTATCATACCTCGGGGCAGACTGTCTATAAGCGCTTCCAGGTCCTTGATCCTGCCGGTTATGGTTACGAATTCATACGCAACCTGCTCGCAGCCGCACTGCCGAATTAAATCATTTATCTTATTTTCTATATTGTCCATGTCGTAAAAAATCTGCCGGTAAGCGTTTCGATTATGCGGCGGGATGTCGGCAAGAGCTTTTTCAACGATACACAAACGCGCCATGAAATAGCCGATCTGCACATTCTGGGTGTTGCGTTTGCTGTATGACTCCGGATACCGTTCACAGTAAACTTCGCCGAGTTCAAGCATGTCCTCCCGCTCAAAAGAAAAGCTGCTGTCAAGGGCAATCAGCGCGTCCTTGAAATCCTGTATGACGCTGTGTTCCTTGAACAGGGTGGCAATCACTGAACTCATGGCTATGCTCATACGGTGTTAACGCGCGGTCGTGTTAATCATATGCTGGTGCCAATTCCAGGCGGTTCGGATAATGTCTTCAAGGCTGAAAGAGCATTCCCAGTGCAGAAGGCGCTGCGCTTTTTCGCTGGATGCGACCAGCACCGGGGGATCGCCGGGGCGGCGCGCGGTTTCTAACACCATAAAATCCCGTTTTGTTACCATGCGCACGGTTTCAATCATTTCCCGCACGCTCCAGCCGCTGCCGCTGCCCAGGTTGAAACAATCGGTATTTCCGCCATTGAGCAGATACGTAACGCCGCGGATGTGGGCATCAGCCAGATCATTGACATGTATGTAGTCGCGCACGCAGGTGCCGTCTCTGGTATCATAGTCAGCGCCATATACGTTAACACACCCTCTCCGTCCCGCCGCCGCATCGAGAATAAGCGGAATAAGGTGCGTTTCCGGAACATGCGCCTCGCCGATTTCCCCCTCGGGGTCAGCGCCGGCAGCATTGAAATAACGAAAACTGATGCTGCGCAAGTCATAGGCTGCCGCGTAGTCCGTAAGGATTTGTTCCACCATGTGCTTGCTTCGGCCGTATGGATTTATAGGGAGCGTGCGCTCATCCTCGCGAATCGGGATTCGGTCGGGCATGCCGTACACTGCTGCAGTAGAAGAAAAAATAAATTTGTTGACCCGGTGTGTGCGCATGACATTAAGCAGGGTAATGGTATTTTGAACATTATTGCGGTAATACTTTTCCGGGTCAGCCACCGACTCAGCCACTTCAATGAAGGCGCAGAAATGCATGACCACATCAATCGGGTATTTTTTAAAAACACGCTCCAGTTGCGCGGCATCACCGATATCGCCGCACACAAAATCTCCCCAGCGTGCAAACGACCGATAACCGCGGCTGAGATTGTCATATACCACGACCTCATAGCCCTTTTCATGGAGCATCTTGCACACATGAGAGCCGATATAGCCAGCGCCTCCTGCAACCAGAATTGCCATATCAGTGCCTCAGGCTCTTGCCTCTCGGGCCGGCGAGAAATGGTTTCGGTAGTATCGCCATGCCGCTATTGCGCCGAGCAGAATACCGGCTGAATCTGCCATAAAATCGTATAGGCTGCATTCCCGCAGCGGAATGAAAAGCTGATGCAGTTCGTCAAACGCAGCATAAGCAATCCCAATCACAATACAGTAGCGCAGCGCTTCTGCCGGCGCTCTATAACGGGCATAGATAAAATAGCGAAACAGCAGCACGGTCAATACTAAAAACTCGGCGCTGTGCGCCACCTTATCCCACTGCCAGAATGATACCAATTCAGGCAGCGTGCTTCCCGGCAACGAACTGCCTATAATCATCCCCGCAACCCATATAAGCAGCGGCAGGTGAACGGTGCGAAAACTGTGGTTCATGCTGCTAAGGTTTTTAATGATAAAATATAAGAGAATGCGGGCGGGATGTCAAACACAATGGTGACGGGTAACGGCGGGGTTATTCGTCATTAAACAGCATCCGGGCAAGCATCAGGGCATTTTTTGCCGCGGAGCCGGCATGGCAGTTGTTAAAGAATACCAGGACCGAACTGGTGTGGGCGGCTATTTCATTAATCGGTCGGATGAACTGTCCGAGCTCTTCGGCGCTATACAGATAATCATAGCGCACTGAACCCGGTGCGTTGAACCAGTTGCTGTTTCTGCCGTGCAGTCTGAAATAGCCCACATGTGAGGTGGCGCGCGGGACAAACGGCATCAGGCCTTTCAGCTTCGGCTCATCCACCACGCAATACCCCAGCTCCCATGTTGTTAACAATCGAAAGGTGTCTTCCCGCAGCCAGGCGCTATTTCTGAATTCAACAATCACCGGTATGTCTTTCAAGCGGTCTTTGGCGATTTTCAAATAATCTCTATTCTGCGCAGTAGCATAAAAAGAGTACGGGAATTGCATCAGGATGCAGGCGAGTTTTTTATCCTTTATGAGCGGCTCAATGGTGAAAAGAAACTTGTCAAATACGTCTTTATTATCAATCAGTTCACCGGTCTGCTGGTCGCGGATATCATGGGTCATTTTTCTAAACGCTTTAACGGCAAAGGAAAAATCAGTGCCGGTTTTGCGCGATATTCCTGCAAACGATTTTGGCGAAGGCAACGTGTAGTAGGTAAAGTTCAACTCCAGCGCCTTAAAGCCAAGCTCTTTTTCATAGAAAGAAAGCCACTGCGACCTTGGTAAATCTGGAGGATATACGCTCTGCTTCCAGTCATCAAATGAAAACCCGCTGGTGCCAATTTTTACCACGGCAGCCATTTCACGGTAATGGTTATTGCGAGTTGACACGCCGATTAATCTCGAATTACTGCTTTGGGGTCACCCATAACCCCCTAAATTTATTATGGCGCTGCCACATTGAACCTTTTACATTAATTAATACTCTGAGAATGTAGATCTGACCTCACTGCGCATTGCAGAGCTTATATGTGTACCTGAAAACCCCGTTTTTAAAGTCTCTTATAGCCTGGCTTAAAGGGCGTTGTCCGCTTTAGCCCTAAAGTTTTATTCTTTTATCTCTATTCTTTTGGTGTGTCCACTAATTCAGGGAAAGTTTACTGCCTCGGCATAGTGTTTATACATATAAAGTTTTATTTATCTCTTAAAATATTATTATTATTATTATTAACAATCGTTCTAATAAACGGCATTACTGCTTTTAAGATTGTTCTAAATCGTTCTTTTAATTGAGCATTATTATCTATTAACTTAATTATCAACGGACTCTTTTCATAATACAGTTTTATTAATGCTCTACCACTTTCAGTTCTCGCAAGCACTTCATCCCGGAAGCGACGGAGGATTTCCAAACTTTCGGGGTCATCTAAAAGGACAGCTTCTGCGGCACATCCTTCGCCTCCACAGCTGACGCCCTGCAGGTAAAATGTTTTAGTAACTAATTTTTGATTGTTTAAATAAAACTCTACTGACCAATTTCCCGTATTACATCGTATGTTCTGACGGTTGACTAAAAGTGAAGGATAATAACAAAAATCTCCTCCTTGGCTGAAAAAGTATGGTGATTCCTCAATTACTTCATTTTCGTAATACCAAATCGTTTTCGAAGCATCACCTGCCTGAATGTTGTCAATGACAAGATAAAGAAATATTTCATAATCTCTTGTGACATCAAAATTAATTACTTCGGGAGGCAGAGAAGCACCGCACTCGTAATAATTTGGATTTTCGTTTGTAAGTATAGCTTCAACAACTTCAACCCCTGTTTTAATAGTGGTAGTAGTAGTTGTTTCTGGGAATGTAGTTGAAGTAGTTGGCCGAACGGAGGTCGAGGTAGTTGGTATAGGAATAGTAGTAGTTGGCCGAACAGAGGTCGAGGTAGTTGGTATAGGACCGCTTAATTGTGTAACTGTCATTGAATAGAGGAATGAGTCTGGCCGCGAGTAATCATTGTAAGACCACCAAAAATAACCTTTTGGGAAATATCCATCTATAGTAAATTCATAATGGTAAGTAATGTTACCTTGTATTAGCTCAGCAGAAAAGCCGTTACAATATCGCTGTCTTAATTCTGTATAATATACTTTAACGTTTTCATAATATTGATTTAAACCATCCAATGAAGCACACGGAAAAGTGATCACGTTAGCAAAGGATTTAAAAGTAATTACTTCTTCATTATAATCAGCATCAATCCAATAGCTGAATAACCAACTAGTTCCAAGTAATGGGTCTAAATCTCTTGGGTCGTCAGAACACTTTAAGGATGAAACAAAGGTTGTAATTGCACGCTTACTTTTACGTGCATTGCTTTCTCTTATAACTAAATTATCCACGTCAGCTTCTCGTACTCCTGCAGAAAAACTGCTATTCAGAAAAACAAAAAAGAACACCACCATTAAACCTAATACCTTTTTCATTAGACCCCCTTCATAGTTCTGCCTTCTACACAATTTTTGCAAGGCACTATTATATAATCGTTAAACCGTTTTAAACTTAAAATCCTTACGTGGCTAAAAGATAAACAGCAGACCGCGCGTTTATCGACACGGTTCTTAGCTTTTCACGTACGAAAACACCTAGTGTTAGAAAACATCGCCGAGATGTTGAAAACTATTCGTATTCAATTTAAACAAAATATTCTCGATAGTTACCTCGAAAAATTATAGGCCTGAAAGTGCAAGACGTCAGTAAACTTTAATAAATGCAATATTAAGAACCTAAGACAGACAAATTATTCTTTTTATGATATAAGATTAAAGGAGAAGCAAACAAGGTATAGCAGCTATCAGTCCAATTAAACCAATGATAGTTCCAACAATTATCATTGGAATACCCAGAAATGCTCCCACAATAAGAAAAGTTAACAACAAACCATAATAAATAAGGTCTATCCCAAAATAAATTCCGATAATGGCGATATCACAAATATTCTGTGCTTTAATAATATTACTGGTCAACCTTCTTGTCTTCACAGATAATTCCCTTGCCTGTTCTGGAGTGATATTCAGTAAATTTTTATCTTGAGAATTAACTAACTCATATACATCTTTTAAAGTATAGTAAGCAGAATTTTTTAATATCACTAAGTCATCTTCAGTATATTTAACATGACCGTTAATATAAAGCCCTGCAAGATCAAATAACTCGATTGCTTCTTTACATATATTATATAAACATTTTTCTTCAGCTAATCCAAAATTGGGGAAAGCACAAACATAACAATTCGTAACAAAAATTAATAATAATAATTTTTTCATTTTCTCGCCTCCTGAAATAAGGATTTCATAATGGTAATACACACAAAGTTTATTCTCTTATTTAATATGTTCTTTTCATGCAATCACTCCTTTCTTACTATTCGTAACAAAAGATTTCTATTAATGATATTAACTGACTGGGGGTTATCTACTATTATTTGTTTATCCCATATACCCAGCTTGGCACCGCCTTCACCGGCCCGTGAAACGTGCTGTTGCCGTTAGTATCTATATCCTCAAGCAGATAAAAATACCGCTTGCCGTTCAATACCCACTCATCCACAAAGTCGTAGTCCTCGCCCGATACCGGTGAGCCTAATGCGGGGATCAGCGCCTCATTTATTTTCTGAAACCCTTCTGCCCGCCAGATGTTGAACCCTGCGTTGTCAGCTTCGGTTTCAGTGCGCCATTTGAGGGTAATTTTTTTGTTGGCGGGAATCGCGTGCAGTGAAGCTAATGAAACAGAGGTTTGTGGACAGCACGCGGCAAGCTGTGCTTGACACGCCTCTAAAGCTGCAATGAGATAGTGATAGTCGCACACATCTCCCACACCATCATTATCAGTATCAGTTTGGTCTGAGTTGTAAACATCGGGGCAGTTATCACACACATCACCCTTCCCATCTCCATCTCCATCACCCTGAGCGGGATTATGGACGGTAGGGCAGTTATCGCACCTATCGCCGACCCCGTCATAATCACCATCAGCTTGATCGGAATTGTGAACAGCAGGGCAATTGTCGCACGCATCCCCGATGCCATCGCCATCCCGATCTGCCTGGTCTGGATTGGCATGATAGGGGCAGTTATCATTCGTGTTCGGCACCCCGTCAGCATCCCAATCGCCAAATTCCCAATCCTGTCCGCCACGCACCGCCCGCACATAGTAGCTGTCTGACTTATAGAAGTCTTCCTCCCAGCCGTCGCTGAAATCGACGAAACAGGCGTAGGTCGGACTGAGGGCGGCGGTAGTAGACGACCAGTAGAAGGACGAAACTGTATTTGGAAAGTAGGTGGTATCTATGGACGGAGAAAGCCTGTTATAGTCCACCAGCGACTGCAATTCATTCCGGTTCGGCAGGCGCCAGTCGCTGTAACCGGCAAGGGTCAGATTTTCACAGTAGGCAAGCGCCTGCTGCCAGGTATAGGTTCCCGGGGCAGTGTCCTGCTGCCACATCAAGCCGGTGTGGGTGTCGGTAACCGTGCCGTCGCCGTTGTCAATAAACGAATTATCAACCTGTCCGCCACGCACCGCCCGCACATAGAGGTAGACCCACTTATTCTTAAAGTACACGTAGCCGTGGTTGAAATTGACGATCCAGGCGGCGAGAGGATTGCCGACGTCGGTAGTAGACGACCAGTAGTAGGACGCCTGTGTATTGGGGAAATATGTCGTGTTAATGGTCGGGCCGGGATATGGGATGCTGCTGTCCACAAGGGTTGATAGCTCCTTTATTGTGGGCAGCCGCCAGTCGCTGTGCCCACCGAGCGTCAGGTTTTCACAGTAGCTTATCGCCTGGTCCCATGTGTAGGTGTTCGGAGCTGTATCCTGTTGCCACTCCAGCCCCGTAAAATTGTCCCTTATAATTCCGTTTCCCAAGTCGGTGTAGGACTGGTTGGACCCATACTGGGCATCCTGACCGTAGAAATCCTGCCCCGGCTGCGGGCAGGGTATCTCCTGCTCGTTGTCATAGCATTTGGTCTGCCCGGTGTCGGGAATAGGCTGGGCAGAAGCGACCGTTGTAGTTGTGGATTGAAGAATTGAACTAGTAGTCGTGGTCGGTGGCGTAATAGTGGTAGTCGTCGGGGTCACTGTTGTTATAGGTAGCACTGTCGTGCTTGTGCTCTGAATTGTAGAGGTGCTCGAAGCCACTGTAGTAGTCGTGGTCGGTGGCATGACAGTGGTAGTACTCCCAGATGACGTGGTTGTCGTTGATTCCTCAATGGTAGTGGTTGGTGTTGTAACTGCCGGTAAAACCGTAATGGTTCTTGTATATTCTTGGCATGCTTGCCCAGAACCCGGAGGGGTGCATGCAGTATAGGTTACTGTATAGACACCAGCTTGACCAATTGATGGCCTCCAAGTAAATTCAGCAGTGTATGTGCCTCCTTGCCAATGTACTTCACCGATATTCGCACCGTCTATAGGTGGAGAATATGTGAAGGTAACAGCCCTGCTCGTAGGACTTGCAACTGCTGTTAAAGTAAATAATAGCAGCTCTCCTTCAGTCACAGTCTTATTGCCGGGGTCAGTAAACGTAATAGAATCAGCAACAGCAGAAACTGGAAAAAGAAATAGCAACAGGATAGAAAATATTACATAATAATTTCTTTTCAAAAAAGCTTTTACACCACGTGTTCCCGCATTCATTGTGTTATTCCCCTTTCTATAAAAATTACGTGACATGATTGAGTTTTTTAAGCTGGCGCTGCCTGCTATTAATGCCAGCGTTTTTTATACCATCTCTCCCCCAAAACGACTTGTTCAGAGCAATGGACTGAAAACAGGCTTGCGAGATTACCCAACAATCCACGATCGCAGTCCCTGCCATCCCACAGCATGGGCGAAAATTGCCAATGAGCGTTTCAACTGACAGAAAACAGACAGCCCGTACAGGATTAGAGTGCTACCAATGGTCTGCTATTCAAGAAATTAAAAAAATAAAACCCCCGTCAGTCTGCATACCGGTAATGCGACCAATAGAGGCTCTCTTGGTACCTGTCTGAAAATCATCCCTCACCTAATTTTCAAGCACTGGGTATTATCAAATTATGCGTAATTATATAAATTTTAGAAAATTTGTCAACTTTTTTATGCCCCACTCTTCTTTTTATGTCATTCTGAACGCAGTGAAGAATCTGCGCAGCGAAGAATCTCAAACCAAAAAAGTCCTGCGGGAGATTCCTCGGTCGCTACGCTCCTTCAGAATGACAGTAGGGCGACGAGGCGGGGTCACACCTTCATATTTCCTTTTCAGTGAGCTTGCTGGCCTGTATTGGCGTCATCTGTGTTAAGGTCTTTTATATAATGAATTTTATCTGCAACTCTACAAGAATTTATTTTCCTATATCCAAAGGATTCATATAATCTGCGTGCTGCTCTCGCACCTTTGTCTGTTGAAGTGTAAATTTTCATGGTTTTAAATTCTCTCCGTTTTGCCTCATCTATGGTAAAACGGAGCAAACGGTTGCCTATTCCTTGCCTTCTTTGCTCTGGATGCACACCGAACCAGCCCAGCCAAACGACATTTTTATCCTTGGCATCAAGGTATAGCCCCGTAAGGCCAACAATCTTATCGTTGCTGTCAACTGCGACCCAATAACTTTTTCCGGAATTTTTCAGCGACAGGCTTTCTATGAGATTTATACGGGCTTTTTTCTGGTCTTCCCGGTAAGGAAAAATTGATTTAACCAGAGAAATAGCTTCACTTAGGTTATTCTTTGAAAGCGGGATTATTTTTATCTCCTTCATGTTCTCAAGGGAAACGGCACCACTTTTCTTATACGGTTCAACGCCGACTTCAGGTTTAAATACAGCTCAATGGTATCATCTCGTTCGTCGCCGAAATCGCACGCCCCGTCATTTTCATCAGCCCGCTCATTCATCTGCGCAATCAGTTCTTCCCAGTCCGTGTTTCTCAGAATTTCCGCTTCATGTTCATTTATGATGTTTTTTTGTAGCCCTTCTTCAATGTCTTGTTCTGCAGGCGGCGGGTCGAACACGACGTCTTCGCGTCCCTCCCAGTGGCAAATCTCCCACTTTATTTCTTCAAGGCTGTAAAATATGCCGCACGGCGTTCGGTCGGTAATTTCCAAAACGGAGAATCCCATAGCATTCACCTCTTCCACTTCATCCATTTCCAGTGTTTCAACGAGCGGTATAACCATGGCCTTTTCACCTGATTTTTCATGGTGAATTTTTATGGGATATATGACAAAACCGCGATTGCCGCAACCTCCGCATTCAAAAAAATTGATACGGTTCTGAAAGATATCGTTGTCCAGTTTTGGGTCTTCACCGAGCGTTATCTCGGTCCAGATATGAGCCTCAAAAACGGTTTCACAATTATGGCATAGTAAAATTGCTTCACATTGTTTATTCATGACAACCTCTCCCAGCCTGTTTCCTCACGCTTGCAACAAGAGGGAAGAGAATATACTTTCAACTTCCTTCCCGTCAGTCACATGAGAAAGGCAGATTTATTAGCATTTAAACCCTAACAGTCCCTCTCAAAAACAATTCCTTTTCAATTATACCCGGTGTTTTTGTCAAATACGGTCACAGAAGAAAAAATTTTTTTCAATTAAAAAAACGCCCTGCTTTTTAAATTCAGAGCGTTTTTTGTGGGCGTTCGGAAGTCTTGTCCAACATAGCAGGTTAACTCGTTATGTATGCTTACTTTTTCAACCTCAGATTGCCACGTCGCTACCGCGTCTCCTAAGAAACTTCTTTCTTTTATGAGCACTGTAAGCTGAGACTGCCGCGCCCCGCCACCGCGGGACGCGCAGTGACCATTTCTATTTAGTGAGATAACCGGTTGTTGAGAAGACTGAGGTTAAAAGAACGGTAATGATAAATCCGACCCTATTTATTGACTTTCCTTGTTTTTGCTAATGAAGAGATTCTACACTTCGTTCAGAATGACACTGTTTCAGCAGCCTGCTCAATACAGAAAATATTTCTTTCTGCTTACTGACATTGTTCTGCAGACAGATTTAGCAGGCCTGGATTAATTGCACGCTGGCGCCTTTTTTGCCTTCTTCCATCTCCGGTGCAGCCACCACCACTGTTCGGGATACTTCCTGATATGCTGTTCGGTTACTTTTGTCAGCAGGGCAACATTCTGTTTGATTTCTTCCTCTTTGTCGTTCGCTTTCACAAGGGCGATGGGCGGCTCAATCACCAGTTTCAGCCGGTTATCTGTCTGCCTGATCATAAAAAACGGAAGCACCAGAGCACCGGTGCGCAGACTGAACACCACCGGGCCTTTAAACGTGGGAACCAGCCATCCAAAAAAATCAACCCACGGGTCGCTGGAGTCGGCATTCTGGTCAATTTGCAAAAAAAGAATGCCGTTATTACGGAGGCACTGCAAGGATTGCATAATGCAGTCCTTTTTCGGTTTGTCGGGAATGGAGCCGATACCGAACCGCTGGCGCATCTCGCGAAACAGACGCGCAATACGCGCGTTCTTCGGATCGCGCGCCACCACGGAAAATGAATAGCCCTCGGCAATCAGGCGCGGACCGATCAGGATGAAATTTCCCACATGGGCACTGAACGCAATGACGCCTTTTCCTTCGGCAAGTGCTTTATCAAGGTGCTCGGTCCCGGCAAGTTCTATGTTGTCCCTTATCTGTTCAGGGGAAAGGCCAAAGCAATACATGACCTCCATGAAGTTTTTCCCGATGTCCTCCAGACAGGCCTTATAAATTTTTTTTAGCACTGCCTCGCTTTTTTCATTGCCGAAAGCATAGCGAAGGTTGCGCAGCGCAATACGGCGGTATTTGCCCACCAGATAATAAAACGCTCTGCCCAGCCCTGCGCCGATGGGCAATATCCAACGTTCAGGCAGACGCGGCACCAGCGCCATGGCTGCCTTCGCAAATCCCCAGCCAATATTATTCCCGAGCATTTTGAGCGCTTTTTGAATTTTTCTTTTGATCCGCATCTAATAAAAAGCCGAACAGGTTGTTAAAAAAAGTAATAATAATTTGTAAAATAATAGCTCGATTCTTTACATGTGAAATTCACGGACTGTTGCTAAACAGAAGATTCTTCACTTCGTGCAGAATGACACTTTTTCAACAGCGTCCTCAATCCTTATTCTGAAAGTTTTCAGAATTCACTGCTAAATTCTGATCACAGCTATTTAAAGTTTTGCATTCGCCTGAAAGACCCTTCTGGGCTTCTTGGGCACGGTTAGAATGGGACAAGCGTTGGAGATTCGTGTCTTGAGTTTAATCAGCCGAGATGCTTCTGCACCAGATCGGCAATTTTTTTGGCGTAGCGTTCGGTCATTTCGCTGGTGGGCGCTTCCACCATAATCCGGCAGATCGGCTGCGTGCCTGAGTAGCGAACCAAAACCCTGCCGGAATCCCCCAGTTCCTGTTCCGTCTGGCTGATGGCCTGCTGAATTTCAGGCACGGCGTGAAGGTCGGGTTTGCTTTTAACGTCAATGTTAATGAGAAGCTGCGGATTGAGCGGCACCAGCGCCGCAAGTTCGGAAAGCGGTCGCCCTTCCTTTAGCATGGTGGCGATAAGCTGCAATCCGGAAATAATGCCATCGCCGGTGGTATGGTGTTCAAGAAAAATGATATGGCCGGAATCTTCCCCGCCGATAATCGCGCCCGCGGCAAGCATTTTCTCCAGCACATACCGATCACCAACATTGGCGCGCAGATGGGTTATGCCCATGTCTTTGAACACTTTGCTCATGCCGGAATTGGACATGAGGGTTGTTACCACCAGGTTATTTTTCAATTTCCCTTCTCTGAGCAGGGTGCGGGCACATAGCGCAATGACAATGTCGCCGCTCACCGGTTGCCCTTTTTCATCTACCGCAATTAAACGGTCTCCGTCTCCATCAAACGCCAGGCCGAGGGCTGCGTTTTGTTGCCGAACCGCTTCGGCAAGATCGCGGGTGTCCAGGGCGCCGCAGTTGTGATTGATGTTGATGCCGTCGGGATTGACGTGTATGGCATGCACATCGGCACCCAGTTCCCAGAAAACATGCGGCGCGACCTTGTAGGTTGCGCCGTTGGCACAGTCAAGCACAATTTTTATGCCTTCCAGAGAGAGTTCTTTGGGGAAGGTGTTTTTCAGAAAGACGATGTATCTGCCCTCGGCATCATCTATGCGATATGCTTTGCCCAGGTGTTCGGGCGCCGGAAGGTGTCCGTTGAGACGCCGGTTCAATATCAAGTCTTCGATCTCATCTTCCTTTTCATCCGGCAGTTTAAAACCGTTGCCGGCAAAAATCTTAATGCCGTTATCCTGAAACGGGTTATGGGAAGCCGAAATCACGATGCCTGCGTCTGCCCGTTGGCTTTGCACCATTTTGGCAATGCCGGGGGTGGGCAGCGGGCCGACGAGATATGCATCGCCGCCCATGGAGCAGACTCCTGACACCATGGCTTCCTCCAGCATGTATCCGGAAATCCTGGTGTCCTTGCCAATGATAATCCGGGTCCGGTGACCTTCGCGTTTAAATAAAAACGCCACCGCGCGGCCCACCTGCAGCGCGGTCTCAGCCGTCATCGGTTCAATATTTGCCACTCCGCGAATACCGTCAGTTCCAAACAGTTTTCCCATGCAACTCCTTTGTTTGCACACAGATGGTTCTTTACTCTGCAGGCGTCATGCTGCGCCCTCTTTGAGCAGCTTTCGGGCAATCTTACCGGTGCTCGTTCGAGGCAGCGATGATTTAAATTCCACCAGCTTTGGCAGCTTATAGCTGGCAAGCCGTTCGCGGCAGAATGCAATGAGGTCTTTTTCAGCGACATGCGCGCCATCCGCGAGCACGACGAATGCCTTAATGACTTCCCCCCGCTCTGCGTCCGGCATGCCGACCGCTGCTGCCTCAACCACCAAGGGGTGCTGTTTCAGCACATTCTCTATTTCTGCAGGAAAAACATTCAGCCCGCCGACGATCATCATATCATCTTTGCGTCCCAGATGGTAAAGAAATCCGTCCTGGTCAAAGCGGCCCACGTCTCCCGTGTAAAGCCAGCCGTCGCGCAAGCGTTCTCGACTGCTCTCCGGGTCGTTGTGATACAGTTTCATCACCATTGGCCCGCGCACCAGTATTTCGCCGGCCTCGCCAACCGGTAATTCTTTGCCCTCGGCATCCACAATCTTGACCTCAGCGCCCGGAATCGGGATGCCGACGCTGCCGCGTTTTGCCTCGGCTTTTTCCAGCGGCACCAGCGTGATAGGGCCATTTGTCTCCGTCAGCCCATACCCCTGAATCACCGTGGTTGAGGGAAAACGCCGGTGAAACTTCTCCATGAGGGATACCGGCACTGACGTGCCCATCATGGCAATCCAGCGCAATGAATCAAGCTGATAGGTTTCCACATGGGGGACCCGCAGCAAGGCGTCAAAGATCGGCGGCACGCTGAAGAACCAGTTTACCTTCTGGTGCTGCAGCGTGTGCAGAATTTTGTCCGGCCGCAAATTGTCAAATATGCACAGCGTTGATCCCCGGTAGGCGAGTTCATTGCACACCAGGGTGCCGGATACATGCGACATGGGCAGCACAAAGCCCACAATATCATCACTTGATGTATAAGGGGTAATGCCGACCTGAAACCAGTCTAAATTGCCAAAGGTCAAGACCACGCCCTTGGGTTTACCGGTCGTGCCGGAGGTGTAGTAATACAGAGCTTCGTCAGCATCGCTTATCTGAACGGCGGGAAGCGCCGAGCGTGAAGCACGGTGCACAATTTCATAAAAATCTTCCTGTTGATGTTTATCATCAACAAACAGCGTGCGCTCGCGCGAAAAATTTTTGCTGAAAAAATCCCGGGAAGCCTCCCACAGCGACCGATGAATGATCAGGAACCGGGCTCCTGAGTGTTCTATGATGGCGGACAGCTCTTCACCTTTCAGGCGGGCATCAATCGGAACCGTTATCGCGCCGATCCGCGCGATACCGACATAGCATACCACAAATTCCCAGCAGTTATGGAGCATGAGGATAACCGCATCGCCTTTTTTTACGCCGCGCTGAAACAGCGCGAATGACAATGAATCAGTCATCTCAAGAAGCTCCTGATAGGAAATTTTCCGCGAGCCAAAAATGAGCGCGGTTTTGTCGGGATTTTTCTGCGCCGTGGCGCGCAACATTTCATGCACAATCATAAGAACTCCTGTCCGGTCAATTCCCGGCTCACCGGAATAGTTTGCCACAGATCAAAAAGGCGGCGAAAAAACGGATACCACTGCAGCATTAAACGGAAATCCCCCTCCAGCGCCATCTTTTTCTGCACCAGCGCGGTAAAGGGATCCATAAGGCCGTTAAACACAGCTTCCCATGAGCGCGCGGTTCCCGACACCAGAAAGCGATTAGACGTACCACCGGGTGGTCTGGCGCGGAATTTGCCCGGGCTGAATGCGAGCAGTAACGGCATATTCCCGGTTTCTGCCTGCTTCAAGCCGATACTGCATCCTGTTGTCGGGCATGTTCCGTTCAGGACCTGATCGCGCTGGGCCACCTTTCGGAGAAGGGCGCAGTGCCGGTTTGAAAATAAGCTCACCGGTTTTACACCCGTACGGGCACCAGATACGGGTGTGGCGTCGTCGCCGCGTGGCGTCCTCAGCATATGGGACAGGACCCGCATCTGGGAGGCTTCTTCCAAGAGATGCGCGAGAAAAAAAGCATCCCAGATGGTCTCCCCAATGCTCACCACGCCATGGTTTTTCAAAATCACAATGTTGTTTACAGTAAGCGCGGCGGTCACTGCGCCCGGATCGGTTACATTCGGGGCCTGTTGTGGAACCACTGGAACGCGTCCCAGAAAAAGCGCTGCTTCAAAGGTCTGAGGATTTAATTTCAGGCCGGCATCAGCCAGAGTGAGGGTAAAGGGCGGATGCAAGTGGACTATTGCCCCCGGATGCATGGTTTTATATATAGCCGCATGCAGCCCGCTTTCAAACGACAGATTGGCGCTGCCTTGTTTTTTTTTGCCCGCACAATCGGCAACAACCAGGCTGTCCCGCCGAAGAAAGCCCAAGGGAGCTCCCTGTCCGGTGATTATGAATCGGCCGCCCCTGAGACGAATGCTCAGATTGCCTGCCCGTGCTGCAACAAGGTTTTTGTTATAGGCTTCTCTGCCGACCGTAATGAGGTCCTGAATTGCCGTATCTGGCGCAAGGGTGCCCATGAATGGTTATATGCTGCCGAGCTCTGTTCAGGTATTATGTTTTGCCGTGCGCTGTTTTACAGTCTTTTTCGCTGCGTGTTTCAATTCCAAGAACAGTTCATAGGCCTGCTTGGGTTTCAGATTGTCATGAACCACGCCGCGCACCGCTTGAATCATGGCAATCGGTGCATCAGACTGAAAGATGTTGCGCCCCATATCAACGCCGGCAGCGCCCTCCTGAATTGCCCGGTAGGACATGGTGAGCGCGTCCAGCTCAGGGATTTTTTTCCCGCCCGCCATAACCAGAGGCACCGGACAGGATGCTGCAACCGTTTCAAAGCCTTCTTCCACATAATAGGTTTTTACATACTGGGCGCCCAGCTCTGCGCAGATCCTGCAGGCAAGCCGGAAATAGCGCGCATCGCGCACCATGTCTTTGCCCACTGCGGTAACAGCAAGGATGGGCATGCCAAAGCGGGTCCCCATATCTACCAACCGCGTCATATTATGCACTGATTGGGTTTCAAACGTGCCGCCGATAAAAACCTGAACTGCTAATGCCGCTGCATTCAAACGCACCGCATCCTCCATGTCCACTGCAATCTGCTCGTTTGACAGATCCTTTAAAATACTCGGCCCGCCGCTGGCACGGAGAACAATGCCGCCGGTGTAGGTGGGGGGAATAGTGGTGCGCAAGATGCCGCGGGTCAGCATCAGGGTGTCGGCATAGGGCATGAGCGGAACAATCGTGACATCAATGCGCTCAAGACCGGTGGTGGGACCCTGGAAATAACCGTGATCTATAGCAAGCATAACCGTGCGGCCGGTGGCGGGGTTAAATATTTTTGATAAACGGTTTTTCATTCCCCAGTCAAGGGAATTTGACCCTTTTAAAAAGAAGCCCTCCGTGGTTACCGGAGTATCCAGAAAATAATTTTTTCCCTCTTTGTCAGCTTCTGGCATGGTTGTCGTTCCTCCTTGTGTATAAACGGTTGAACCGCAGGTTAGTCATGCGGCCGTATGATCACCTTTATTGATTTATCAGCCTGCTCCACCAGCCTGAACCCTTCCCCTATGTCTGCAAGGTTGAAACGATGTGTTATCATGTCGCTAACGGGTATGCGCCGCGAGCAGATGAGTTGAAGGGCATGAACACAGTCAGCAGGGCTGCCGCCATAGGCGGTGGTAATAGTCACATCCCGGCGCCAGAAAAAATCATTAATTGACAATGAAATTGTGACGCCCTCGTCGGTCGGTGCAAAAAGCAGCACCGTGCCGCCACGCTCAACAGCCTGCAGCGCCTGTTGTATGGCATCTGTTGCCCCGGTGCAGACAATAACCAGATCGGCGCCATAGCCGCCGTTCTGATTGCGAAACTGCGCGGGGACATCGGGCGAGGCAGGAAAGACATGATCTGCGCCAAAACGCCGGGCCGCATCCAGCCGTGCCGGTCGCACATCCGCAGCCGCAATACAACCGGCGCCCTGGGCTCGTGCCAGGCTTATGTGCAGCAATCCTGAAATGCCGCTGCCCATCACCAGCACGCTATTCGCAGGCTTGAGTCCGGCCTTCCGTTGGCCCCGGAGCACGCACGCCAGAGGCTCCACAAAGGTTGCTTCATCATAGCCCACGGTGGTGGGGATTTTCCAGGTACCGCGGTCAACATTGATCGCGGGAAGCCTTACATATTCGCAAAACCCTCCCGGATCAAAATGCGTGCCGGACAACAAAGTATTGCATGCAGTCTCATGGCCGTTCAGACAATAATGGCAGGTGAAACAGGGGACGTGGTGGGTTGCCACGATGCGGTCGCCCACCGCAAATGCGGCAACGCCTGCGCCCACGGCAACAACATCGCCTGCTATCTCGTGGCCGAGCACCAGCGGCGCCTTGTTCCGGCGGTACCATTCCATGACATCGCTGCCGCAAATACCGCTGGCACGAATTTTTACCAGAAGTTCCCCGGGGCCGATCTCGGGGACGGGCAGCTCTATAATGCGTATATCCTTATTGCTATAGTAGTGTGCGACGCGCATGATCCTGGTGCTTTATTATTTGTAGCCGGGTTTGCTTACGCTGCATGCGTAGAACTCTTGTTTAAAACAAGAGAAATATACCATTTTTTCAATGCGTGCAATATACAAACGCTGACCGCGCAGGACAAAGTTGTGGAAGCTATCAGCGACGCAGTGGTTTTAAAAGCCGTATCTGAATTCCATGAACAATTCATCATTTTCCCGGAATTGTCCATTCAGGCCATCGCTATGGCCGTTAAAAAAATGACACCCCAGGGCAACGTTTATTTTATCTGTAACTTCAAAATCAAACCGCGGGCTGATACGCCAGTCATTGTTGTCACCATAGACCATCAGGGTTTTTGCCTTGAGCCGCTCGTGAAAGAAATCAGTGGAGACCATAAGTGTCAGATAGGTTTCAACCTGATCCATCGTTCCTTGGGTGGGACCCAGGAGAAACCGGTACCCCTTTTCTTTTTCTCGCGCAAGCCCCATCATAATATACTGAAATTCCACCAGCCAGTTGGTCACCACATACCGTTCCAGGACAAAGGCGGATTTCCACATATCTACCTTTGTCACCCCCACCTGTCTGCCTTCGGTGCCATAACCATTTATGTGCCCATGATTATATACAAATTCACCCCGCGTGGTGAGGCCGCGCAGCCGCCCGGCGGTAAATGTTTTGGTAAATGACGCGCCCCAGTATTCCACCTGCGCATACTTGCTTTCAATGATACGCGGGAGAGGGGCGCCGATCGTTTTTTTATAGGAACTGTATTCGTAACCGTGGAGCCAGTTGAGGGAGTATTCAAAGCCTTTTATTATGTCAAGCCAGCGCAGCCCAACCTTTGCATTTTCAAAACTTTTTCCCGGCTGGATTTCGTGCTCGGCGACATGAAAGCCGATCTCCTCCAGGGAGGCTAACCGTTCTGCTCCCAGAGCCACCGCGCGGTAGGTGAAAGGTGATCCGGGGGGAGCGATGAAGTTCTTGTGAAAATCGGGAATAAAAAGAAACTGAAGGGTGCCGTTTACCTTGGGCGACCATTCGGTCTTTAACATCCACAGCGAGATGCGACTGTCAGCAAAATCCTCCAGCACATATTCCCGCTGATCATCTGGGTTTACAATATCAAGAATCTTCATGCCCACGGTGGTTCCCCAGACGACCTGCTGTTTGCCGATGCGAACATCCAGATTATTTGAATAATAATCGAGATAGAGTTCGCGCAGCCAGTCGGCGCCGCGCGTCCGGTACAGGTAATTGCGGTTTTGCCGGTACTGCGATTCAGCATCAAACACGCTGTCATAAAATTCGCGGATAATGCCAAAAATATGAAGATTATCCTGCAGCCGATATTCCGCCTCTACCTGGACGGTGTTTCTAATTTTTAAAAATTCATCAAACTGGCGGGTTTTTACCGCAGTTGCATTCTTCAAATATCCGGAGACGGTTGCCTTGTCGCCCAGTTCGATCCCGAACAGAAAAGCCGGTTTAATAAGCACCAGCAGACCGATTAATAAAATTAGTTTTTTCATCTGTTCCCCCTTTTTTACCATTTAGTTCGCATGAGCGTTTTTTCGGTAAAGAAGTTTTCATCCTGGCTGGTATTAAATTTGATATTGCCTATCTCATTTATAGTGCTGTGGCCGGTATTAAGATCGTACACCTCGAGGTGCACCTGCGGGACGCAGTTTTTTTCAGGCCATATATCATATACTTTCAAAACCACCTTGAATTTTTTCCCCAGCGGGTCATATATTTCATCGAAAATATTGCCCCCATGCCGTTTGTCTATCCACACAATTCTTTTGGAATAATACCAGGGCTTGCGTTTTGGCGTTGCTTCTACCACCCAGCAGTCCACACCCTGATGATAGGTTTTGCCATTATATTTCGAGGTAAATCCCGGGAATTTTTTTTCGCCGATCATGGTATAGGTTTCATCCTCCCAGCGCCGCGTGGACATTTCTTCGGTTGTCCAGTCAGAGCCCAGCGCCGAGTCATCTGCTTCGGACTGGGAAACCCGGCGGATTTTTCTGAGGGTGGGAAGCCAGAGCCATGTGTCCTGATCTTTTTTCGGATCCTTGTAGGTCCAGGCAAGAATCGCAAGGCCCTTGATATTCTGCGGGTCGGTGATTACCGTCAAATCCTTATAATCATATTCAGGGCTGTTGCGGTAGAGCAGTATACGGTAGCGATTAAAACCTCTGCTGCGGGTAAAACCGTTTTTGTCAATAAGAAAAAATTTTCCGTCGCTGCGGTAATCGCGGGCAAATTTGGTGTACTTAATCCAGTATTTTATCCTCATTAAATCATTCGCAGAAATCCCGTCGTATAGTTTCATTACATCGCAGCAATCCTGACAGGCAGGCGGGGCGCTTTCAATTTTCAGTTCTGTGGCACCCCCCGGCGAGGCGTATGCCAGGATGAAAAAAATAAGTGCCCCTGCCAATCCTGTAATAAAAAATGTTGCACGCTTCATGCTGACCTCCCTGAAATGGTTGACGTTGTGCCCCGACCCAAAACAGAACCTGACCGGGACGCCTCTGTTTTAAACGGTGAAACAACGCACGATCCGTAGTTTCACGCGCCGCAATGAAATAAACGCCCAAACTGTTATTCCGGGATGCTGGACAATCATACGGCGCTTTTTATGTCTTTTTAGAATCGAGTCGTCCGGTGATAAAAAACGGTTTACTCATCCTGAGCAAAACCGGCAGCAACACCAATGCCCCTAAAATATTCAGCACTATTAAAACTCCCAGCAGCAGACCAAGCCGCGCCTGCAAGCGAATATCAGAGAAAATCCAGGCACACACACCAATGACGACGGTGCTGCCGGTAAAAAAAACTGCCTTTCCGGAGGTTATCAACGCCTGTCTAATTGCCTGTTCCATCCCGGCACCGGTGGCGCGGGCATACTCTTCGCGAATGCGCGATGTGACGTACAATCCATAGTCAACCCCTATTCCGATCCCCAGAGCGGCAACCGGCAGGGTCTCAATCGTCAGCGTTATACCGGTGAACCCCATAATGCCAAAGGTAACCAGCACGCCAAATAAGAGCGGGACACACAACATGATACCGGCGAAAAAAGAACGGTAGGCGCAGAGCACGCAGCTAAACGTGATGAGCACCACCACAATGATGCTTTCAACCAGTGCGCCGTGGATGACATCATTGACCGCGGCAAGGGTTCCCAGCTCCCCTCCCGCCAACCGGAAGCCGACGTTCTCGCATCTGTGTTCTCGTGCAATCCAGTCGCGGGTCGCGGCAATGGCCTTATTAATGGTTTCAGCTTTATGATCCTTAAAATCAATCTTAATGTTTGCATATTGATAATTTTGATTCACCACCGGATCAAAGTCACCGGGAAATCCTGATATGGCGTAGAGAAACAGGTATTCGGCAATGGTGCCGCTGTTCTCAGGAATTTTCAGGTGCGCAACATCTCCGCCAAACATGACCATATTCAGAACCTTGATATAATCAGCAAGAGAAATTCCGTATTCTGCCTGGGGGAGACTGGTTATGAGATGGCGCTGGAGCGCGTCCATTTCTTTCAGCGCGTCCGTGTTGATAAGGGCTTCTTCGCCGCTTCCTTCAACAAAAACATAATAACTGCTGGCGCCGGAAAAGAGCCGGTTAATATGTCTTTCTGCCATGTTGTAGGGGGCGTCAGCAGCAAGGATGGCAGAACCCTCCTCATTGTCGCCCACGACAAGCTGTGATGCCCCCAACAGCCCGCAACAACCGGCTGCAAGAAAAAAGAGCACAATTATCGCGCGCTGGGGCGCGCGCTGCACGGCGGTCGCGATGCGGACAAGCAAGCGGTTTACCGCGGTGGGCGCTTCTTCACGTTCTACTTCGCGGCGTTTGGGCAGGGGCAATAATGAAAGTGTGGCAGGTATGAACACGATGGTGGTAAACAGAATACTGAAAACCCCCACGCCGCCTGCCAGCGCCATGCTTTTTATAATCGGAATCGGCACGGCGTAGAGAGACAGAAACCCGGCGCCGTCGGTGCAGACAGAAATAACCGCAGGAACGAACAAAGCCTGAAGTGTCCGCTGGGCAGCGGTCAGCGTCGTGGGAGACGATGTTTGCACTTCTTCGTAGTAGCGCTTTAAGAACTGGATGGAATGGCAGACTTCCAGCGCGGCTATGAGAAACGGGATCAGTATAGTGGTGGGGCTCAGGGAGTAGCCGAAGAGAATCAGCGTTGCCACCCCCCAAACGGTTGCCATACAGGCTGAACAGACCGGCAGGATGACGCCGCGCTTTGATCTGAATGCCGCCGCAAGGAGCAGCACCATTGCCGCAATGGTCACCAGGAATATTTTTCCCATGCGCGGCAGATAGCGATACATCCACCCCTCCAATATGGGCCGGCCGGCGATGAAAATATCGGTGTTGGCATCCTGCAGCGGTTCTATGATTTGGAAAAGTTCCTGAAAAATGTTTTGCGCTTCAACCTCGGGTTGAAAATCGGCAGTGATGAGCGTTGCGGTAAAATCCTTTGCTACCACCGGGCCATAGAGCATGGGGTTATTTACGATTGCATTCTTAAGAGCCTGCAGGCTTTCGGGATCGGCCGGTGCCTCACGCATCAGCCGCTGCACCGTGAATCCCTCGTTATAGGCGGTCACGTGTTTTATTTTGCGGGCGGATAGGGAGACAATCCGTCCTGGATTGACACCGGGCAGCAAGTATAACTGCCGGGTGATAAGCACTACTTTATTGAGCGTCTCGTAATTAAATATATCCCCCTGTCTGACGACGACGGCAATGGAGACTTGATGTAAACCGCCAAAAATATCCATCAGCTTCTGCTGAACTTTCATAAACGGGTGGTTGAGAGGGGCAAAATCCGACAGGTTTGCGCGAAGCCGAAGATCTTTTAACGTGTAGATGAAATAAAGGGTTACAATAACACAGAACGTCAATAACGGTGCACGGTAAGAAATTATTATATCAGCAATTCTTGCGATCACCGCTATTCGCGCTCCAGATTCGTGTTCATGCTCAGGGGGATCAGATCACGGGACGCTTTTTTCATCACGCCCACCCGTAATTTTTTTAGCAGCCGCATCAGCTCCTTAGCTTCCGCAGGAGTTAAGTATGAGTTGATTTTGCGCATGGTTTCAATATAGCGGGGCATAAGCTGCCGATACACGGCATACCCTTTTGGCGTGAGCCGCGCCCAGACCTGCCTTCTATCTTTTTGGTCGCGCTGTCTCATGACCAGGCCGGCATTTTCCAGTCTGTCTATTATGCCGGTGACATTGCCCCCTGTCACCAGCAGGCGGTCGGCGATTTCTGTCAACGGCAGCCCCTTAGTGCGGTTAAGACAGACCAAAATATCAAGCTGGGAGACCGTTAAATTTTCCTTAGAAAGATCTTTTTTTATCTCCTGGTACAGCAGGTTAAAAGTGACGGCAAGCCGCACCCATAACATGGTTTCACTGATTTTGAACTCCTGTTTCATTTTCTACCCGCAGAAAAACCCATCAATTAACACTGCATTTTTCCTTTTTAATTTTCATTTTAAACACAGATAATTTATATATTAATTATTGATATGTCAAACAATTTTGAAATTTATAATATATTGCATAACGGTGCCCCGCCTTGTTGTGCCCTTCCAACCGTTCTCATTTTTCTAAAATTAATTTTCAAAAAATGAAAATTTTTATTGACAGCCTCACGTTGCTGTAATAAAATTTTCAAAAATTGAAATTTTTAGCAGCAGTGTATGGATAAAGAAGAACGGTATACCCTTGAGATCCTTAACCGTATAGAGGAGAATGGAAGAGTCACGCAGCCCGAAATTGCCAGCCAGCTTGGCATTTCTATTGGTCTGGCGAACGCCTTTATCAAAAGAATCGCCCGCAAGGGATACATTAAGCTTACGACCATTCCCCGGGACCGTGCCAAGTATTTGATTACTCCCCGGGGGATAGCAGCCAAAAGCCGCCTTACCCTTAAATATCTCCAATATTCTTTAAATTTTTACAAAAAAGCTAAAGATGCCATTGCCCAGGCATATGCGCTGCTTGCAGAAGAGGGCATAAAGGATGTGGTGTTTTACGGCACGGGCGAGTTTGCCGAGATTGCCTACATTCTGCTCCAGCAGTACCGCATGAATCTTGCCGGTGTGTTTGATGATAACCGAACAGGAAAGCTATTTTTGAAATATCGCGTGGGCGCCATTGATGACCTTAAAAGCATCAATTTTGATAAGATCATTATAACGGTGGTGGAGGCTGCGGATGAAGTGGTTGAAAGACTCAAAGCTGCGGCAATACCTGAATATAAAATTTTCATTCTCAGTGAAGCAACGCTTGATTCCCGCCGGACCATTTATTCCTCGGGAAAAGCAAACCATAAGAGGATTCCGGCATGAGGATACTGATAATAACCGGCATCTTTCCGCCCGATGTCGGCGGGCCTGCCAGTTATGTTCCGGCCATTGCCGCCTCGCTGGCGAACCGCGGCCATGGAATCACAGTCATAACCTTGAGCGATTCCTGTTGCCATGCTGATTGCGAATACCCCTTCACGGTGATACGCATTCTGCGCCCTGGGGCGCGCCCCTGGCGCGTGTTAAAGACCATGGCGGCAATTGTTCGCAACGGCAGGCAGGCAGACCTGCTGTTTGTCCACGGACTGGCGCTGGAAGCGGTTCTGGCAAATTTGCTGCTGGGCAAACCGCTGGTGCACAAAATAGTCGGCGATCTTGTCTGGGAACGGGCATGTTCGCAGGGAACGGTTACCGACGACCTGGAAACATTCCAGCGAAAACGCTATAGCCGAAAAATCGAGCTGTTAAAGCGTCTCCGCTCGTTTTGGGTCAATAAAAGCGATCGGATTATCACCCCCAGCAGATTCCTTAAAAAAATAGTCAGCTCGTGGGGCGTGCCGGAAGAAAACATAACTGTTATCTACAACGCTGTTGACACAGCGCACATGGAGGCGGCGGTGACCCAATCTGTTCATGCGCCCCCCCACGCAGCAGAGGGAAAAAAAACTATTGTCTCTGCCGGCCGTCTTGTTCCCTGGAAGGGCTTTGCGTCGCTTATCAGCGTCATGGAGCAGTTTCCGGAAGCACAGCTCTCTATAATTGGCGACGGGCCGGAACGGCGGCGTTTGGAAGCATTGATACGGCACAAGAACCTCCATGAGCGGGTCAGGATTTTGGGGACGGTATCGCGCCGCGAGTTGTTTGCTGCCTTGAAACATGCTGACCTGTTTGTGCTCAATTCCACCTACGAAGGATTACCGCACATTGTGCTTGAAGCACTGAAGGCCCAGGTTCCGGTTATTGCCACCGACAGCGGAGGGACGAGCGAGATTATTCAGCACGGGTATAACGGTCTGCTTGTCCCTGCCGCAGATGAATCGGCGCTCAGTGCAGCAATAAAGCTGCTGCTTGCAGATGCTAAACTCTGCTCCCGGCTGGCAAAGAACGGCGCGGCCAGCCTTGATTCCTTCATCTGGTCGGATCTGGTAGATCAGACTGAAAATCTTCTCACCGAGGTGTATAATGAAAAAAAACAGCAGATACCGGTACTGTTTTTAAGCAGTACCCGTCATCCCGACCCGCCCGATCAAACCCTGCGGAAAAAATGGCGGGGGCTTGCGCCGTTTTTTCGAGCAACGGTTATTGCCTTTGGTGACCGTCCTCTGCCCATCCGGCAATGGTTTGAAGGATCGCGCTGCATACTCATCCCCGCAGGCCTTCCGCGGGTGGTCCGCTATCTGGTGCACTTTATGTGTTCCTGGTGTTATACGCTGGGGGGTGCGCTTACCCATAAATACCGCGCAATTATAGCGCAAAGCCCGTATGAAGCTCTTGCGCCGGCGCTGGCACTGCTCCCCTGGAAATTGAGCGGATCGTCAGGAAAGCCCAAACTCATAGTAGAACTGCATAGCGACTGGCAAGAGGGCGCGATGCTGTATCATCAGGCAGCACCGTTTGCACGGCTGGAAAAGCACTTGAGAAAATGTGTCGGCAGGTTCAGTCTGTCCCAGGCAGACGCATTCCGGGGGGTTTCACAATATTGCCTGCGGCTGGTTTCCGAACGGCATAAGCCGGCCTATGTCTTTTGCGCATTTAGTGACTTTGAAAGTTTTACTGCTATGGCTTCTGATACCACCTCCGAGGCAGCCGGTGCCGTCAACGCCCCTTATTTTATCTATGCCGGGATGCTGATTTACCTCAAGGGCATTCACTTTCTTATCCGGGCCATGCAGCACGTGGTGGCAAGACACTCCCAGGTAAAGCTGGTAATAGCCGGAACAGGTGCGGAAGAACAGAATCTTAAATCATTAGTCCAGAATCTGGGCATGACGGACCAGGTGCTCTTTGTCGGCCATCTCAGCCAGAGAGCACTTGCCGTTTATGTCAAAAATTGTTTGGCTCTTGTTCTGCCGTCTTTAACCGAAGGACTGCCGCGGGTAATAATTGAAGCACAACTGCTGGGCAGGCCGGTCATAGCGTCACGAGTGGGAGGCATTCCGGACCTTGTTGCCGATGGCGAGACCGGGATTCTGGTTGAACCCAATGATTATAACGGGTTGTCCCGGGCAATGCTGCGCATCATTGAAGATCCGCTGTTTGCACAGTGCCTGGCGCGCGCCGCCCAGGAGCGCGCAACACAAACCTATAATAATAAAAACTATTTTACCGCATACCATGACATGGTGCGTCAGGTATGCTCTCCAAAGCCATAACTAACGGGTGTCATGGCAGCGAAATTGAATTTACTGTTATTTAATCTGGCAACAGACCGGGATGATCCCATACTGGGTTTTACCACCGAGTGGATCGCTGCTCTGGCGCCGTTTTTCAAAAAGATATTTGTCGTAACTATGACCAAAGGCGTTGTGGACCTACCGCCCAACGTGCAGGTGTATTCTGTTGGCAAAGAACAGGGCTACTCGGAATTCAGGCGTGTTATTAGATTTTATAAAATCGTCGGCAGAATTGTTTTTACCGAGCAGATTGACGTCTGCTTTGTTCACATGATTGCTGTTTTTGCCATCCTGTTTTTCCCCTTTGCGGTGCTGCGCAGCATACCGGTTTTGCTCTGGTATTGTCATACGGCGACGCCCCGGACGCTCAGGATCGCCCATCACATTGTTCAGCGCATTGTCACATGCTCTGCAGAAGGTTTTCGCCTGAGAAGCACAAAAGTGAAGATTATCGGCCACGGCATCAACACTGACATATTTAAACCATCTCCCGATCGCGCTGGATGCGGCAGGTTCCGCATCATTACGGTCGGCAGGCTTTCGCCGATAAAATGCTGTGATGTGCTTATCCGGGCGCTACACGAGATAATTGCCTCCGGGCGGCACGACCTGAGCTTTACCATAGTTGGCGGGCTGGAGCGTTCAGATAGCCCAGACTATGAATCGTATCTGAAGCGACTGGTTAGCGATAATGAACTGGGTTCAATAATTACGTTTAGAGGCCCGATTCCGTTTCATGCGGTTCCGCCGCTCTATCGGGACGCAGACCTGTTCCTGCACGCCTGCAATACCGGCGGCGTGGATAAGGCGGTGCTGGAGGCGATGAGCAGCGGCTGTGTGGTGCTGACGTCCAATCCGGTATTTAGAAATATTTTTGGACCGCTTGCCGATCTGCTGGTTGTTCCCGATAATGATCCCAAACAGTTTGCCGCTCGCATACTGGCGATCCGGGACCTTGTGCCTGCAGAGCGGATGGCAATCGGCCAGCGGTTGCGGCAGATAGTGATAGAACGCCATAGTCTCACCCAATTGACCGCATCGCTCGTGCGTGAGCTGCAGGAATTACCGAGGACCTGATCACATGGAAGCACCGCACCCCTTCGCGCTTCGCATGCTGTATCTCTCCTGTGCCCGTATCCCCAGCGAGAAGGCGCATACCTACCAGATTCTCAAAATGTGCGAAGCTTTTTCCCGGCAGGGCATGAAGGTGACGTTATTATATCAACGGCGCAACAATAAGCAGCTCGAAGCCCGTGCAGGGGATATTTTTACTTATTATGCGTTACGCACGCCGTTTACGCTCAAAAGACTATTGTGCCTTGACAGCGCTCTTCTGGAGCGGATACATGCCGGTCTCTGGTTTTATGTTCTTACTGCGACTTATCTTTGTGCTGCAGCGCTGTATGTGCTGCGGCATCGAAAAGCGATAGATATTATTTATTGTCGTGATATATTTTCACTGGCGCTGCTGGGCGTGCTGCGGCCGGTTCTGAGACGGCCGATATTTTATGAAGCCCACGTCTTTCCGCGCACACTAACCCGATTCCATGTTCGATGTTTGAAAAAAATGGATGGCATTGTAACGCTGACCGGGCAGCTCAGGGCGCGGCTCGTGGAGCACGGCGTGCACCAGGTGCCCATAAATGTTGCCCATGACGGTGTTGACCTCCACCGTTTTAGTAATGCGCAGCGCACCGCTGCGCACATAAGAGCGCGGATGGAGATGCCGGATGAAAGCATCCTCATCGGTTATGTGGGACGATTTGTAACTATGGAACAGGAAAAGGGCATAAAAGACCTGTTAGCTGCGCTGTGCTATCTGCCCGAGTACCAGTCAGTAGTCTACATGGCTTTTGTCGGCGGACCCATGAATCATGTCCCAGCCTATTACCAGATTATTGACGAGCTGCACCTTGACCGGCATCATTTTCGGTTTTATGATCTGGTGCCCGTCAATGATGTCGCGGCGTATCTCGCCGCCTGTGATATTGTCGCCATGCCGTTTCCCTGGACCCCCCATTACGCCTATCATATGTCGCCGCTGAAGATGTTTGAATACATGGCTGCTGAAAAGCCAATTCTGGCAACACGGCTTCCCAGCATTATGGAGGTATTGACCGACGGCGAAAATGCGGTGCTGGTGGAACCAGACAGCCCGGAGGCGCTAGCACAAGGCATACGGCGCATCATTGAAGATAAAACATTCAGCCAGCACATCAGTAAGCGCGCGCGCCAGGATGTCCTGCACTACACATGGGAGCGGCGCGCCCAAAAAATTGCGCAATTTATAATGGACAACTTACCATCAGACGCGCCACCAGAAACCAGCCGTGAGTGTTTGAGCACTAACGACATATACAGGGCTGACCGTCAATGAAAACCTTAAAATTTATCTGGCTGCTGTTTCGCGAATTTCCGCGGCTGTTTATCTTAAATGTTATTCTATCGGGTTGTGTCGCACTGGCCAGCGTCGCAAGCATCGTTTCACTCGCGCCCGTCATTGACATTATTATCAAACAGGATGTTTCATCCTCATCTGCCATCACCCAGCGGTTCGCCAGTTATCTGCAGAAGTGTGCGCTGCAGCCGTCTGCAAGGAATTTTCTGGTCATTTTTCTGCTTTTTATAATTTTGAAAAACGGCTTTCTCATCATGGCCAAGCGCCATATGTTTAACACCAAATACACGGTCATCAAACAGTTGGTTCTCAAAACCTATAATGCTTTTTTTAATGCCTGCTGGCAATTTTTTTCCTCCGGCAACCAGGGGGTTCTGCTCAATACCCTCACCCGGGAGGCGAACGTGTCCGGGGACGCCTTTGCGATTATGGGCAACCTTTTTTCAGATGCCCTGTGCCTGCTTTTTTATCTGTCCATTCCCTTCACGATAAGTTGGAAGATAACCGCCCTGTGCATAGCGCTGGCAGTCTTTTTTATTATCCCTATACATAATTTAGGACGGATCAATTATCGTTTAGGGAAGAACTGCACGACGGCCGCAAACCGGGTAGCCTCTTTGATTCACGAGACTCTGGGAGCCGCAAAGCTCATCCTGGGGTTCGGCACCCAGCAGCGGTCAATAACCGAAATCAGCAAAAGCCTTGACCACTATCGGCGTGCTGCCGTGAACGCGCAAACCCTGTATGGCGCGACCGCCTTTATTTATGAACCGGTCGGGATCAGCATTGTCATCCTGGGATTTTATCTTGCCTATCGCTACTATACCATCCCTCTTTCTGAAGTTCTGATTATGTTTTATGCGCTGCGCACCTGCATGCCGCTGATCGGGCAAATTACCGCCAACAAGAATAACCTGAGCAACTATCTGCCAAGCTACGAACAGATCAAACAGCTTGAGGCAAAGGCGCGGCAGCACCGGCAAAAGACCGGCGGGCTGGCGTTTGTCGGGTTGAAAAAAGGTGTTGAGATGCGGCGCGTAACATTTGGCTATCCGGGGAAAACATTTACCGTGGATGCGGTTTCGCTGGAAGTGCCAAAGGGTAAAATGATCGCCCTCGTCGGCGAATCGGGTTCGGGCAAATCAACCGTGCTTGATCTGATCATGGGATTTTATGAACCCACTGAGGGAACGGTGCTGGTTGATGACATTCCCCTGAGCCGCTATGACATTTATTCGTATCGCGCCAAGATCGGTTTTGTGCCCCAGGACACCATCCTTTTTAATACGACCATCAGAGAGAATCTGCGGTGGGGAAAAGACGATGTCTCGCAAGAGGAAATAGATAACGCCTGCAAACAGGCGCACGCCTATGAATTTATTCACGAACTGCCGCTGGGATACGACACGGAAGTGGGCGACCGCGGTGTGCGGCTTTCCGGGGGGCAGCGCCAGCGCATTGCCTTGGCGCGCGCAATAATCCGCAAGCCTGAACTTCTGCTGCTGGACGAGGCAACCAGCGCTCTTGACTCACAGTCCGAGATGCTCATTCAGCGCGCAATCAATGACCTTGCCCGGAAAACGACCATTGTGATTGTCGCGCATCGCCTGTCAACGATAGCAAACGCGGATTACATCTATGTTATGGAGAACGGCAGCATTATAGAGCAGGGGACCTATCATGAGCTGGTCGTGCAGAACGGGGTGTTTGCCCATATGATACAGCTTCAGAGTTTAAAAAACAATGATGCCAATGCCTGAAGCCAAGAAATCCAGGTGGCGTGTACTATGCCAAAAGTCAGCGTTTTGATGCCCGTCTATAATGCGCAAGCATATGTGAAACAGGCGGTGGAAAGCATACTCAATCAGACCTATGGTGATTTCGAATTGCTCATTATCAATGACTGTTCCACAGATGCCAGCAGAGCGATTATCGCATCATGTGCCGATGACCGCATTCGGCTCATTGATAATGAAACTCATCTCGGCATCGCGCGCTCCCGTAACAGAGGTTTAGAGCTTGCCAGCGGCGAGTACCTTGCCCTTATGGACAGCGATGACGTCAGTCTTCCGGATCGGCTGGCGAAACAGGTTGCCTTCATGGAGCGTCATCAAGAATGCGGGGTATGCGGAAGCTGGATTTTGACGATTGGCAGAGGGGAAGGGCATATTATGCGCTACCCTGCTGACTGTGAAAGCATCCGCTGCACCATGTTTTTTAAAAACAAAGGGATGGCAAATCCCGCAGCGATGCTGCGCCGGCGTGTTTTTGAACGGCTGGCCCTTCGCTATGATCCGGGCCTCAACTGCTTTTCGGATTATGATTTTTGGGTTCGCTGTCTTCATACCGTTCAGTTTGCAAATATCAATGAAGTGTTGCTGCACTATCGTCTTCATGCAGCTAACACCGAAAACCGGATATCTGCGGCGGAACAGAAGAAAACGCTCACAAAGATTCGCCGGGCACTGCTTGCGCACCTGGAACTTTACCCGGACGAGCAGGAATTGGAAATTCACGACGCGCTGTGCAGCATGAGATTCTATCCCGACAAAACGTTCATTGCCGACGCCGGGCGCTGGCTGCTCAAAATCAAAGCTGCCAATGACGCGCGTGGCTTATACTGCAAACCCCTGTTTTCAAAGATGCTGGGCGAGCTCTGGTTTGGGGTATGCACCCGTTCCGGCCCGTTGGGATGGTGGGCATTTAAAACCTTTCGGCGTTCGCCATTAGCCCGGCTGGCGGACATTTCTTTTGCGCTTGAGTTTAAATTGTTAGTGAAGTGCGTTTTACGGCTGAAGGACAGGACTGCGTGACAAAGAAGTGAAAGCAGCTATTATTTCTGGATGATGCGGCGATGGCTCAACCGATAAAATTAGCAATTATTTCCACCATGGGGGGAAGCCCCTGGGGAGGAAGCGAGGAGCTGTGGGCTGCAACCGCGAAACACGCCATCGCTTCCGGCACTACGGTTGTGCTTTCTGTCTATCGCTGGCCAGCCGTTCCCCCCCGTATTGCCGAGCTGCAAAGCCTTGGCGCAGAGCTGTTGCAAAGGATGAATCCCAACCAGCTTTCAATGGTAAAGCGCGCGCTCAACAGAATAATTGCGCACATTGCTTCCCCGTTTGATCGTTTATTCAGACGCAATCCTGATGTCATTTGTATTAGCGAAGGAAAAATTTATGAATCGCTCACATTGCGAGGGCTGGTGCCGCGGATCTACACCTCTGCGATCCCATACATTGTCGTGTGTCATGGAAACAATGAGGTGCGTATTCCGCAGGAGCAACTGAGAAAATCTGCCATTCGTTTTTTTCGCAGCGCCCACCGCGTCATTTTTGTGTCTCAACGCAATATAGCTATTGCAGAACGCCAGTTAGCCACCGCGCTTAGCAATGCGCAGGTGCTCCAGAATCCCCTGAATCTTTCTGATACCTCCATTGTGCCATGGCCTGCAGCCCAGGAATTTTGTATGGCACTGGTTGGCCGCCTGGAAGCAGGCATCAAAGGCCATGATGTATTGTTTGAGATACTCGGTTCCCCTGCCTGGAAAAATCGTCAGTGGTTGGTGCGCGTGGTGGGAGACGGGCCGGACAGAGCCTACCTTGAAAGTCTGGCACACTATTATGGTATTGCCCGGCGCGTAGTGTTTACGGGATATGTGGGCGACGTGAGAAGTATCTGGGCTTCATCCCATCTCATGGTCATGCCATCGCGTTCTGAGGCCCTGCCCATTGCGCTGGTCGAGGCCATGGCGTGCGGACGTCCTGCCGTTGCCACTGATGTGGGCGGTATCAGCGAGTGGGTTGAAGACGACCGCACCGGATTCATTGCTGAAGCGGCCAGCGTCAAATCATTTGGCGCGGCACTGGAAAAAGCTTGGTTGCGCAGAGAAGCGCTGCAAACCATGGGGATGCGCGCGCATACTTCAGCGGTTACCAAAATTGATCCACACCCTGGTAAAACTTTATTTGCCATGGTGCGGGAAGCTGCCGAATCAGCAAGCCGAAAAACGCCATGAAAATTGCCGTATTGTCAGATCGCTTTCCCCCCTATTACATGGGCGGAGCAGAACATATCGCCGCGCTCTTTACCACACAATATATGCACTGCGGGCATGACGTCGTGGTTATTACCACAGTCCAGGATAGAAACCGCGAAACAACCCCGGTTCAGGCGGGAATGAACATTAACGCCGTTTACACAAACATGCCCACGCGTCTCAGAGCCTGGTGCAGCTTTTATAATCCGCAGGTCGTGCCGATGGTACGCACAATTCTTGCCCGCGAAAAGCCCGATGTCATCCATGCGCATAATATTCATAATTATCTGTCTTATCACGTCCTGAAAGTTGCCCACAACTTGCAGATTCCGGTGGTAATGACCTTGCACGACGCGATGAGCTTTTCTTACGGCAAATATTTTCAGTTTATAGACCCCCATGACCGTACGCCCTGTCCGCGTATTTCCTATAAGCCTCTTAACTTCTGGACAACGCTCACGGCAAACCGATTGCGCACTATTCCGTTCAGGAATCTGATCATAAGAACCTATCTGCACCGGTACGTAAAGACATTGGTAGCGGTGAGCCGTGCATTGCAAAAGGCTCTCAATGCCCACGGCATTACTTGCACCACGGTTGTTCCTAACGGCGTTGATGTCGCAGCGTTTGCTGCAGATCCGCGGCAGGTTATGGTTTTTAAAGATACCTATGGTTTGCATGATAAACGTGTTGCGCTGCTGGCAGGCCGTATCAGTTACTTAAAGGGCGGGGAACAGGCGCTGAAAGCCATGGCTGAGGTGTGCAAAGCGCTTCCCCAAGCGGTCCTGCTTGTTGCCGGCGCACAAAACAGCTATGCACAGCACATGAAACAGATGGCATGCGACGCCGGCATTGGACACTGCGTCATATTTACCAGTTGGCTTGCGCAACCAGATTTGTTATCAGCCTACCAGTGCTGCGATGTCGTGCTTTGCCCCTCTATCTATTTAGACAACTTTCCAACCGTCAATCTGGAAGCCATGGCAATGAAAAAGCCGGTCATCGCTTCGTGCTTTGGCGGGTCGCAAGAGCTTGTTCTCGATGGCGTAACGGGGTATATTGTGAACCCCCTTAACACCCGCTTGATGGCACAAAAAATTTATGAATTATTAAACAATGCGGAATTGGCAGAGCGCATGGGAGAAGCCGGCTACCGGCGCGTTGCCGAACAATTTACCATTCAAAAACAGACGCAAAAAATGCTTGATATTTTATACGCAGCACGAACCGAAAATCCCGGCAGCCCGCTCCATTGATCAAACGAGCGCAGCCTGCCAATAATCGCCGTTACCGCAAAAATCGCAGCGCATGGAGTATCCAAAAGTCTTTGCCATTATTGTTACGCACAACGGTGAGCGATGGGTGGACAGGTGTTTAGGCAGCCTTTCTCAAAGCAGTGTGCCGATAACACCTGTTGTCATTGACAATGCTTCTTCTGATAATACTGTTCCTATTATCCAGGAGAATTATCCGCGGGCAATTCTATTCCAGCAATGCACAAATCTCGGCTTCGGAAGGGCGAACAACATTGGGCTTGAATTTGCTCTCCAACAGCAATGCAATTATGTATTTCTTCTCAATCAAGATGCAAGCATTGAAAAAGATACTATAGCAAAACTCATCAGTTGCCACCGGTTGCATCCTGAATACGGCATAATTAGTCCTATTCATTTATATGAAAAAGATAGGCTCGACTTTTATTTTGAAATATACCTTGAAAAAAATACTAAAAATCTGCTCTCGGACCTGCTCTTAAAAAAACCCCAACAGATCTATGAAATAAGCTTTGTAAATGCAGCTGCGTGGTTGATATCTGGTGAGTGCTTAAATAAAGCGGGAGGGTTTGACCCATTGTTTGTTCATTACGGAGAGGATCAAGATTACGTAGCGCGGGCACGCTACCACGGTTTTAAAACAGGAGTGTGTATGGATGCCTACGCCTATCATTTCAGACCTCAAAAGCCACGAACCACTGAGCAAACCAGGGAGCTTTATATGTTCTTGATCAGAAATTATTATAAAGCTTTGAAAACGCCTGAGCACCCCCTTGTCAGAAACTTTATACATGTTCTGAAGTTATCACTCAAAGCACAATTCGCAAATCTTTTCCGATTGCGGTTTTCGCCAAGCTTAATGAATCTCTGCGCCTTGGTTCATGTCGCATGTAATCTGCGGCATGTAGCAAGACACCGAAAAATATCACTGACCAAGGAGAGAGCCTTCTTGTTCAATAATCATTGAACCCTTTCCATTCAAGACGATTTGAGAAGAAATTTAAATGAAGATTGCCTATCTTACCACGGATCTTGCACGGGACAACGGCTGGGGCCGCTATTCTTACGAGATAATAAAGCGGATGCCAGCCCGGGGAATTGACCCGATTGTCTTTAGCATGCGCGGCGCAGACATCGAACAGGTCGCAGGCGTTAACCGGCACCCGGTTCTGGCTTCATTTTCAGACGGTCTTCTGAAGCCGTTCAGATTAATGGCTGACTGGTTTCAGGTGCGCAGTGCGATCCAGGGGTGCGCGCTTATTCACTGCCTTGCTGAGCCGTTCATGCCGCTTGCACTTCTGCTCTGTTCGGATAAACGGCCGTTTGCGGTATCGCTTCACGGAACGTACGCGCTATCGGTCTTGAAGACTGTCTGGAAGCCATTGTATTATCAGGCTTACCGTAAGGCATCTGCGGTGTTGCCGGTGAGCCGTTACACTGCCCGAAGGATAACCGAGATTTTACCCTGGGCCGAGGCCAAGGTGCGAATAGTGCCGAATGGCGTGAGTACCGACGCGGCAAACGAGTCTATGCCACGAGCCGGCGATCGCGAGCAGGCATTTCTCATGGTGGGGCACGTAAAACCGCGCAAGGGGGTTCTGCAGGCAGTTGAAGCGTTGGCCGGTGTGGTTCGGCGCTTTCCGGATGCTGTGCTGTATATTGCCGGCGCGCTTTCCAACGATTCCTACGTTACGCAGGTACACGAACGGGTCACAATGCTTGGCATTGATCAGAATGTCAGATGGCTGGGAAAAATACCGGCGGATCAACTGGCTGTCTATTATAAACGCGTGCGCGGTCTGGTTATGCCGTCAATGAATGTGGGCGACAGCTTTGAGGGCTTCGGTCTGGTTCATCTTGAGGCCAATATCTGGGGAGTGCCTGCGATCGGCTCGCGTGATTGCGGCAATGAAGATGCCGTGCGTGACGGGTTCAGCGGGTTTCTCATCAGGCAGGGAGATATCGCCGCTTTAGCTGAAGCCATGATGAAGTTGCTTGACCCCGCGTTTGACTGGGATACCATGTCTGCTCATGCTTTGGAATTTGCCCACAGCATGTCATGGGACCGCGTGGTGGATCAATGTGTTTCAATATACCGCGAAATAGTCTAAGCTGAAACAGCTTAAAAAAGAAAGCCGGCTTGTTAGCTATGCAACAGCTACTGTCAAAACTGCCATAAAAACAGGACGACGCTTTGTAACGACTTGACTGAGCGTGCCGAAGACCACGGTGTTTCCCGGGGGTATTCTGGTGTTCTCCGGGGTAGTTTATTGACATTATCATTTAACAAGGAGGAAACAGTATGAAAGTATTAGTAGTGGGCGCAACAGGGGATGTGGGCAGCGCAGCAGCGAAAATTGCCGTCACCAAAGGACATGCCGTAAGAGCGCTGGTGCGAAGCACCTCAAACAGGGATAAGCTTGGCGAAGCAAAGGATAAGGTGGAATTTGTTGAAGGCGATATACTTGACACCGGATCGCTTGAACGGGCGCTCGAGGGTATTGAGGGCGTTATTGTCTCCATACGTCTCACGCCGGGTGAAATGCAAAAGGGGCGCACGTATAAAGATGTTGAAGAGCAGGGCATAAAGAATCTGATTGAGGTGGGCAGAAAAAAAGGCGTGAGGAAAATCATCCATGTCTCGGCGGCTGGTGTTGGCCCGCAGTGTGTCTCAGACATGTATCGCGCCAAACACCAGGCTGAGGAAGCACTCAGGCAATCAGGCCTTGACTACACTATTTTCAAGCCTTCGGGAATGTTCAAGGATTTTCAATTTTTTCATATTCCCACGGTTATCAAACTGGGAGAAACGAATAAATGGCCTACCGGCCCCATTGATTTCCATATGAACCCGCTCTCTCACATTGATCTTGCCCGGTGCATGGTAGATGCTCTTACCAACCCGAAAGCGTCCCATAAAACGCTTGAAATCGGCGGGCCTGACTGTATCACCCAGGGAGACCTTCTTAACATGATAGCTCAGGAAGCCGGCATAAACGCCCATTATACTGAAGGGGTGTCAAAGGAGCAGCTCATCGCCATGGTTAAAAGCAACCCGCAAAAGGCATTTTTCACTGCAGAGCAGCTTCAGGATTTTCTGATAGACAAGAAAATCGACCATTCAGTGATACAGGAAATTTTTGGCATAAAATTTCAGACCGTGGGCGAATATCTGAAGCAGGCGGTTCCCGCCGTAAAGGAAGCTCTGGCAAAAGGCGGACAGCAACAGGCACATTAAAAACACGCCGGGAAGGGCAGATAGCACACCTCCCCGGCGTGCGCGCACTATGGCGCTCGTTAACGGTATCTGTTCTGGAGTTGAAGGCCGCGCTGCGGTGCGTAGCGCTGCTGTTGCCCATACCCTGAGTGTCGCGACGGCGGCGATGGTTGTGGATATACCGGCTGCTGCGGCGTTGTTTCTCGCAACTCCGCGGGTGGCGGTGAAGATTGTGGCACAACCCGTTCCGGTCTCAAGGGCACCGGCCGCTCTGGCCGACCGATGCCTATCTCCGGCGGCGCCACTATAACTGGATTACGCGACGCGGGTTGGCTGCGTTCAAAGCTGGACGGTCTATCAGGTTCCGCCGATCGCCCCGAAGAAAAATGATTAAATGGTTTTTCTTCCTTGAGCCGTGTGGGCGCTTCAGGGAGCCTGTTATATAATTTTCTTTCAGCCCGCGGTGTAACAGGCCGTGGGTGCGGCTCTCGGATTTCGTCGGCAGGTGTATATTCTTTTGGCGGCGGGAGCTCTGACGATGGCGGCTGCGGCGGCCGGGATTGGTCCGGTTTCAATTTTGCGGGTTTCTCCGGCCGCTCAATGGTGATAGCATCCACTTTTGGTGGCCGGGTATTTGCTATGCCGGAAGCGCGCGGCGGTTTGTTATCAATCGGTTGAGATTCTCCACCCGGGCGCGCGTACCGGGGAACCGGCGTCCTGTGCGACACTGGTTCCGCAGGATGCGGATGCTCAGGCTGGGAGGCATGCCATTGAGGGCCGGGCTGGGTGCGGACCGTATCAATACCCCGATCAGGAGCATGCTTTCTGGCAATTTCAGGAATGTTTACCGCACCGCCGGATGGCGCGTCATCTTTTGGCACGCGGGCAATGCGTTGTAACAGTTCGCGGCCCGACCCCTTTTTTGCTTGTTCTGCCTGAGCGCGGTTGTGTGTAATCCGTTCCACAATTGATGGGTGGGGTTTATAGCCTGCAGGCTTGTTAGAAAAATTATAGCGCTCCTTTATGTGTGTGCCGTTTTTTATTACCTGATCGGAAATAACCGGGATGCGCCGGTATTTGCCGGTCCAGGAGACTTTTTTAAAATTTTTAACCGTTGCGTCCCGGTAATTGTCAAGATGGTAAAAGTCATCCTTTCTGACCATGACCGCATGCTTCTCATGGTGGTGTCTGCCCTTGTGAATATGTTTTATATTAACGTTGTAGATTATGATTGAAGCAGGTCCCCAGTAGCGATAACAATAATAAGGCTCCCAGGGCGCAAGCGGCACCCATCCTATATACGTATCAGTATATATCCACGAAACCCGACCGGGATACCAGTAAAAGGCAATGAACGGCCCTCTGACCACCGGCACAAAGGTAACCGGCGGTGCCCAGTACCAGCACCGGCACTGGTTTACATACACCCAGGTTCCATAGTGGTGAGTGACATAGCCAAACGGTTCATAGGGAATCCAGCAGTGGTCGCCATACCAGACTGTCCATCTGCCTACTGTATACGGCGACCAGCCGTCATAGATATACAGCGGCCGCCAGAAATTGCGATATGCGCCATCGTAATAGACCCGCTCCCACCTGCCATTTTCTTCTAAAGCATAGGCGTCATCCCGTAAGCCTGGGGGCAAATACCGGGCTGAGTTCTCCCCATGGGCACGCCGCTTCTGCCACACCTCATCCCGAATGTCATTCCAGGAATTCCATGCCGGCATCGCTGCGCCATTGATGGATGCAACCCGCGTGGCGTCTGCACGGATGGCAAATGAACCGGCGCTTACTTCATACTTGGTATTCTTTGCATTATGGATAAATTCAACGGTTCCCTGCAGCGCAATGACTTCAACTGATTCATTCCCCACATACAGATCAAACATTGTATCTGCGGGAGCAACGACAAACCCGAAAGATGTTGCGGCTTTGATAACCGCCGCAGAACTTCTATTATAAAAGCGGGCCACCCCTGACGCGATATCAACGTGCGTGATATCAGGCAACAGCGCTAACACCTGAATCTGTGTTTTATCATCAATGCGTATCCAGGTATTATTGGGAATAATAAATTCCGCACGGCTGTTTTCAGGCGTATACAATGAATCCTCGATGCCGAACGGCGCATCAGGGACTGCAGCAACCCAGTCCTTCTCCTCGGGCACATACCGCAGCAGTTGTCCCTCAATATAGGATATGCGACCGATCAGCGTCTCGCCATTATTCTGTTGCCCAGGTTTTTGTTGGGCAGAGGAAATAAAAGGGATAGACGAGAACAAGATAACTAATAAAATAATTGTCTTTTTTGTCATCTTCATGGCCCTTCTCCTTTTTTCTGAGGTTTTTGTTAATTACAGATTTTCAAAAACCGAGCCAGAAAAAAACCGAACAACAAAATGTAAATGTCCCCACATAATATAATTATTTGAAAATACATAAAAAATCAAATCATCCACGATGTAGTAACACGTATTTATGTTTCGGTAATTAGTGTATGTCTTTATTCAGCGACATAGTGGTGGATTTTTCAGTCAGAGAAGGCGCGCAAGGGAACGCCTGCCCACCCGGAAACGTTATCGCCGATTGCACAGGAGAAAAGCGCTCAAGGTTGAGAGACAACAAAAAAACAGGCAGGAAATGTCAACACCCGCCTGTTTTTCAATTCCGGACTATGTTCTCTGTGCTTTCATTTCAAAAGCCCTGTCTTCTCAAGCTCGTTGCATATTTTCCCCAAACCAAGCTCCTCCAGCTTTTTCCTGGTCTGCAAGCCGGTTTCCACATCCCAGCCTCGCAACTGATAATATTCGTCTTTCAGTTTCTCAAATGCCTGCCGGTCAATGGTTTGCCCCTTGCGGACCACAAGTTCCTCGCCCTTGCCCGGCAATTCAAGGTCAGGGTTGAACATGCCAAACACACCGTCCGACTTTTCAACCGGCTCGGTAAAATTAAACTCATTGAGAACGTCGAATTTTCTGCCGGCAATGCCTTCGCGGCTATAAATAGCACGTTGGATGTTAAAAGAGCGCTCACCCAGTTGGTAATAATCGGCTTCGCTCATCTCAATTCCCGTTACGGCAGAAAACAGCGACGGTTCAAAAGTCGGGTCGCCCATATGATCTTCCTTCTGGTCAGTGTCAAGAATTGGGAAATAGCGGTCGCAGGCGACCAGGGTTTCCTTTGCATGCTGGCGATTCTGAATCATCAGCGCTGCCAGCGCCTTGCCCTCATAGGTGGAAAAATCAACTGCGGTTTCGCCTCCCCATACCCGTTTCGCAATTGTTCGCAGGTCTTCGGTGGTAACGGGCGACATGGCGCCTCCCGTGGTGTGCCACAATGCCCACTTGAGCAACAGAAAATTGACTTCATGAAGCTGGATAATGGGATTGCGCGGTTCCGTGGCATAAAAAAGAGCGGTAATTAAAAACACCCGGGCACCGTATGCGTCATTGTTATATCCAGAGGGGGTGATTCGCTCCAACGCGGTTTGTTCAAACGCCGGGCCTTTTGCAATGGACGCGCGCCGACACCCAAACGCAAGCACATCGCCAAAGCCTTTTCGGTGCACAACCATATCAATATACGCCTCCAGGAATTCACGGCTGCCTATTTTAGACAGGGGCAGACCGGTTTCCTTCTCGCTTAACAAGCCGCGTTCAAAACATTTCTTGAGCCAGATGATTAAATTGGTAAATTCGCCGGTATCCAGGCCGAAGCGATCACAATAGGAAGTCGCAATAAACGGAATTTCAGTGGGATGGCCATGATACGGGGTATCAAACGGGAGGTAGCAGAATGCGGCAGCACAAGTCTTGCGGACTTCTGTTAGCCCCGAGACATGACGGAATGACGCGCGCATACATCCGGCAGGACAGCCATAGCAGGGGGTGGGTTTTACTTTCTCAATACCCTCAAGAAACGGTTCAGTCATGTAAACACTTTCATTCAATCCTTTACGGAGGGTGCGAATGCGTTTATTAAGTTCCTTTAATTTATCCGGATAGGCGACCGGGACTTTGTGTGAACCCTTTACCACAACTGCTTTAAGATTCTTTGATCCCATAACCGCCCCCATGCCGCTTGAGACAGCGCCGCCCTGTTCGGTCACGGCGATTGCGAAGCGAACTAAATTCTCTCCTGCCGGGCCAATGCATACCAGATGCGCGTTTTCCCCATGAACCTCCTTGATCTTTTTCATGGTATCATCGGTGGAAAGTCCCCAGAGTCCCCGGGCATCCCTCAACTCCACACGGTCATCTTCTATCAGAATATAGGAAGGCACAGCGGCTTTTCCCCAAATAAGAATGCCGTCATAGCCGGCAAACTTTATGGCAGCCCCCATAAATCCTCCCGCATTACCGAAACTATACTGGTCAGGATAATAATATGGGGACTTTGCAGCCATTACCCAGCGGGAACATGCAGTTGCCGGGGTTCCGCCCAGCGGACCGGGCATCAGCATGAGAACATTTTCCGGGCTTAATGGATCGGTGCGTTGCGATACTTCATCCCAGTATATACGGGCTGCCAGTGCCCGTCCGCCAACAAAATCGTCAGCATAACAGTCAGCGCTGTCAACCCTGGCCGCCTCACCGGTTGACGCGTTTATTCTTAATATGGTTCCTGCCCATCCATACTTTTTTTCCATAATGTGTCTCCTCGCAGTGCAAACCGTTTTGTGTATGATTAACCACCGAGCACACAGAAAGAAATATGTGACCAGTGCATGCTCGCTTATTACAAGAAAAGGCTTCAGGGAGAAATCAGTTTATAATATATTGCGCAGCACCTGTTTCCAGCGTGTATAACCCGATAGATTACCCTATTTGTTCTTGTATAGGAAATTATATAAGTGAGGCATAGATAAGTACAGGAAAACACGGCATAATGTTATTAGTCATCCTGCGACTTGATCGCAGGATCTAACAGTGGATAGACCTTATTGCCGGTATGTGTAAACAGTTCCTGGATTCTGCGGTCGAGCCGCAGAATGACTCGGTGGCTTAATTAAGTTTTTGTTCTTGGTGTTGCGTGCTATAGCCGGGCGCCTCCCGAAAGTTCAATAACCTGGCCGGTGATAAATGATGCTTCGTCTGAAGCGAGAAACAGGGCGAGATTTGCCGCGTCAATAGGCTGGCCGACCCGACCCAAAGGATACCGCGACGCGCAGTCATCCCTTAATGCCTCCCATAAATCGGGTCCCAATGTATCCTTTATAACCCCCACCTCTATAAGCGCGGGCGCCAGCGCATTCACCGTTATGTTGTACATGCCCAGCGCCATGGCTGCGCTGCGCGTGAAAGAAAAAATTCCGCCCTTGGAGGCAGCATAGGTAAACTGCATGGAACTTCCCCGATAGGTTAGTGAGCTCATGTTAACTATTCTGCCATACTGCTGCTCCATCATAATTTTTGCCTCTTCGCGGCAACAGAGAATCGTGGATTTAAGATTAACGTCAATATTGTAGCTCATCCGTTCATAGGTGATGTCTTCAAACGCCACGTTGTTTTCAAAATCTCCCCCTGCAATATTGGCTGCAATGTCCAGGCGCGGGTACGTATCTTTGATCTGGTGGAAAAGATTAATAATATCCTGTTCTTTGGTTACGTCGGCAAGAATGATTGATCCCTTGGTGCCGCCGTGTGCAACAATTTCCTGCAGAACTTTTTCAGCGCCCTCCGGTTTGATATCGCTTAAGATAACCGTTGCCCCTTCTTCTGCAAACCGCCGGGCAGTTGCCGCACCGATGTCGCCTCCTGCGCCGGTAACCAGTGCTATTTTGTCCTTGAGTCTCATGTCCTGCCTCCTTGTCCCAGGAAAACGTTTTTGCTAACAGCACTCAGCCGTTTCTATGAAAACATCGCAGAAAAGTTATTTACATATTCAACAGTTGCTTTAATATGCGGAGCGATGGTAACGAGCTGTTCATAGGGGACGGTAACGGTGAGCTCATGTTCCTCCAGACCGGTAAACATGCGCCACGACAAATCGCTGGTGGAAAAGGTCGGGACCCGTTTATAATATGCATGGCGAATATTAAACAAACACCCGCCGCTGCCGCCAAAGCCCTCAAAAAGATTTCCCAGATAGGAGTAAATGCGCACCAGAATGTCCGCTTGTTTTGGGGTGCAGAATACCAGCACCAGGTCGGGATCGTCCACTGTGCTTAATGGGCCGACCAGCAGGCACTTGTTTTCAACTTTCGGCACCGGCATCGCGGTGACGCACTTTTCGTAAAACGCCATGGCAGTATCAACATCTTTATAAGCGGGAAACGTATCTATAAACTCTTCTACCGCTTTGCGGAACTCATCGCGGGAAAGCTCGCACACGCCGGTTGCAATAAGGCCTTCAAAGCACTGATGATTTTCCCGCGTCGTATAAAACGTGCGCCCTTCCCGCACCACTTCACCGATCTGCACGCAGAGACCCGGCGTAGCCAAACCCTCATAGTGGGGTACGTCAGGGGGGAACTCTCGTAATGGTTTGAGGGCAACGATTTCTTTTTTAACGCCGAGGTCTTCCTTCAGGGTCAGTTCAATTTCCTGTTTGTTCATAGTGCCTCCGGTGTGGGTGATAATATTTTTCGGGGAACCGTGCTATCAGTAACAAGCGGTCAGCACGCAGTGTTATTTTTTCTCCATGGTGCACGCCACCGGCGCGGCTTCAGGATCAGTAAGCACTGACAGTGCCCGGCAATTTTTTTGCAGCGTGCCGCTGAAAAAAGCTGCAAGTGTTCCGGCAGTAAACGATCGCATGCCGTCGCGGTCTGGTCCTCCCGGGCAAAAGGTCGTACAGGGTTCGGTGGGACACAGGTCTTCTTCATCAATCATGTCAGTATGGCCGTGTTCGGTGGCTACAGCAAGCCATGACGGGCTTGGATTATTATCATAGAAATGCTGATAGCCGATTTCTGCCGGTGCGCAGGACAGATCAAACTGGGTGTTCGGTGGGGGAACCGGGCCCAGTCCGGCGCCAAGAATAAACGTGGGGATATCAAAGGTGAGCGGTCCGGTTACGGCGAGCGTCTGTCCGAATATAACTAATCCATCAACGGGATCAACCCCGGACAGCGCGGTTATCTTCTCGGGCACCTGCAGCGCCATGCGGTATGCGATCTGCCCGCCCCGCGAGTGCCCGGAGAGCCCCAGCACCCTCGCATCTGCATTCACCGGGACCACATGCTTTATGTTTTCCTGCACCCAGGCGATAATCTGCACGCCAAGCGCAGCCTCTTCTTCGGGGGTCGGATACGGACCGCCCATGCCTCCGCCCGCAGGATACATCTGCGGCGCCACGACCACAAATCCATGGCTCGCCAGATGATGCAGTATTGTTTCATAACCTTTGATTGATCCGGTAAAACCATGCTGAAAAATTATCACCGGATACCTGAACGGTTCTTTTGGCGCATAGATGTCCATCGGCACCGGATTATCGAACTGTTCATGCGCCGCAAGAGAAATAACCTGGACGGACAGCCTGCCCAAGCCATACAGGTCATCACAGCTCTTATATAAAATATTATTGGTGCAGCTTGCCACTACGCACAGCGCCATGATAACACCGGACACCACTGCACCTGCCAGAACTTTTTTCCCGCCTATGACTGTCGTGTTCATATCTGTTGCCCTTTTTATGAACGGTTGTCCTTGCCCTGCGCCCGTTGCCTCACCCAGCCAATGCTCCTGCCATATGAATCATTCTAAAAGAGCTTTTTACTGTCAAGCAAAAACGTAACAGGGCCGTCATTGACAATGCGCACTTCCATATGTGCTTGAAAAGTACCCGAGGCTACCCGGATGCCCCGGTGCTGCACGCGCGCAATAAATTCATTATAGTATCTTTGCGCGATGTCAGGCGGGGCTGCGTCAGTGAAAGACGGCCGCCTGCCTTTGCGGCAGTCGGCAAGCAGCGTGAACTGCGAAACCACGAGCATCTCACCGCCGGCGTCATACAGGTCGAGGTTCATTTTACCGTCGGCATCTTCAAACGCCCGCAAGTGCACGATTTTGGAAACCAGATAATCAAGATCCTCTCCGGTATCATGCGCACTGACACCAAGAAACACCAAAAATCCGGCGCCAATTCTCCCGACCTCAGTGCCGGCAACGCTGACCGCAGATTCTTTTACCCGCTGCACGACGGCGCGCACTGTTATTCCTACCCCTTGATCCTGGGTTTACAGCCCATTGCGCCTTGACAAAACTGTTAAACCTCTATATTAAAGTAATGTCAGGGCGCTGGTGAATACCTTGATTTTACGCCTGATGAGGAGACGCTGTACGCTGTAATGCGACGCTTATTGTAGCGTGCTGCAAACATAGTGTTGCAGCGTTTCTCCTGAGGTTTTAACATCATAACTTATTGCACATTTTGCCTCAATAATCAAAAAAAACCATTTTGTTAATATTTGTTGCATGAAGTTTTTTTTATCAGTGCTGTTCCTCATAATAACGGGAACTTTTTTTTATCCCTGCAGCGCGGCTCAGCCCACTGGCATTCCGGTTTTCACCATTATCTATTCCAATGACGTGCTCGGCGAGCTGGAGCTGTGCGGCTGTGACGAAGAGCAGCTCGGGGGCTTTCCGCGCAAGGCGACCGTGATACAGGAGCTCAAAAAGGAAGGTCGGCCGCTGCTGGTGCTTGATGCCGGCAATCTGTTTTTTAAGGAGCGGCCGTTCTCAGCCATTGAAAAAAAAGAGTTTGCACTCAAATCGGAATATATCCTGGATGCATACCAGCACATGGGCTGTGATGCGGTAAACGTCGGCGAGGCTGACTTATTTATGGGGTTTGAGCATTTGAAGCATTTGCAGGCGCGAGCAACCATCCCCTTCATTTCATCTAATCTTTACAGTAAAAAATCTGGGAAGCCGGCGTTTCAAGCATATGCGATAAAAGAGGTGGCGGGAATAAAGATAGGCATCCTGGGGCTTTTTTCGGATACGGTTTCGGTGGAACCGTCAATGACCGTCCAGGATCCTTTTAAAACCGCCCGAACCCTGATCGCTTCCCTTCAAAAGACCTGCAGTTTTATCATAGTTCTTTCTAATCTTGGGCTTGAGGGCGACAAAACGCTTGCTAAAAATATCCCCGGCATTGACCTTATTATAAGCGGACGAGCTACGCAGCGCATGCCGGAACCGGTGAAGGAAGGTAACAGCATTATTGTGCAGGCATATCGGCGGGGCCAGTATCTTGGCAGGCTCGATGTAAAGGTACCTGCCGCTTCGTCAAAACCGCAATTTACCATGAACAATACCCTCATTCCGCTGGGCGAAAAGATTGCAGATCATCAGGCAATTGCCCAACTGACCAAGGAATACCGGGCACGGCTGATAGCCATGAACCGCCAGGAATTTTTCCGTGAAAAGCTTAACGGCAAGAATAATGAAACAGCAGGGGAAGCGCTCTACGTCGGCGTGAATCAATGCGCCTCATGCCATAAGCCGCAGTATGACAACTGGTTAAATACTTCTCATGCATTTGCCTATGAGACGCTTATGAAAAACTGCAATAATTATGATATTGAATGCCTCCCCTGTCATACAACCGGCTTCAAAGAGCCGGGGGGATTTTCCATCAGCCACGGCAATGAATCTGCTTTTTTAAACGTGCAGTGTGAAGCATGCCACGGACCCGGTAAAAAGCATAAAGCCAAGGGCGATATTGTTCGTGAAGTGGAAGAGAACATATGCAAGCAGTGCCACGATGAAAAAAACAGCCCACGCTTCAACTATGAAGAATATCTGCCGTTAGTGAAATGTCCGACAACACCCAAACCGTAACAGGCAAAAAAAACATCTTTGTATATGACCGCACCAGACATCAAGGCAACCTATTTTTTGTGAGGGCAATGGCATGGGAGAGAACATTATTGCGTGCACCGTGGTAGGCGCAACCGGCAGAATGGGCAGGCGAATCTGCGAGATAATTTCATTAGCAGAAACCTTTCGTCTGGCTGGCGCCACTGAACGCCCTGGACATCCGCAGACCGGAAAACTGCTGCACGACGTGCTGGGCAGTGTCTCAACAGAAGTACGGCTCAGCAGCAGCCTTGAAGAAATCTCTGTTCCCTTTGACGTGGTCATTGATTTTACGTTTCCGCAGGTTTCGCTGCGCACGGCACAATTTGCGCGGCGCACCAAAACGCCGGCGGTCATTGGCAGCACCGGATTTGCCGCCGAAGAGATGCAAGAACTTCGAGAACTTAGCAGGGGTTTCCCTTGCGTCTGGGCGCCAAACATGAGCACGGGGGTAAATGTGCTCTTTTCGCTGGTGCGGCAGGTGGCGCAGATTTTAGGCGACACCTTTGATGCTGAGGTGCTGGAAGCGCACCATCGCAACAAGAAAGACGCGCCCAGCGGCACTGCGGTAAAGATCGCGCAGATTCTTGCTGAAGCCTACGGCAGAGATTTAGCGCAGGTGGGCGTGTATGAGCGCAAAGGATTTATCGGCGAACGGAAAAAGGAAGAAATCGGGATACAGACCCTGCGCGCCGGAGACATTGTCGGTGATCACACGGTTTTGTTCGGCGGTCAGGGCGAACGGCTGGAGCTTATCCATCGCGCCCACAGCCGCGATACCTTCGTCTATGGCGCTCTGCGCGCGGCTGAATGGATAATAGACAAACCCAACGGCCTGTATGACATGCAGGATGTGCTGGGACTGAAGTAAACACAATAAACCACAGAGACCTCAGCGATCCACGCAGTGTTCTCAAAACAATTTTAAGAGGCCTTATAAATAGGTTTCACAGGAATGAACAGGCATATAAGGAGCAATTTAACAGGCTGTTGGAAAGTGCCATTCTAAACAAAGCACTGTCATTCTGAACGGCGTGAAGAATCTCCTCCCCCACGGTCATTGTGAAGGAGCTGAGCTACTGAAGAAGCCCATGAAGGATGCTTTGAGATTCGTCGCTGCACGCAGAATGAAACATGACGGCATGCGTGGTCCACACGCGCAACGTTGGCAATTGTAAGGAATTAAGCTCTTATCACAGCCTAAAAAACATCACGGTTTACATTAAGCCGGTTAATGGCGCGCGCGGCGCAAATAGATTTTCGGCGTTTAAAAAAAAGAATTACACTGTGCGCGCAGCGGTGTAACAGTTTAATTGAAGAGAAAGAGGCAGACATGGATATTGTTCAGGCACAGCGATTAAAGCAACTTCCCCCTTATTTATTTGCCCAGATTGATCGCATGAAACAAGAAATTAAGGCCCGGGGTGTTGATATTATTGATCTGGGCATCGGGGATCCGGATCGGCCGACGCCGCCGCACATTATCGCACGGCTGCAGAAAGCTGCGGCCGACGCTGAAAACCACCGCTATCCAAGCTACGAAGGGATGCTTGCGTTTCGCCAGGCAGTAGCTGACTGGTATGCGCGGCGATTCGGGGTTGCGCTTGATCCACGGGAGGAAGTTGTTTCACTTATTGGTTCCAAGGAAGGCATTGCCCACATCCCCCTTGCATTTGTTAATCCTGGAGAACGCGTGCTGGTGCCCAGTCCGGGATATCCGGTGTATAAAACCTCAACCATTTTTGCCGGCGGCATACCGGAGATAATGCCCCTAAAAAGAAAAAACGGTTTCCTGCCGGACTTCACGGCGATACCGGAAAAAACTTTTAAAGAAACGCGGCTCATGTTTCTTAACTATCCAAATAATCCCACTGCAGCGGTGGCTGAAAGGGCTTTTTTTGAAGAGGCGGTGTCATTAGCTAAACATTACAACATCATCATCTGTCATGATGCGGCTTACTCGGAGATCGCCTTTGACGGGTATCGTCCGCCCAGTTTTCTTGAAATTGCAGGGGCGCGGGAGGTGGCCATAGAATTCCACTCGCTGTCTAAAACCTTTAATATGACCGGCTGGCGCATTGGCTTTGCGGTCGGCAACAGGGAAATTGTCAGCGGGCTGGGCAAAATTAAAACCAATATTGATTCGGGCATTTTTCAGGCAGTGCAATGGGCCGGAGTGGAGGCACTCAGCGGGGATCAGAGCAGCGCAGGTGCTATGAAAAGCCTCTATCAGGAGCGCCGGGATGTGCTCGTTTCCGGGCTGAAAAGCGCAGGGCTTGATCTTGATGTGCCTAAAGCCACTTTCTATGTGTGGGTGTGCGTGCCTAAAGGCTACACCTCTGCGTCGTTCACCATGCATCTATTGGAAAAAGCCGGGATTGTTACCACGCCCGGCAGCGGGTTTGGCGAAGAAGGGGAGGGGTATGTCCGCTTTGCGCTGACCGTTGAAAAGGAGCGGCTTCAGGAAGCAGTGGAGCGGATAAAAAAGACCGGATTTTAAAAGGCGGACTGCAAGGATTCATGACGGCGTTTTTTTTACTTGACCGCTCGAAACTTGGCTTTGGCACCCAAAATATTTTTCCCTATTTTCATTTATGGCATTATTGAATAACATCGCCTTCATCGGTATCGGGTCAAATGTGGGAGACCGGAGGCAATCATGCCTCCAAGCCATTCGCGCATTTAAGGCCTGGGAGCACGGTTCGCTTTCAAAGGTTTCGTCGCTGTATGAATCAGAACCATGGGGTTTTGATGCGCAGGAGTGGTTTCTTAATTGTGTCGTTAAGATTTTTACCAGCGAAGATGCCTTTGGCGTGCTGGCGTTTATGCATGACGTTGAGCAGCGGCTGGGGAAACAGAAAGCGTTTCACTGGGGGCCGCGCACCATTGACCTTGACCTGTTGTTTTTTAATCAAAGCATCATTGATGCGCCGAATCTGAAAGTGCCCCATCCTCATCTGCATGAGCGCCGGTTTGTGCTGGAGGGGCTCGCTGAGATTGAACCGTCATGGATGCACCCGGCGCTGAAGCAGTCAATGGCATATTTACTGCAAAATGTGCAGGATACCAAGAAGGTATATAAACTTATGGAGACATCCCATTGATTCGAACCATACTCATAATTATTTTTGTGTATTTGTGCTTCAAAGTTGTCAAAGATATTTTACTCAAATATATTCTGAGCAACTATAAAACCACCTCCTTTAAATACCCGCCGCGCGATGCCTCGCGCTACATAGACGAGATGGTTCAGGATCCGGTCTGCGAGGTCTATATCCCCAAGCGCAATGCCCTTGCTGCAATAATTTCCGGGCAGGAGTATTTTTTCTGCAGCAGAGAATGCATGCAGAAATTTAAAGAACAAAAGCAGCGCGAGTAAGAACGCAGCCTGCGACATTCCTGTTTTGTAGCAGCAATATGTAAATTTGCATTGTAAATAATGATGCTTGACCAGTCCTTTGACCCTCAATTTTTCATCAAAATCATCAGCTATCAATAGCCCTTTCACTTCCTTATCTTTTGCCATTTCTTTCTGACTCAACCCATAGATCCTGATATTTGACCAATACTGAACCCTTGGCCTGTCGCACGCCTGAGCGCCTCACGCATTTGCTCCTCAATGCCGCGCCGTTCAAGAACAGCGCCACCCTCCTGTTGCGGCTCTTTCTCGGACTGCGCCAGAAAATACTGATAGCGCCTCAGCGCTGCTCAAAACCGTCATGCTACCTACCTGCTATCCATTTCTGGTAGAAGGGGATATATTGCGACTTAACATACCCCTTTTTCGAAAGATATTCTTTGAATGCATTGAGCATAACAAACCCACAAACTATATGGATTCGGTATAACCAATTTAGTATGATTATTTTATGAAATTATAGAAAATTTTATTACATGGCATTTTTCTATAAAATCTTGACATATAATATGTTTGCTTATATTAGGAGGACAATAGTAGAATAAAGATAAAAGAGAATGTTACAAATGATGAAAAATAGTAAAATCATTAACAGGAGACTGAGGCATGTGCGCTAATCAATCACTTGTTTGGTATGCAAGTTATGGCTCTAATCTTTTGTACGAGGATGGTTTTCTAGGCTATATCAAAGGGGAAGTTCGACGTGGTTGTAGTCAAAAGGAATTTGGATGCAGAGATAGAACTCCCCCAATTAAAAATAAGACCATTGATATTCCATTTCCTTTATATTTTGCTGAGCGATCTTCCAAGTGGAATAATGGCGGAGTGGCATTTATTGGTCTTTTAAGAGATGAAAATAACCCTACAGTTGGAAGAATGTATTTAATAACCAAAGAGCAATTTATCGATGTAGTGAAGCAAGAGAATAATAATCAAGAAATCTCTATTGATTTTGAAGAAGTCAAAAAAGCAGGCTCAAAAGTTTTTCGTAATTCATGGTATGGAAATATTGTTTATCTCGGAGAGGATGAGGGATATCCGATTTTTACATTCACGCACCATAAAGACATTAAATATCAAAAAGTTGGCTTGCCGTCTGATAAATACATTCAAATCATAGCTGCTGGATTAAAAGAAACACTAAATTGGACAGAAAAAAAGATTGCTGATTACCTTATACAAAAGGACGGCATTAGAGGATTAATTGATAAGGAAGATTTTATTAAAAAATTGGGTGAGTAACAAATCGCTCCAGCGGATGGCTTAAAGCCACCGCTGAGCTCAATCGTTAACCTAAAGGGAGAACCCAAGAATGCGAGTCGCCATCTTCCTCTGCAATAATAAGACGATGGGTGAATGTTTTGAGAAAAAGCTCTTCGGAACCGGGGAGGCTTACGGCAGACAAGTGCGGAAAGGCGACCTCCTTTTTCTCTACAATTACAAAGACAATCATTTGTGGGGAATCTGGCGTGCGGAAACAGATGGAGGGGTATTTGAACCAAAGGCCTGGGGAGGTTGTTACAAAAATCAGGTTAGGATTTCGCAGTGTAGTAAGATCCTGATGCATTTCCCGAGATATTGCTTCAACAAAATCCTCGGAGAGGGAGGAAACATAGGCCAAATACTATCGGGGTATAAGGCGCAGAATCTGTTGCAGTATTTCGCTCACGAATATTCGGTTGAAAAGGATCTTGGGATCACACTGTCCAAGTTAGAGGAGGACTATAGGAACAGGTATCCTACAAATTTTCTATGTGAGGACGGGCATAGGGTGCGATCAACTCACGAAAAAATCATTGATGACTGGTTTTACAGACATCTCGTCCCTCACGCGTACGAACCTATTCTTGCCCTCCCAGGTCAGCTGATTCCTGACTTTGCAGTTCACTGCCTTAATGGGGACCCAGTCTATATAGAGTATTGGGGTATTGTTGACGACCCTCTTTACAGGGAAAGAAGACTGCACAAGAGTAAACTATATGCTGATTACCGACTACCTTTGATCGAGCTTGAGCCACAAGATCTGCATTCAATCGATGTCTCCCTCCCAGCAAAATTGAGCAAGAAGAACGTCCCCTTCAAATGAGGTAACGTCATGCGTATGACGCGAATAATATATCAGTTCAAGAGAATCCCTACTGAAAGTCGAGCACTTGAAAGGCTTGCTGAAGAATTGGGGGTCTCGATGTTCAACACCGTTGTAACAAAATTTGACAAGACTATTATAGACACATACGAGGTGCAGCGGCGGATTCGGGAGAATATCAAAGACTGGCGAGATGGCTCACTTTGGCTTCTTGCACTTCTTTCGGCCGCAGCATCTTTCATGCGCCATAGCCGCTTGGATAGCAGTTTCTACTGCATAATCCCAATTGGCGCCACTAGGAAGGCCAGCCACTGATGAAATCGGTTAACAAGGGCATACAGCAGATTCGGCAAGAAAAGGCACTTGCCTCCTGCTGATGCCCGCCGTTAGGCCTAACGACATGAGCATCAAACTTACAAGAGCGCAAATCGACAAGGCGTTGCCAAAAGTCGAAAAGGGGCTTCATCAATATCTGTGGATTCAGTCCAGGATCAAAGATCATCACGATTTTCATTCAGATCCTGAGTTCCGGAGAAAGTACAACCATTTCTACAGAATCCGGCGGGCATCCCCATGGCAAAATGTCTTTTACTCACTGATGGCGCGGGCAAAAAGGGAACGCCTCCAATTTTGGGAAGTCCTTAAAGCTCTGAGGGAATCCACTCGGCGCATAGAGGCATCATTTGCCAGTAAGCTACTTGCTACTATCAATCCCAATCTCCCCGTCATTGATTCTATCGTCCTCAAAAACTTAGGTATGCGCCTTCTAACTGCGACAGAACCAGATCGGATATCGAAGGTCTGTGAAATTCACAAACGACTTTCGGAGTGCTTTAACGATTTCCTACAATCTGATAATGGAAGGTATTTGGTTGCTGAGTTCATGAACATGTACCCCAATGCAAAGATCACTGAAACAAAGATGCTTGACTTGGTTCTTTGGCAAACAAGGGTCTAACAACGGGTTGCAGCCGACGTTGCTCCGCACCGCTCCGCAACGCGGCTGAACCCGACCGTTAGGTGCCAACAGGGAGTAGAAAATGACCGGCGATACCGGAAGAAGAGGTGAATGTAATCAGACAATCGGCGCAGCGGAATCAGCTCACGGGGAGTGCTCAGCATATAGAGGCAATAGAGAAGAAGATAGTCAGTTGCTCAGAAAGGCGCGGGCAGGGGAGGCCCCGACAACGCGCGGCAGCTCAAAATAAATCTGTCCCCCTTTTTCTTATCTCACATATTAAAGCTCATTTTTATTGCCAAAACGAAGTTCAAGTAATCTTTGTATTTGTGCTCTTCTTTTTGACGCTGGAGCATAAGGAAACGGCGGCACTGTTCGTATCCCATTTGCTGTGTATGGTGCGTTATCAAACTCTTCAACAATATAGTGAACAGCAGTAACAAGATCAATCGGGTATTGATCCACTGATGTGATTGGTGTCCAAAAAATGTGAAACAAATTGCTGAACAACATTAGGTCTTTTTCGTCTTCGGTAATTGCAGGGTCATTTGCACAGAGAAGTTTACAGATACATCTTAACTCAAAATGCTCAAACCCGCCTTGTCTGTTCATAAAACTTATATTTGAAACAGGATTTTCCATCAGGTTTAAAAAGGTGTGCGTTTCGAACTCTGGGCCCAGAAATATTTCTATTGAAACTATCTTACTGTAATCCCAGAGACTCGTATCTTTTATAATGTCGTGCAGCCATGCAATTTTTTCCTGTGTTGGTTGTGCGATACGATCAAACATCTCTTGATTTATCTGTTTGATATTAGCTTTGTTAGGTGGAATTCCTCCCCCTTTACAGGCTAAATTTAAGTGAAACTTGCTATCCCTCCGACCTCTTCGATTACCATACGAACCATAAATTGGCATATACGCGCCACCTATTCTGGGAAGTTGTCCGGGCTCATACGGAAGTGTAGCATCCTTAATAAACCAGTTAATAAATTTATCATCTGCATGTTGAATCTGATATCTACGCCACCACCGTTCTGTTCGCGCCCAAATATATCCCCGATCTACCTCACTGGTGTTTACCGTCTCTTGTACAAAATATTGTTTATCTTTATCATCCACCGGTCCCCGCCAATAATTTTTAGGGCCTGTTATTTTATAAAGCGGAGGCCAGTAAGCAAAAACATGCTTCACATTGGCCAAGAGGTATGAAAATAATAATGATGCACTACCTAATTTTAAAAATGTCCTTCTTTCTTGCACTGTTGGTTTAGGATTTTCTTTAATTTTATTCATAGCATTTCTCCTTGTTAATTATGGTTGGTAATTAAGGTGTAAACAGTTTTTTTAGACTTTAATAGCAAAGGTTCGTGGCTTTTTCTTCGCACAGTTCACAAGGGCATTTTTAAAAAATTACTCTAACCGCATCCCGTCTTTATGGCCACTCCCTTCTGGCTTATCTTTGGTACCCCAATTCATTAGCTCTGAAAAATTTCCCAGTGAAAATGCTACTATTCAAAATTCTTATGAATCATTTCAATAGCCCCAGTCCATCGCAAGCCGCTGTTTTTTGTCAATCCTTGTAGTGCACTTTTAACTTAGGCATTGCACAGCTTACAATTTTTCCGGCAGGATATTTTCTCCTTCCAAAATTAAAAATTTTTCGCATTACGCCTTGGGTAGACATAATAACTTGTTCCATTTGATTTGTGCACCGATTCCCCGATAACCCTTGTCTCCCATCCTTCTACAAATTCAATAGTCTTAAGGATATGCTTACAGAAATGGTTCTTACAGGTTAGCCGTTGAAACCCAATAATCTTTTCTGTTGTGCATCACGGCATAACACTCTCCTTTGCGCTATCGTCCCAGCATTCATAAAAGGGCTTGCTGCTTTTTACAATAAAAAAACCGTCTTCGGCATGCTCTTCTGCTAAAGACGGTCATTATTGTTAAAATAACTGGCAACAAAAGTTTTGGTGAGTATTTCTAACTCACTCATCACTGTTGCCTCTTTCTAAAATAAGGTTTTGCTTGATTATTAGAAAATCACCTTTTTATTTTTAAAGCTTAATCCTCACAATTATTTTGTCAATAAAAAATAATTTACATCACAACTGTCCAAAATAAATCTTACAAGGGTGAAAAGGTTTTAAAATCCGAGCAATTATAGCAAGGATTAATCTTTTTCATTTCAGGTTACCTTGTTCAATGCTGTCCACAAACGGCAAAGGGCATTGTCAGTTGGACGGATTGAGGATCGAAGGGAATAACATCAAAGGGATTATCAATCCATCGCCATAAGTCACGATAGGTAAACAGGTTTCATCTGAGAAAAACAACCAGATTAGACAAGGACCATCCGAGCTTTGATATGAACTGGAGGTATTTCATCAGCAGGATGGGGCTTGGGTTTACCCATTGGCAGTGCTGCACGCCGCCCTGTTCGATCGATGCTCCGAAGAAAAATGGGACAGATTTATTTTTTATAGATTCTCTGACCCGCTATTACCGCCTACTTTCTTCACCGCCTGCTGATATGTTTCGCTCCGCATCTATATTAGTTTCTGCACAAAATAAAAAAGGCAGAGCCGAAATAACTCTGCCTGAAGATTACGATGTTCAGAAATAAGATTAGTCTGTTTCTCCCGGATTCTGCTGTTCTATTTCCTGAAGTTTCTGCTTTGCCCGCTGCGCAAGCTCGTTGTCCGGATATTCATTCAGCAGCATTTCCAGCTTGGTCTTGGCGGCAACCGGATCATTTATGGCACTGAATGAGAGAGCCTGTTTGTAATAGGCTTCAGGTATTTTAGCGCTCTTTGGGTAGTTTTTAATCAGGTCCTCAAAAGAGAGGATTGCTTCTTCAAACTTCTTTTCCCGGTAATAGCTTTCCCCGATCCAGAACTGCGCATTGTCCGCCAACTCACTGGTTTTATACGTGTTTAAAAATTTTTTAAACTGCTCCCGTGCTGCACGATTATTCCCGGCCTGCAGGGTGTTAAATGCTTCATTATAGACACTTTCCGGCGTAAGTGGCGACGGAACTGCTGCGGTTTGTTGTGAACCTACGGTTTCACCCCCTACTGGTTCTTTTTTGGACAGTGCACTGTATGGGGTTGGCGACCAGACGCCCTCTATATTATTCCCCGAAACCGAATTCGGCGGTTTTTGCGCTGGCGGGGGTGTCGCAATACCGGATGACGACTCAAGAACCTGCAACCGGTTATGGAGAACCGATAATTGATTATCCTTTGCACTGAGTAGCGAGAGGACTTGATTCTGGATGTTCTTTGTTTCAGCTAAAGTCCGCTCTGTTTTAAGTGAATTTTGCTCTACTGATCCCTGGAGCGTCTGCAGGCTTTGCTTGATGCTGTCAATTTCCAGAGATAGATCTGCCTGGGTCTTGCGCAATGCTCTAATAGCAGTTTTGATTTCCTGGGTATCCTGATCAAGGTCTCTGATTGCTTGATCATGCCGGGAGATTTTGCCCTGGGACGGTCCAACACATCCGACGGCACACAATACGATGATACTTAATGTGATAATACTCGCGCATTTATTCATATTTTAGTAAATTGAAAAAAATAATGAACGTATGTAAAGGCGCACTATCCTATGCGCTGCAATTAGCGATAGAGAAAATGGCAGCGCCGGTTTTTTGACCATGCTGCTTCATTGTGCCCCGGATCAACCGGCCGTTCCTCGCCATAGCTGATGGTTGAAATCCGGTCGCCATCTATGCCCAACTGGGTGAGATATTTTTTGGCGCTGTGGGCTCGGCGTTCGCCCAGAGCCAGGTTGTATTCGTCAGTGCCGCGCTCGTCACAGTGGCCTTCGACAAGGACCTGGACCGAACCGTTTTTCATTAACCATTCACCCAGCTTGTTTAAAGTCTCTTTTGCCTCAGGCGTCAGGTTAAACTGGTCGTATTGGAAATAGATATCTTTGAAATAGAGAGCCATTTCAGCAGTCGGTTCCTGCCATTCCGGGCCGCCTGTTTGCGCCTCTTCAAGTCCTTCTTCTCCAGGCCGTTTGGCCTCTTCAATACCAGTGCCCTCTAACCCGGTATCCTTTTTAACCGCTTTTTTGGTGCAGCCTGCGGGGAAAATAAAAATACAGACCAGCATCAATAAACACATTACCTGTACACATCGCTTCATTTCTAATACCTCCCTTTTACGTTGTTTATATTTCACCACTAATAAATATTACTTATCGCAGAAACGGCGACCATGCGGGGGCTGTTTTTTCTCCGCTGCCGGACGTAATCTTTTTCTGTCCGCTCCCGTCGGCCCGCATAATATATACTTCTTTTTTACCGGTGCGGTTTGAGCTGAATGCTATAAAGCGTCCGTCAGGAGACCATGAAGGACGCTCATTGCTTCCCTGATTGTGGGTAAGCTGCTGAAACAGGGTGCCGTCGGTGCTCACCACAAAGATGTTAAAAACACTGCCCTGCTGGCCCGCATAGACGATTCGATTTCCTTTCGGCGACCAGTCAGGCGATGTATTATAGCCGCCCTCCATGGTTATCCGCCGAACCCGTTTTGTGGCAATGTCCAGCACATATATCTGCGGTGTTCCTGAACGGCTGGAAACGAACGCTATCTGGGTGTCATCAGGAGACCATGTGGGGGAGACGTCTGTGGCCCAATCATCGGTCAGGCGTTCAAGCGCCCTGCTATTAACATCCATTATGTAAATTTCTGAATTACCGTTGTTTAAACTTAATGTCAAGGCAATTTTTTTCCCGTCATGCGACCAGGCAGGCGTTATGTTGACGCCTTTTTTGTGGGACACTAATTCGGTTCGTCCTGTGGCAAGATCCTTAACATACAGACTGGGATTCCCATCCTTGTAAGAGGTGAATGCAATTTTTTTGCCGTCTGGCGACCAGGCAGGGCTGAGGCTGAGGGAATTATAGCTGGTAATGGTTTCCATGCGGGAGCCGTCAAAATCAGCGATTGCTATCTCTTTTTTCCCCCGCGATCCTATTTCAAAGGCAATTTTTGTTTCATAAATGCTTTCTTCACCGGTGAGGTTTTTCAATATCTCATTGGAAAATTTATGCGCGATGAGCCTGCTGTCTTGCAGCGTGCCAAAGTAGCGCTTCCCCACAATGAGTTGCCGCTGCACCGCATCAAACAGGCGCAGCTCCGCCACCAGTTCACTGCCGCTCAGCGAAATGCCGCCGGTAACCAGGGCTTCAGCGCCGATCATGGACCAGTTTTCCCATTTGATGGTGCCGGCAGTTATGCCTGATGATGCGCTGTCGTCAGCGACCGCACTGACGTTAAGGATACGGAAAAAACCCGAGAGGTTGAGATCATCGGCTATCACCGCAGGCATTTTGGTTAAGACGCCGGCGGTATCGGCTTGCTGCCCGGTGTTCCTGAAATTGGGGATGGCTATGGCAAGACGGGTTGCAAACGGGGATGCAATGTCTATATAAACTTTAGCGCAGCATTGCCGCGATAGCAGAAGCATTATACCGCAGCATGCAATGGTCAGTATCCGTTTCATAACATTATGGTCCTTTCTGCTGGGGAATAAACCGCACGCCAATTTCTAAGAAACTATCCCGAAAATCATCCGGCAGCGGGGGCAAGGGGTTAGCTTTCTTAATAGCATTCATGACTGAGATATCAAACTGCTGATTGCCGGAGGTTGTTTCAAACACCGCGCTGAGGATTTTTCCGTCGCGCTGCACCTTAATAACCACAATTGCCTCGCGCGAACGCTCCCGCTCCATTACATATTCCGGCAGCGTCCAGGCCTGATAAATTTTTTCATATATCAACTGGTAATACTGCCTAAAGCGCAAATCCGCCATGCCGCCGCCTCCCGTTCCACCCGGGACTCCGCCCGGCACCCCCGGCGGACCGGAGCCGATTCCCTGAGTTGACGAGTCGGCAGCCGGTGTGGGAGCTGATGTTTCTTGGGAAGCCCCTGAGTCGCCAGAAGTTCCTCCCGACGGGGTTTCGGCGCCGCCGGATTCAGCGCTGCGCGACTCCGGTTCAGCACGGCGCGGCGCCAGTTCTTTTTCCTTTGCCGGAATTGTAAGCACCGGATGAGCGCGCTGTGCCTGCGGTTTTGCCTGAGACTCGAGGGCAGAGGGCCCTTTCCAAAGTCTGGTGTCCGTCTTTTTGGGTTGTTCTCCCGTGGTTTGCTTGGATGCTGAACCCGGGAATGAAGAACCTGCCGGCGGGAGACCTACCAGGTCAACTGAATAGACCGGCGAATAATAGATGTTTCTTGACGAGGTTGGCGGCAGCCCCATAAAGACGCCAAATCCGATACCATGCAGCAGGAACGAGAGGACCACCATCCAGAGCAGTTTTGGTTCCTCAGGGCGGCTGCCCAGCCGTTGATTCAACGGAAGTATAGCCTGTGCGGTCATTTCTCTTCAAGCGGCACGGTCACCATGCCCAGCTTTTCAATGCCAGCGGCCTTTGCCTCAGCGATAACCTTGATAACAAACCCGTAGGAGAGGTCCTTGTCTGCCCGGAGGAAAAGCTCCTTGTCGGTCCGCTGGCTGAAAATGCCTTCCAGCTTTTCCCGAAGCCGGGCAGGATCTATTTCCATGTCATTGAGAAAAATTTTTTGGTCTTTATTGATTGACAGCGTGAGGTGCTCCTGCTGTGCTGATATGGTTTTAGCTGCTGCCTGAGGCAACTGCACATCTACCCCCTGCTGCACCAGCGGGGCTGCGACCATGAAGATGATGAGTAGCACCAGCATCACATCCACCAGCGGGGTGACGTTAATCTCTGACAAAGGGCCTGATTGTCTGCCATTGCCGGTCATTGTTGCGCCTTCCGTGTTGCTTCAAAATTTCGCTGAATAATATTTAAAAACTCAGAGGCAAAATTATCCATTTCTGAGGAAAGGGTTTTCACCTGTCCCAGATAATAGTTATACGCGACCACCGCGGGAATGGCCGCAAAAAGACCCACGGCGGTTGCAACCAACGCTTCAGAGATGCCGGGAGCAACCGTCGCCAGATTCGTGGAGCCGCGGATGCCGATTTTTCGAAACGCATCCATAATGCCCCATACGGTGCCAAACAAACCGATAAAGGGCGAAGTGCTGCCCGTTGTTGCCAGAAAATTAAGATTTTTTTCCAGCCGGGTGCGCTCGGCAATCATTGCCTGTTCCAGCGCCCGGCGGATATTGCCCATACCCATTATCGGCGAGATGATGTCCATATCCGGGCTCATCTGGCCTGCCTCCTGAATGGGGTTAGCTACCACTTTGCGAAATTTTTCAAGCTCCATATAGCCCGAAAGGAAAATTTCAGCCAGCGGGCTGTTTTTTAGCTTTTTGGCCTCATGGTAAATCTGCGAGAGCTTTGCCGTCTCCCAGAAAATACCGAGAAACAGCTCGGTTTCCTTGATAGCTGAGCGTATGACGCGGAATTTTAAAAAGATAATGCCCCAGGAAATGACAGAGAACAGGAACAGAATAAGCAGCACCATTTTGACCGTTGGCCCTGCGTTGAGAATCAAATCCCACACATTGTCCTGCATGCCGGTTGTGAGGTCGCTGGATGTGACCACCGCAGGCAGAATGTTTTGCGCTAACATTTCTAACATAGGGTGAATTCCACTTTCGGGTTAAGCACGGTAACTGCCCGTGCAATCAATAAAACGGCTGTTGCAAAGGCACAAAAGAATAGTACCGCATTAAATCCTGTTCGCCATTGCAGATACTTTAAACCGGTGGTGCGCGGCGATTTTTCAAAAAACAGTGCGCATCCCGATGCGGCAGACGCACAATGAATTATATCGCTCTGCTTTGCTATGTCAATGCATCTAATGCCTTCTGAATGCGATCAAGCCCTTTTTGAATAGTTTCAAATGAGGTCGCATAGGAGAGGCGAATATTTTCATCCGCACCAAAGGCAATGCCCGGCACCACTGCCACATTCACCGACTCCAGCAGATACTGGGACAGGGTGGTTGAATCGCTTATGACGGTGCCGCCGGCTTTGCGGCCAAAAACCCCTGAAAAATTCGGGAATACATAGAATGCGCCGCTGGGCTTGAAGCAGGATACGCCGGGCAGCGCGTTGAGCCGATCAACCAGGTAGGTTCGGCGAAGGTCAAACTCCTTGACCATGGTTTGGATAAAATCCTGCGGCCCATTGAGCGCCTCAAGACTTGCTTTCTGCGCGATGGAAGTGGGGTTTGAAGTGCTCTGACTCTGGATGTTAGTCATGGCGGTTATTACCGGTTTTGGTCCCGCTGCATAACCAATTCTCCATCCGGTCATGGCATAGGATTTTGATACCCCGTTTACCACAATGGCCTGCTCTTTTATTCTTGGGTCAAGGGAAGCGATGCTGCAGAAACTGAAACCGTCATATACTAATTTTTCATAAATCTCGTCAGAGATGACGGTTATGCCGGTTTTAAGCACCACCTGCGCAATAGCGGATAGATCCTGTTTGGTGTAGGACGCCCCGGTTGGGTTTGAAGGCGAATTGAGGATGAGTGCTTTGGTTTTTTTCGTTATGGCGCCTTCAAGTTCAGCGGCGGTCATCTTGAAACCGTTTTTTTCCGCGGTGTTAATTATCACCGGGGTGGCGCCGGCAAGCATCACCATGTCAGGATATGAAACCCAGTAAGGAGCAGGAATGAGCACCTCGTCGCCTTCCTCAAAAAGCGCTTGGCAGATATTATACAGCGAGTGTTTAGCGCCGCACGAAATGAGAATTTCAGCGGGCTCGTAATCCAGATTATTATCCTTCTTCAGCTTCTGGCAGACCGCTTTTTTCAACTCCTCTGTGCCGCCGGCCGGCGTGTATTTGGTAAAGCCGGCTTTCAGCGCCTTGATGGCGGCGTCCTTAATGTTCTCCGGCGTGTCAAAATCAGGTTCGCCCGCGCCAAATCCAACCACATCCACGCCCTGCGCCAGCAGCGCTTTAGCCTTGGCATCAACCGCCAGAGTTGGCGACGGCTTTATGTTTTTCACGCGTCGTGCAAGTTCCATAACGTTGCCTCCCTTAGTGCACCATACATATCATCATTGGAGCCACAAGCTCTGCGGCTGAAATGTTTCAGCCTTTTTTCTTTATACTTTTTATTTTTTGCTGCAGCCTGTCGCAGACTATATCCGGCACGAGCCCTGAAACGCACGCACCGGACAGGGCAGCCTGCTTAATCACGCTGGAGTTAACAAAGAACCACTGCATGCCGGTCATCATGAAGATGGTGTCAATGGAGCGGTCCAATTTCCGGTTCATAAAAGTCATTTGAAATTCATACTCAAAATCGGATGTGGCGCGCAGCCCACGCAGAATCACATGCACGCCCTTGCTTCTGCAATAGTCCACCAGCAGTCCGTCAAATGAATCCACAATGATGCGGTTGCTGAGCGGATTATTTGCAAAGGACAGGGTGATCATTTCCTTGCGCTCTTCAACCGTGAACATCGGGGCTTTCATCAGATTATTCGCCACCGCCACAATAATCTTGTCAAAAATGTGCAGCCCGCGCTCAATTAAATTGATGTGGCCGTTAGTTATGGGGTCAAATGATCCCGGATAGATGCAGTAGCTTTCATTGTTGTCTTTCATACAACTAAAGGTCCTTTTCTCTGGTTCGCGCCTGATACAAACACCATGCGGTAAGGTTTGGAGACATCCGCTTATCCGGCAAACAAATATTCTCTTTGTTTAGTTATCCCCATAGAGAGTGCGTCCTCTTCGATATCCTCAGGGCTTCGGCCCACCGATCCGCAATGACGGGTAGCGTGCACCGAGCCATAACAACAGTGATTCCACGAAGCGGCAGCCACGCGGCACTCTCAACGCCAAAAGATACGCACACAGATATGCGCAATCATTAACCGGTTACGCCGTCCGGTCTGCAACATTAAAAAAAGAAACACAGGTCTGGCCGTAGCGGCGAGTATCGTATCGGCACAGCAGGCCATAGTGTTTGAGGAGGTGATCACGATTGAAATGTTCGCAGACTATCATTGCCCGCCGGGTAAAAAGGGTTGTTTGCGCAAGCGCCTCAAGCGTGGTGTGGACCAGATTCTTCCCATACGGGGGATCCATAAAGATGAGGTCGAATTGCGTGCCCTGTTTTTGCAGAAGACTGATTGCCGATGCGACCGAAGCGCCGATAATTTTATACTGTTCAGGTGCTGCAATGGAGGCAACATTATGTTGCAGGACCGTCAGCGCCTGTTTATCCTGCTCAACAAATGTTGCCGGGCCTGCGCCGCGGCTCAACGCTTCTATGCCGAGAGCCCCCGTTCCTGCAAAAAGATCGAGCACCCGAATGCCGTCAAAGCTTCCTAAACTGCTGCTGAGGATGTTAAAGATTGCCTCCCGGGTTCGATCCGAAGTCGGCCTGAGAGAAAGCTCCGCGTGCGTCTGGAGTCGGCGCCCTTTAAACGCCCCGCTGATAATGCGCAACGAAAATGATCACCACCTGCCGAAAAATTTCCGCTCCTCTGCGTAACAGCCTTGTTATCTATCATTCTATATTTTCTTTGTCAAATTGGTTTTTGTGCGGATGAACAATACGCACCGGTGCCCATTGAAAAGAGATGTTGGTATCCCACAATAACTATATTATACTGTATAGTGAATATGCAGATGCCATATGGTAGCAGCGAAGCCACTGGAGAGAATCCGGGAAAGTCAGCAGTGTGTGCGTGGAGCAATTCATCATGTTGCATGACAAGAAGATAATCAGAGCACCGGTTAATTTTTTCCATCGTAGTCCAGGGTGGTTTCAGCGCCGCGCAGATTTTATTCTCATGTGCATAGCACTGGTATACAGCCTGCCAAGCCTGGGCTTTCCCTTTGGCCGCGACCAGGCAGCCCATTTTTATATGGGCCGCGAGTGGCTCAATGGCCTGTTGCCATTCCGGGATACCTTTGACCAGAAACCGCCGGGAATTTATTTCGTTCACGCGCTGGGTATTGCACTGCTGGGCGCTCACCACTGGGTCATACGGCTGCTTGACCTTATGGGGATGCTTGGCATTGGATTACTGGCAGCGCGAACCGTCCGCCGTGTCTGGCCGCCGGTTCGCGGTGAAACAGGAATTCTGCTGCTGTTTACGCTGAGTTTCTACTATACCTGTTTTGACTACTGGGATACTGCACAGGTAGAAACGTGGGAAGGCCTTGCGCTTCTTGCCGGCTATGCCCTCATTGAAAAAACGCGACGGTGGTGGGGTGTTGTCCTTGCCGGAATATTGAGCGGGACGGCGATTCTTTTCAAATTCCCTGCTGCAGTGGTAGCTGCTGCCATAGCACTTGCGATTGCGCTGCGGACCGGGGCGGCCGGAGGAAACAAGCGTTTCAAGACCCTTATCGCGTCCCTGGCGTTGTATGGGGCGGGGATTTTAATGGTGGTTGGCGGCTGTGTTGCATATTTTGCTGCCCAGGGCGGATTCAGGGACATGGTGGATGTGCTGTATGGATTTAACATGTATTATGCAACCCAAAAACCAACTGCCCCAGAGGTGGCACGGGCGTGGGCTGTTGATTTCTGGCTAAAGCACAGCGCGGTATGGGTATGGTCTGCGCTTGGATTATGGCTTGCCGGAACCATATGTGCAATAATGCGCGGATACGTCGCGGTAGCGCGTGGAGCTGGCGTGGCGCTATTGTTATGTCTCAGCGCCGCTGCATCAGTATGGCTCCAGCAGAAATTCTATTGTTATCACTGGGGAGTTACCGTTCCCTTCGTAATGCTGTGCGCGGGATACGGGGTTACGCTGTGCATGCGCTATGTCCCGCGGCTGACCACCATGCTTGCCATCGCGGTCATGATGTACGGTTTCGCCGAAGCACCGCCATGGTATACTAACAATAACAGTTCCTATAAAACAGTAACCGTTTCATTCTGGACCTATCTATGCGGGCGGCAGGACCGCATGACCTATCTCAATCAGTTTCAGGGCGGTTATGGATATTATTATCAGGCGCAAGAGATTATCGGCGCTCTCATCCGGGAGCGGGCGCGGCCGGGTGATCAGCTCATCGTGCGGGGATTTGAACCGGCAATTTACGCGGTATCAGGATTGCGTTCGCCATCGCGCTTTTTTATTGAGGTGCCGTTTATTGATCCGTTTCTGCGGGGTTACAATACCACCACCTGGCCGGCAGAGCATGAGCGTTCCTGCTGGACAAATCCGCCGCGCTTTGTGGTTGCCTTTGCCCGTAATCGTCGGGATGTCAATACCATACGTGCGCGGGGTTACAAAAAAGTAAGCACGGTTAATGAGTTTGTGCTTTTGGAAAAGATCGAATAAAAACCTGAAAAATTCTGGGAACAATTTTCTTGACAGCCGCACGAAAATCACATAACATGACCGCAGTCATTATTTTAGAGATGGCTGCCGCATGCGCTGCATCAAAGCCTGTTTTCGTGGTGCGCCTGTCGTGGCGAAGGCAGCGCGCGGCATCACCAGCGCTGCTGCTGTTGAAGCATTATAACGTGTTTTCATTCAGTGTTTGTTAATTAATATTGACATAAGTGCGTTACTATTTTATAGTGTTAAGAGGGAAAAGAACTATAATAACATCTCACTGTAAGGGTAAATACCAAACACCTCCGGGGCTGAACGTTCTATCTGGCTGCTCTCAATAGACTCAATAGATGATAGGGCTGTAAGAAAAACTGGTATCACGCGTAATACCTCCTTCATCCAATGACAACCGATACCGAGAGACTGGCACATATCCAAAGAAACCCCTTGTATCCCTGTATTCAGTGCGGGAAGTGCACTGGCGGGTGCCCCATCTCCACAATTTCCCCCCATTTTAACATTCGGCGTTTAATATATGAGGCGCTCAACTCTAACGGCGAAGCCATTGCGTATCAGCACGAGAGCTTATGGGATTGCAGCACCTGCAAGGCGTGTGTAAAACGCTGCCCAAAGAAAATAGACCATACTGATTTTCTGGTCAGCATGCGCAGCGTGCTGGTAGAAGATGGCCAGTTGCCGCCGAAAATACGGGATGTTTTAAAGAGCATTTCGGTGCGCGGCAACCCCTGGAATATCGGTCAGGAAAAACGTTCAGAATGGGCGCAGGGACTTAATGTTAAAGGCATCGCAGATGCTGAAATTCTTTATTATGTGGGATGCACGCCGGCTTTTGACCCGCGCCTGCAGAAGGTTGCAATGTGCCTGGCAACGGCGCTCACCAAAGGGGGCGTCAATTTTGGCATTTTAGGCAATGATGAAGTATGCTGCGGCAACGAAATTCGGCGCATGGGCGACATCTGGTCGTTTGATGCGCTTAAAGAAATGAACCTTGAAATGTTCAAGCAATTCCCCATCAAGCAGATTATCACCACCTCGCCGCACTGCTATAACACCTTTAAAAATGAATACCCGGAACTCAGCGTTGATATCAAACATTACACGCAGGTTGTCCACGAACTGATTAAAAAAAAGAAACTCAAATTTACCAAGACCTTAGAAAAAACGGTCACCTACCATGACCCCTGCTTTTTGGGGAGGCAGAATCAAATCTTTGATGAGCCGCGGGCAATACTCAAAAGCATACCCGGCCTTCGGTTTGTGGAAATGGACAGAGCGCGAGAGCGGGCTCTGTGCTGTGAAGGCGGGGGCGGCAGAATGTGGATAGAAGCCCACGAAGCCAAGGAACGCACCGCAACGATCAGGGTCCAGGATGCGCTTGATCATGGCGCTGAGATACTGGCAACCGCCTGCCCATTCTGCATATTGACCCTTGAGGATGCGGTGAAAAGCAGCGGCTTTGAGGACCGCATAAAAATCTACGACATCATGGAATTAGTAAACCAGGTGATGGAGTAACACCAGGCATGGGAAAAGTAAAGCTCGGCGTGTATATCTGCCACTGCGGCATCAATATCAATTCAACGGTTGATGTAGAAAAACTCACCCGGTTTGCCGCCACCCTGCCGCAGGTAACAGTTGCCAAGAATTATATATACCTCTGTTCAGATCCCGGGCAGGAACTGATCAAAAATGACATTAAACAGCAGGGTCTCAATCGGGTTGTGGTAGCGTCGTGCTCGCCCCGGATGCACGAGCCGACATTTCGGAATGTCCTGCGTGCGGCTGGTTTGAACCCCTATTGTCTGGAAGTGGCAAATATCCGTGAACATTGCAGCTGGGTTCATGAAGACCGGGAGCAGGCAACGCTCAAAGCCCAGGGCTTGCTCGCATCAGCAGTGGCAAAGGCACGGCTTCTTGAACCGCTGGAAGAAAAAGAAGTGGCGGTTATCCCCACTGCGCTGGTCATCGGCGGAGGCATAGCCGGCATTCAGGCTGCCCTGGAGATTGCAGACAAGGGGTTTAAGGTGTATCTGGTGGAAAAAGAGCCCAGCATCGGCGGTCACATGATGCAGCTTGACAAAACGTTTCCCACGCTTGACTGTTCGGCATGTATTTTGACCCCCAAAATGTCGGATGTCGGGAACCACCCCAATATAGAACTGCTCACCTACTCTGAGGTGACTGACGTAAAAGGATATATTGGCAATTTTAAGGTTACCATTAAAAAGAAACCGCGCTATATCATAGAAGATAAATGCAATGCCTGCGGCACGTGTGCATCCTACTGTCCGGTGGAAATGCCGGATGAATTTAATATGAACCTTTCCAAAACCAAGTGCCTTTACATTCCCTTCCCGCAGGCGGTGCCGGCGCGGTATGTAATCAATCCAGCCTATTGCCGGTATACCCTGAGGCGAGAGTGCAAGCAATGTGAACCGGTCTGCAAAGATTTAAAAGCCATTGACCTCAAACAGAAGGAAACATTTATAGAAATTGATGTCGGGACTATAGTTGTTGCAACCGGCTTTGACACCTTTGATCCGCGGTTAAAACCGGAACTGGGCTATGGATTATACCCGAATGTAATTACCGGTCTTGAGTTCGAGCGGTTATCATCAGCCTCTGGCCCTACCCTTGGGGACATTATCATCAACGGCAAAAAGCCGCAGAATGTGGTTTTTGTGCAGTGTGTGGGCTCGCGCGACAAAACGCTCGGCAATGAATACTGTTCGCGGGTCTGCTGCATGTATACTGCCAAACAAGCGCACCTCGTCAAGGATAAAATACCGGATGCGCGGGTCACGGTATTTTACATTGATGTCAGAGCATTTGGCAAAGGATTTGAAGAGTTTTATGACCGGGTAAAAGAAGAGGGCATTGTGTACCGACGGGGCAATGTCTCCGAGGTCTTCAAGAGGGGAGATACGCTTATTGTGCGGACCGAAGATACCTTGCTGGGCCACCCGGTTGAGGTGGAAGCTGATCTCGTAGTGCTGGCCGTCGGCATGGTGCCGCGTATTGACAGCGGGGCGATTGCCAAGCTTCTCAAATTATCTCAGTCCCCCGACCGGTTCTTATACGAGGCGCACCCGAAGCTGCGCCCGATGGATACGGCAAGCGACGGCGTGTTTCTTGCCGGATGCTGCCAGGGTCCAAAAGATATTCCCGATACGGTGGCGCAGGCATGCGGCGCAGCATCGCGAGCCTGTACCCCTCTGGCGCAGGGAAAAGTGAAAACCGAAGCTCTTGTCTCCTACGCCGACGAACGCACCTGCCGCGGCTGCGAGCTGTGCGTGGAAGTTTGCCCCTATGAGGCAATTGAACTGAGAACGATTGAGCGGGACGGGCATCTCCTCCAGGTTGCCCACGTCAATGAAGTCATTTGTAAAGGGTGCGGACAATGCGTGGCTGCGTGTCTCTGCGGAGCAATGCAGCAAAAGTCGTTTACCGATGAACAAATGCTCTCAATGATTGCAGCGCTGGGAGAACGTTATGAGTGAATTTGAACCAAACATTGTCGCCTTCCTCTGCAACTGGTGCTCGTATGCCGGGGCAGATTTAACCGGCACCACCCGCATGCATTACCCGCCCAACGTCAAAGTGGTGCGCGTCATGTGCACCGGCAGGGTAAACCCGCTGTTTGTGGTGCAAGCGCTGCGGGAAGGCGCAGACGGTGTGCTGGTATCGGGTTGACACCCCGGCGAATGCCACTATGTGAGTGGCAATTATTTGGCGCGGCGCAGATTTACCATGCTGCGCAACCTGCTGGAGTTCAGCGGCATCAACCCGCTGCGACTCAGAATGAGCTGGGTTTCAGCTTCGGAAGGCAAAAAGTTTGCTGATATCGTAACCGAGATAACACAAGACTTAAAAAGTATTGGTCCTCAGAAGGCCTATCTGCGGAAAGCCGTATGATTGTGCAAAAGCTCAAAGAAGAAGCGGCACGGGCGCTGAGCCGCAAGGACGTCAAGTACTTGATCGGCTACAAGAAAGGGAGCTACGGTTTTAGAATCTCCCCGATTTTTATTGAACCGAAAGAGGACATAGACAAGCTCACTTTTTCACCCTTGTGCAATATGAGCCTGGTTAAATACGTCATGATGGAAGAGACGTTGCCCACCCTCACCGAGCAGGCAATGAAACCTTCAAAAATAGCGCTCGTGGCGCGCGGCTGCGATACCCGGGCGCTTAATCTCTTGATAAAAGAAAAGGGTGTTGCGCGGGATAAACTCTATATCATTGGCGTTTCCTGCACGGGAGTCATAGATCAGCGAAAAATCGAAGCCCGGTTCCCCGAGGTTACCGACCCGGCAGACGTGACTGAGGAAAACGGAAACTATATTATTACCTGCAACGGCCAATCGCACACTATACCCAAGGAAGAATTGCTGGCAGATCTGTGTACGGTATGCCAATACCCCACGCCGCTGATTTATGATAAGCTTATCGGCGACAAGGCAGCCGCCCGGCCGGCTCATTATAATGAGATAAAAGCGTTTGAAGAATTGCCGGTGGAAGAAAAGCTTGCATTCTGGCAGCAACAGTTCAGCAAGTGTATCAGATGTTATGCCTGCCGCAACGTGTGTCCGCTCTGCTATTCAACCATTTGCAGCATGGATAGCCTTAATCCCCAGTGGGTATGGCGTTCTGTTGATACGTCAGAAAATTTCATGTTTCAAATTATCCGCACCTTTCATTTGGCCGGCAGATGCATTAGCTGCGGAGAATGCGAGCGCGTGTGCCCTATGAACCTGCCGCTGATGAAACTTAACCGCAAGCTGGAAAAGGACGCGAAAGAGCTTTTTGGTTATGAATCGGGAAAGGACCCCCAGTCAAAGCCGCTTCTGACAACATTTCACTCAGAAGATCCTCAGGGCTTTATTCTATAGGTTTTTGTCAATGGACATGCTTATTCTGAAGAAAGATGCAGTAAACGAGTTTCTCGCATCTCTGTCTGGGCGCTATGCCGTCTGGGCTCCTGTGCAGAAAGATAGCGACACGGTGTTTGAACCTTTTGGTGCTGGTCAGCACAATGTGCTGGATCTCACCCATCAGGCAAAAATCATAAAACACGCCATATATCCTCAAACCGAGCAACTTTTTTCATTTGATCAGAATGATCAGATACAAGCGGCGATTCCCGGGGACAGGGAACAGAATATTTTGTTCGGTATCCGTCCCTGTGACGCACGCAGTTTTGCATTGTTTGATTCGGTGTTTGCCGGCGATATTCCGGATCCGTATTATCTGGCGCGCAGAGATACTACGATTTTGATTGGCGTGGCCTGCACCGAACCGTTTGCCAACTGCTTCTGCACGTCAGTGGGGGGCAACCCCTGCGGGCGGGACGGCCTTGACTTGTTGTGCACCGATCTCGGCGATCGGTATCTGGTAGCAGTGTTTTCAGAAAAAGGCACGGAACTCGTTAATAAAACAGCGTCTCTTTTTACCAAACCATCCGCAGAGGATATGAAACAGGGCCAGGAACTGTCGCACCGCGCAGAGCGCGCGGTTAAGCGGCACATAGACCTCAGCGGAATCACCGACACGCTTGCACGAATCTTTGAACATCCGGTGTGGAAAAAAATCACGTTAAAATGTATTGGCTGCGGCATTTGTACGTATACCTGCCCGACCTGTTACTGTTTTGATATCCAGGATGAGCCCATGGCACAAAAAAGAGGCAGACGGGTCAGGGTGTGGGATTCATGTATGTATAAGGAATATACCCTGCATGCATCAGGTCACAATCCCCGGCCCACGCGGGTTGAGCGGTTGAGGAACAGAATATATCATAAATTTAAATTTCATGTTGACACCTACGGAGTGTTTGGCTGCGTGGGGTGCGGGCGATGTATTACGCTGTGTCCGGTTAATGAGGATCTTGTTGAAAATCTGATCGCGGTTAAGGGTGCTGCATGACGAACCCATATCTTCCCGAGAAGGCGACCGTTGTTGAAACCCGCGATGAAACGAACGGCGCGCGGCCTATAAAGACCTTTAAAGTCGTTTTGGAGCATGGCCGGGTTTTGAATCAAAAACCGGGGCAGTGTGCTATGGTCGGCATTTTGCGCGTCGGGGAAAGCATGATATCCATCGCCTCTTCACCGACCCGACCAGAGTATCTTGAGTTCAGCATTATGAAATTGGGCAGGGTAACCTCGGCGTTGCACAACTGCGAAGCGGGAGAGACCATAACGATTCGCGGCCCCTACGGCAATGGTTTTCCCATTGAAGAATGGAGAGATAAAAACATTGTCACCATCGGCGGCGGCATTGGCCAGGCACCGCTGCGGCCAATAGTCCAGTATATTCTGGATAACCGCGAAGACTTCGGCCAGTTTGATATTATTTACGGTGCGCGGTCGGCCAATGACCTCTGCTATAAAGCAGAGCTATTGGCATTGCAAAAACGCGATGACTTGAAAGTGCACCTGTCTATCGATATGGCCGAGCCGGGCTGGCAAGGGTTTGTGGGATTTGTTCCCAACAATGTCTTGCGCATCAAACCATCGCCCCAGAATACTATTGCTATCACCTGCGGCCCTCCCATTATGATAAAATATGTCATACACAATCTTCTTGAACTGGGTTTTTCCGAACGGCAGATCTTTACCACCTTAGAAAACAGAATGAAGTGCGGTATCGGGAAGTGCGGCCGGTGTAATGTCGGCAATCTGTATGTATGCAAAGATGGGCCGGTTTTTAATTATGCAACCTTGAAGGACTTGCCGGAGTTTTAAACGCGTATATTTTGCCTGGGGCAGGCAGCCGGTAGCCCTTCGTCCCCGGCGCTGCACCGGAGGCTGGGGCGGTTGTGTTGCGGCGATGAAAAAACCCCAGACGATTGGGTGTTAATGTTCCACAATATAGCGCGTTTTTCCAGTTTCAGGGCTAATTTGGGGAAATCTCCAGTCTCTTTATGCTTGACACAAAGGGTATTCACCCATACTATTTTTTAAGTAAATAGAAATACCGTACGAACACCTTGTTCCATAAACTTTTCAAGAGATATTGTTGAAAGGTGCTATCTCAGAAAGGAGCATACAGTATGAATGGTTGGATGGGTAAAATTTTAAGAGTTGATTTGAGCAATTCAAGCTATACGGTTGAAGATGTGGACCCGGATCTGGCAAAAGATTATATTGGCGGACGCGGTCTTGCAGAAAAATATCTTTTTGACGAAGTGAATCCGCAAGTGGATCCGCTCAGCGAGGACAATAAATTAATCTTTGCGACGGGACCTCTTACCGGCACGGGATTAATAGCAAGCTCGCGTTATATGGTGGTGACCAAATCACCGCTGACCAATTGCATTGCCTGTTCTAATTCCGGTGGCTATTTTGGTCCTGAACTCAAATACGCCGGTTATGACATGATCATCTTTGAAGGCAAAGCGCCGGAACCCGTTTATCTCCTTATAAAAGATGACACCATTGAATTTAAATCAGCCGTTGATCTCTGGGGAAAGCAGACCGATGAAACAGAAGACGCCATCCGTGCTGAAATAGGTGACCGTTGGAAAGGCCGCGAGTTTCGGATCGCAAGTATCGGCCCGGCCGGTGAACGGCTGTGCCGGGTTGCCTGTGTTATGAATGATAAGTCGCGCGCAGCAGGTCGGTCAGGTGTTGGCGCCGTGATGGGTTCGAAAAACTTAAAAGCCGTCGCCGTCATGGGTACTAAAGGCGTGCCGGTTCCCGACCGTGAAAAATTCAGAGAGCTCGTAAAAGCAAGCATAGCCAAAAATAGATCTGACGTTGCAAAAGTCACGGCACAGGCGCTGCCCTTATTTGGCACATCGGTTTTGGTGAATATAATAAACGAGAGCGGCATTCTCTGCACCAGAAACTTCCAAACCGGTGTTTTTGAGGATGCCATGAAAATCAGCGGCGAGACCATCAGAGACACCATTTTAAAACGCAATAAAGGCTGCTTTGCATGTCCTATGGCCTGTGGCAGGTCAACCGTCATAAAAGATAAACGGTATGAAGGAGAGGGCGAGGGACCGGAATATGAAACCGTCGCCCTCATGGGAGCCTCCTGCGGGATAAACGATCTCGCCCCTGTTACCAAAGCTAATTATATTTGCAATCAACTGGGCATGGATACTATTGATGCCGGCAACATTGTTGCCTGCCTTATGGAACTCTATGAAAAGGGATATGTTCCTGAAAAGGACATCGGGTTTAAGGCAAATTTTGGCAACGGCGAAGCACTTGTTAAACTAACTCAAATGATGTGTCTGCGCGAAGGCATTGGCGATCTTATGGCAGAAGGAGGATATGCATTAGCCTCGAAATACGGCCACCCCGAGCTATTCATGGGGGTAAAGAAGCAGGGTCTTCCTGCCTATGATCCGCGAGGCGTGCAATCAATGGGTCTCAGTTATGCTACCGCAAATAGAGGCGCCTGCCATGTTCGCAGTTACGGCATTGCCGTAGAAATATTAGGGGTAAATCAGAAGCTTGATCCGTTTGCCAGCGAGGGAAAACCCCAGGTCATTAAGGCGTTTCAAGATCTTACGGGAGTTATTGATTCCTCCGGACTGTGTTTGTTTGTGAGTCTTGCTGAAGGATTTAGTGTGGATGACATGGTTGATATGCTGGAGGTGTGTACCGGCGCCGGATATACGCGGGAAAATGTGCTCTTAGCAGGAGAAAGAATCTGGAATATGGAGCGCTTATTCAATCTTAAGGCCGGGATCACCAAAGCTGACGATACGTTGCCCCCCCGGTTTTTAAAAGAGCCGATGCCCGAAGGTCCGGCCAAAGGCCGCGTTTCGCAACTTGAAACCATGCTACCCCAGTATTATGCAATCAGAGGATGGACGCCGGATGGTGTTCCGAGCCCTGATAAATTGAGGGAATTAGGATTGCAATAACCTAACCAAAAATATTTGAAATTTATTTGGCTGCTGATTCATGTGTGCGGGTTAAGTGCTCGCTGCAACGGTTGGTTGTGTTCGCTCCAGACATCGCTCGCAGGGCCCGTAACTGCTTTCATCACAAGCCACACGATACACATATGAGCGCATGAGAGCACAATGCGCAGATTTAACCAGGTAAGAATGTTACCGTTTTCAATGAAAGGAGAACAAGACAAAAAAGTTGATAATTTGAAACCATGCGCCGCATCAATGGGGAATGATTACTGTGCTGTTCGATTCGCCCTTGGTGCGGCGCAGGCCCCGGATTACCGCGACAAACCGTGATGCGCCACTATCCTTTTCCATATGGGTTATCAGAGCCGCATATCTTTCATACAGGGACGTCCCCTTGCCACAACCTCCTGAACCGACAGTGGGCGCTAACGGCTATAAAGCATCGGATATATCTGTATATGATATGGCAGATGCAGAACAACGAACCCTGTTACTGGTTTTATTTTTCTTCTTCCTCCTGCGGCAGCAATTAGTTTAATCACATATTTGAGCATACAGGCTAACCATACAGCACATGCTGGTATATTGCTGATTGATGAGAACACAAGTGGTTGCCTGTGCCATTACCGTCATTATGCCGACGACTCTTTTGGAGAGTTCTTTACCATGTTGTATTAAAGGTCGTGAATAATAAGGTAAGGGCGTTGAGTGTGCACCGGATGGGTATCGTTTTGTTGTAGCGTTTTATAAGCTAATCACCATAGTATTATAAACCATTCTCAAGATAGGAGGAATTTATGAAACAGTTAGTAAAAAAGATCCATATAGACTTTGACAAGTGTACGGGATGTCGCCACTGCGAGACAGCATGTGCTTTGGCACACATTACCACCAATGAAGTTAATCCTCGATTCTCCCGCATTAAAGTTTTTGTGGATATGGAAAAAGGCAACAACTATCCTGTAATTGCCGGGCCCTACACGGATGCAAAGTGCACCTCGCGCAATATTGTCACGATTAAGGGGGAGGACTATGACGAATGTGCGTTATGCCGTGCAGCCTGTCCGGCAAAACCGTTCTTTTTTGAGCCTGGCAGCGAGGTCCCTTTAAAATGCGATCTGTGCGGCGAACCGCCGGATCCCTCATGCGTCAAATGGTGTACCAGCGGCGCGTTATCTTTTATTGAGGTGGAGGAGAATGTAGCAGAGGAAGTGCAGGCACAGTAAGTTCGGCTACATTAGTCAAGGGTCGTAGATATTTGGGGCTGCAGAACGTTTCGCATAACCGGCTGGCAACGGAGCGCAGAGGAGTTGCCAGCCCAGGTTGATGCGGTTGTTAGGCTGGTCCTTCTTCTCACTTGACCTCAAAAATGTAAACGGGTTCTCCAACCGGATCCCCAAAGCCCATTTGGGCGGAATCTCCCTGAGTAACAAAGGCATATCGCCCCGGGGCGAGGGTGACTTTGCGAAGGAACAGATCAGGGGCGATTTGAACGGCCATGTCCTTGAGAATCCTGGCGTCGTCCTTTGTGTCCAACCACTTCTTGGTGCGACTCAGGATGACGCCTTCTGCGGTAACAGCAAAAAGTTGCTGATTCAGGCCATCGTTGTCAAGGAATGCGATCTCGGCGCCGCCTCCACCAATCGCCACGAACTCGCCCTTTACGCTGTAGGTATCTTGAAACAAGGGCTTATCCCAGCTGAAGGGAAACTTTTTGGAGCTAAACGACAGCTTGCCTTTCTGCAGGGGGACGTAGTCGGAAGCCCCAAAGGCAACAATGCCCTTTTGGACGGGCAGCTTGTACAGGGTCATGGACTTTGCCGGGTATTTGGATTCGGTGGCGATGTCGAGGACAAGTGCGTCGGCAGTGTATCCCTCCTTTGTAAAAGTGACGATCACTGTCCCCGGCACATATCCGACAGCGTAGCGGCCATCCCCGTTTGTGGTTGCAACGAAAGTGGTATTCTTGACTTTGACGTTAGCCCCGGGGAGTGGCTTTCCGAAACCATCGAGCACCTCCCCCGTCACCTCTGGTTTCTTGGCACAGCCCGAAAGTGCGGCGAGCAGAATAAAGAAAAGACCGAAAATGAATGCACAGCATAGTAATTTTTTTCTTATCCCGTTTTCCATTTTTCTCTCCTTTCTTGTTGCCTAACGATTGAGATCAGCGGCGGCTTTTGGCCGTCCGCTGGAGTGATTTGTTAGACGATTTCTTTTCTATCTGCTCATAGGATAGATGGGGGAGACTTGCTTGCGGGCGTGCTCAATTGTCATGGCGACCAAATTGCCAGAAGTATCGAGGTCGATGTAAATATTTTCATTGATCTCTTTGGTCTCAGAAACTTCCAAGTCAGAAAATTCCACTAAGGCCGTATCGGTATCTGAAAAATATTTTATTTTCATTTCTCTTCTCCCTTAAAACTCCTATCAAAGAAAGCATTATGAACCGTCTCTCCGTCTGGAAGCATGATGACGCGGAGAAACTTGCCTTCCTCCTTGATCTTTTTCCACTTTCGGATTCTTTTATCCGACTGAACCTCCATATAGTCTGGGTCTTTGATTGTCTTTTCAATCCATTACATCTTTATTTTAGCACGATCGGGCCTCTGCATGGTATAGAGAAAATATTGAGTAAATTTCATCTTTTATATTTTCGTCTAACGGCTGGCGCATCAGCCGCGCCGCGGAAGGCGGCGTCGGCTGGATGCGCTTGTTAGACAGCCCTTACTTGTTTCTGGATTGAGCTCGGGCGTACGCGGTCTCTACCCAATCACCCAGGTTGTTGTAGCCGTCATCATATACCCAGTCGTATTTTCGTATGCCTTTGTATCCCATGGCGGCAAAAGGGTCTTCGCCTTTCGGTTCGGTGTGCCCATCTTTATCTTTGATATTGTGGATGTAGACGCCGATAAGACCGTTTCCCTTCTCCCAGCTTTGTTCGATTTCATATTGAACATACTTGCGTTTGGATGTCTCGGTTCCAATCAAGACTACGGTTACCGTGGTTCCTTTGAGTTGTTCGCGAATCCAGGCCTTTATTGCCTCTTCGCCCTTTTTCTTCACCTCTTCCCAAGATGCGGCGTCCCAGAAGCCTGCATCTTCCCTGTCTGGCTTTGTAACCCAGCTGTTTCGGACTTGGCTAGCGCGCCACACGTCGCGCTCATAGTGGAAACTAAAGAAGACTCTACGTGCCATGTTATTGTTCTCCGATTGGAAGTAGAATGACCACCAGCATGACAATGACAATGGAACAGATCAAGGTTCCGTGGAAAATGATGAGGGTCTTGGAGAGGATGACGTCCCGCCAAGGTGCAACTTTGTGCCTTACAAGTGAGGTGTCCATTGAGAAGTCGATCTCCTCCTCTTTAAGGCCCCTAACGCGGTCGTATAGTGCACGGAACAGGCGCTCTTGCCATAGGAAATAGCCGTCAAGAATCCAGAAGGCTATGGCGGGAAAGTAAGCCAAGTAAATGAAGAGCGGCTGGCTACCACTCGCGGCAAGAGCGAAAAGGGCAGACACTAGAACAACCGACCAGCCTTTGAGAAGAAATGAGCTCTGGGCAAGCCTGTTGACCACACCCTGGATCATCTCTAGATGTTTGCGTTTGTTTTCCATGGTCAATCGCTTTCGTCTGGCTGCCCAACATTGTCTTTTATGTTTATTCTACTATTGTCCACCTAATATAAGCAAACATGTTGCCTGTCAAGTTTTTTTGGAAAATCTGGTACACCATACTAGTTTTTTGAGAGAGTTCAGGGACATTGAATGACGCCCTGCCCCGCTGCAGTTTTCCTATACCCACTTCCCCGTGTCGGCGCGAAATCCAAATAAATCGTCTCCTCGATAATCTCCTTCACGCGCAAACGGTGAACCAGTTCTTCAACGAGGCTTAACCCTCCCTGCGCGCTTTGTTAGTCCGCTTTTTGCTGACCAACAACCCAGCCTGTAAAAATTTGCTTACCTTCGGACTCTGGCAATTCTATCAACTCATTGAGTTTGCTTGCAACGCCAAACAAACCCAAAAAATCTTGATAATCTGAAAACCATTTATGCTCTGGACTGAACGAATGGATAATCATCATGGCATATTCGGCGTTAAACCGTTTTGCTTCAATAACAGCGGATGCAGTTCTATGCAACAATTGATAACAAATATTCAAAGGTGGCTGACTTGATAAGCCCAAAACATCACACAAAAATTTTAGACGTTTTTTCTTACCTTCGGATGCGTCTTTGAGCCAGACTTCTAAAGTATCACCAAAAGGTTCTGAAACTTTTCCTTCTATCATTATCGTTACTAATTGACCATCTTTAGCGCTAGCCAAAACAAATAGGTCATTTTGAGAAGGGCGTCTGCCGCCTACCAAATTTACTTGATATTCTGGAATTGCCAGTAATAGTTCCAACTCCTTCAAAACTTCATTTTTCGCTTTGTAAAATAGATTTTGAAATTCAGAAGGAAAGCCATTTGACTGTTCCCAACATTCTGCAAGTTCTTTAGCCGAATATCCTGAACGCCATTGCTTTTTTGGCTCTGCAAGAAATTTTCGCCAATCATCTGGTGATGATGTCGAAATATAAATATGATTCATTTTCCAGATTCGCTATGTTTTGCACGGGCGGGCTAACGTTTCGGTTCAGCGGCGGCGGCACGCCGTACGCTGCAGCCGGCTGTTGGGCAGGCAGTCTCGTGCTCTGCAGCGTTCCTAAGGCGGGTTGAGGCTTCATTTGTACCGGCTTTCCAACCGAGCCAGGAACTGTTCGGCTTGCTGGGTGATCTCCAGTCGGTGCTTGGCAGCCATGCGTGCCAGCGACCGGTAAGGCATGGCCATTCGTGGGTTGGGCTTGAGTCGCGTCTCATTCACAATCAAGAAATACCAATACAGGTAGTTGAATGGGCAGGCCTTGGTACCAAGCTTGATCTTCGGATTGTAGGTGCAGCCCGCACAATAGTCCGACATGCGATTAATGTAGGCGCCGGAAGACGCATACGGTTTCGAGCCTAACAAGCCTCCATCGGCGTGTAACGCCATGCCGTGTGTGTTCGGCAGTTCGACCCATTCGAAGGCATCGGCATAGACGCTCAGGTACCATTCCTCCACTTGAGCGGGCGCAACGCCAGTCAGCAGGGCGAAATTTCCGGTGATCATCAAACGCTGGATGTGGTGCGCGTAGGCGTGGCGGCGGGTGGCCCCGATGACCTCCCGCAGGCACTTCATGTCGGTTTCCCCCGTCCAATAGAAGTCCGGGAGCGGGCGCTCGGCGTTCAAAAAGTTGGTCTGTGGATAGTCGGGCATCTTCATCCAGTAGACGCCGCGCACAAACTCGCGCCAGCCCAGAATCTGCCGAACAAACCCCTCGACTGCTGATAGCGGCGCCGAGCCTTGGTGGTAAGCAACCAATGCGGCCTCGCATACCTCTCGGGGACTCAGCAGCCCGATGTTTATGTATGGCGACAAAACCGCATGGAACAGGAAATCCTCTCCTGCTTTCATCGCATCCTGGTAATCCCCAAACTGAGGCAGAAGGTTGGTGATGAAGTATTGCAGGGCTTTCAGCGCGTCTTCACGCGTTACGGCCCAGTCGAAGGAATCCAAGTCACCGAAATGATCGGCAAAGCGGTGCCGGACCAGCGTCATTACATCGCATGTTTGGGCGTCAGGAACAAAGCGAAGTGCGGGCGGCACAACAAGGCTCCGGGGCAGTCTCTTGCGATTCTGCGTGTCGTAGTTCCAACGACCGCCCTCGGGCTGGTTACCCGCCATGAGCCAGCCGGTCGCGCGCCGCATGTGACGGTAGAAGTACTCCAGCCGAAAGCTCTTCCCTCCCTTCGCCCAGTCTGCGAATTCTACCCGCGAGCAGAGAAACCGATCATCTTCACGAACCTCAACCGGAAGGCCGAACATCTCTTCCCAGGTCTGCGTCATTTGCCACACGCGCCACTCCCCCGGATGCGTGACGACGAGGCGGTCCACCTGATGACGCGCGATCGCTCGTCTTAGTTCGCCGGTTAATGAGCCCGTATTGTTGTCGTCGAGTTGGACGTAGTCCAACAAAATACCTTCGGCACGAAGGGATTCGGCAAAGTGACGCAGCGCCGAAAGCACCAGGACAAGCTTCTGCTTGTGATGCGGCACATACGTGGTTTCATCCTGTACCTCGGCCATGAACACGACATCGCGGGTGCGATCCAAATCTCGTAGGGCGCTGATCGTCCGGCAAAGCTGATCGCCCAAAACCAGCCGGAGTGTTTTCACGGGAAACTCTCTCAGCCTTTGGTTCGCAGAGTTGAGCGGCCGCCATCGACACCAATGATCTGGCCTGTGATCCAGTCAGCTTCCGGAGAGAGAAGGAAGGCGGTGATCGACGCAATGTCTTCGGGGGTGCCCAGCCGCTGCAGCGCATGCAGTTCGGCAATGGAGGCCGACAACTGCGCGTTCGATAGGATGTTCTTGGCTAGCTCCGTGCGGGTGAGGGAAGGAGCGATGGCATTCACGCGCACTTTCGGTGCGAGCTCAGTTGCCAAGGATAGGGTCAAACCGTTCACAGCCCCCTTGGCCATCCCTATCGACCCATGAAAAGCAAAGCCCTGGAGGGTCGCTACGCTGGAGAAAAGCACGATAGAGGCGATCTCAGTACTTTTTTTCAGCGCCGGTAGCGCAGCTTGAATGGCAAGGGCGGCGCCTAACGCATTGACCCGAAAATCGTTCAAGAAATCAGCTTCGGTGAGGCGCTGGAAATTACGAAGATTAATGGTGCCCACGGCATAGACAAGACCGTTCAATGGAGATCCGGCATCATCCGCCACACGGGAAAAGAGGTGTCCATCGGTCACGTCACCCGTCGTATAGGTGGCTCCCAGCTCAGCCGCAATGGCGGACAGCTTCTCTTCGCTCCGCCCGACAAGGTGCAGATCATAGCCACGCGCTCGAAGGATACGGCCCGTGGCTGAACCGATGCCGCCAGAACCGCCATAGATTACGACTTTGAGTGCCATAGCAACTCCTCTTTTCTTAAAATGAATTCCTGCTGAGTCATCACGGTTAAACGTTGTGGAGAATCAGCAGGCTGCCCAACGACTGAAATCAGCGGCGGCTTTTGGCCGTCCGCTGGAGTGATTTGTTAGACGATTTCTTTTC
>CAZQKW010000006.1:0-106287 GCA_964594075.1 uncultured Thermodesulfobacteriota bacterium | reverse complement strand
CTATTTCAATATGTTATCACTATGTGCAGTATAAAACTCAGGAAACTCCAGTAATGCTACATAAAAAATTTTTGACCGCATGATACTCTCCTCTGTAGATTAAAAAGCTGATTAAGTCGAGTTACATAAGGTTTCTTTTTTGTTGGCCCCTTTCATTAAAGCGAAAACAAAAATCGCCTACAGGTATAGATTTATTAATCCTGTAAGCGGTGTTATGTTTTCTGGTTGAAACCAACAGCAGAACTCATGCCTTTTGCCCCTCCCAGTTCTACTTTTGTTTTCCTGTTGAATCGAAAATACTACATTGAAACGTGTTAAAAATTATAAGTCGTTGGTAAATTGAAAGTCAATAAATTTTCACTTGCAAACTTTTATCTTATTCTAAAAAGTTCTTAATAAATGAATTGTGTTTCAGAAAGCTAATTGAGCAGCTTGGTGTAGAGCAATTTGTTTACAGGGAGGCCCACGATTACCCCAGGTGGTAGGATAATAACCAAATTCGGACTGCGCAGTAATTGTAATCAGCAGGTCGGTGGTTCAACCCCACTCGCCGGCTCCAGGAATCATTAAAAAAACAGGCAGGGCGATTTATTAAATTAACCCTGCCTGCTTGCAATCAGTTCCTTTTTTATTTCAGTATTCCATATATCCATCGCGGGGTGGTGCTGACCGGCCCATTAAACGTGCTCTTCCCTTCTAAATCAATATCTTGCAGCTTATAATAGTAGGTTTTCCTGTTCTGCACATCCCGGTCAACAAACGCATACGTTGCTCCCCGCATGCTGGAACCTTGTCCAATAATCAAGGAGTCGTTTATTTTTACATAATCGCCGTCAGGTGATTCCGCGCGATAAATATTGAATCCGGCATTATCTATTTCAGAGGCGGTCTTCCACATCAGTGTTGCCTTTTTATTACCCGGTTTAACGGTGAATTCAGCCAATTCTATCAATGTTGTCTCCACGGTCCCAAAAAAGGCGCTTGAGGTTTCGGTAGTGCCGCTATAAGTAAATCCGGCAATATGCGCAGCAAAAACGTAGCCATTTGTGTTTTTAACCACAAAGTCGCCTTCTGTTAAATCAGCGCAGCAGTTGCAAATATCTACCGTCAGTGGATCCTGACGGAATTTGGTGTCATACGCGGCTTCCATAAACACGCCGAACTCTGACAAATTTTGATTAGTTTTAACAGACCATTTATAAGGTAACCCTGAAAAGATCAATTCATCTAAATTGCCAGAGTAATTAAAGCCAAATTTCTGAACGCCAAAGGGTACGCCGGGGATGGGGATAAGGATATTCTGGTTGACGTCAACCATAAGTCTTACCCCATCATACGAACCGGGGCAAGAATCCGGCAGAGCCGAGACAATAACCACTGCATATATCTCCCCATCTGGAAGCATGCTTGAACTGTTAGCCTCATTCAAAGGAATTGGACCAATGGTCGCACATAGTTTTGAGGCACATATCAGGGAAAAACATAGTATTAAAATAAGAATTCTTTTTTTCATTTCCTGCTCCTTTCCTTTTTTTCCGTTTAGGTCAATCACTAATGATCCTCTTAAGTAGGGTGAGGACCGTTTCTGAAATAAGATAGATATAGAATTAATAAAATGATCAAGCTCACCTACATATTTTCCTCCTTTCCAGTATGATTATTGTCTCAATGGTTTCTTTGCACCTATCAGATTGGTCAGTTACAACTACCCTTGCTGCTTTAGAACTACCTCTTTTTCTCTTTATTCTTTATAAATAAGCGATTACTTAATTTCTATTATTAGTATTTTTTAGTTAAATAATGCATAAATTTATTAAATTTTACTTATTTTAGATACAATTTTTTTATTATAATAACAACATATAATTATATTTAAACATATAATATTATATAATAAAAATAAATAATTGTCAACCTGTCTACTTAAATATGTCATTTTGAGTTATTTACTGATCTGAAGCTAAAAGGCACCATGTTGCATGAAAATCGGCACATGAGAATAACCGTTAAAATTGCTTCAGATTCATATTGTTGAACTAAGTTACTGTTGCTAAATAGAAGCATCAATCGGCATCAGTAAAACAGTCCTAAAATTAAAAAAATCAGTTAATCTAATGAGTTAATTACTGTTTCGAGCAACGGTATTGAAATTGCCATGCATAGGTTCAGAGAACATTTGGTTAGATATTCTTTTTATAGATATGGAAAGGAGGTGACAATTAATGAAGCGGATTCTTTCAATGGTGGTAGCACTGATATTGGCCTGTGCAGTGGCCGGCTATTCTTTTGCTGCAGAGCAAACGCAACCTTCAGTTGAACAGCAAAAAATCGAGGAAACAGCGCCAACAACCGAAGAGGCAAAAGCAAAGGAAGAAAAACCGGACGTGCAGCAGGAAACCCAGAAAACCGAGGCAGAACAGCAGGGAGAACAACCCGCGGCTGAAAAGTAACACTTGTCATAAGAACAAATAGGAAAAGGCACCATGGGTTATCTGGTGCCTTTTCCTATTAGCAGATAATATAAACAAGCTATGCGCGGGAGTTATTAACTGTCCGAATTCTGGTTTTTTGTGTCATCCTTTTTATCCTTTATTCGTATAATCGCTGAATTGGGACAGACGCGTGCACATGCCCCGCATTCAACACAGCTCTCGGCAATTTTATAATACCAATCATATTCAACCACTGACTTAGTAGGGCAGATCTCCCAGCAGGTGCCACAGATAACACAGTTTTCTGTTATAACATAAGCCATACACTTTTCTCCTTTCATTACTCCAGCACATGACCGCTTGATATGTTTTCCAAGTTTTCAACGATAAGCGGCAACAGCTCATAATGAATGTTACAATACATTTCTCCCGGTTCCAGTTGCATGAGAAATCGTGAGGGCGGATCGCCCAGCGTATAGGTCATGGTTTTGGTTCTATGCACCACGGGCAGCGACTGCGTGCACCAGGCGGTTCCCTGTAACCCGTGCACCAGTTCTCCCGTTTTCCAGGTATATGCTTTACACAATCGCATAATTCTGTTCGCATCAGCGACAATCATCACTTGATCGGGCGCTTCAACTTCTTCCAGAGCACCAATTATGAGATATTTATGATGTTTGAAATGGTGCGGTATCTGCTGGTTGACTCGCCTCATGACCTGACGATTTTCATAGGCCTTATTCTTGCCCAAGGATGTTTCCATCCCGGCGTCAAAATCCTCTTTTGTCATTTTTTTATTGCCGATACCGGCATAGACGGCCCCGCCGCACAGCACATTTTTATTGGTGATGTAAAAGCATTTCCGACCCTGCCATACCTCGGCAACAATAGCGCACATGAATGATACATCAGAACCGTAATGTTCTATTCCCGGCGGTATTTCATCAACAAGTTTGAATGCGATGATATCGCGCGCATATCCCTCAAGTTCTTTTAACCGTTGCGCATACTTCTTGTTTGTGCTCATCGTTTTATGCTCCTGTCTGTAGTTTTAATTGCCGCATTTTTTACAGCACCCGGTACAGCTTGGATGCCAATATAAAATCTCTGATTAGGTATTAAAACATACGCACGCTCTGTGCAATAAAATTTTTCATCATCATACTGCGTTAAAATCTTACCCGCTTAATTCAAAAATTGTTTTGTTCATTAACGGGTTAAAAAAATTTCTTATCAAGAAACAGAGAAAAATATCATAGCACGTTAATTTCGCTTTAATAAAATGTTCTGTTATCTCAAATATTAGTCTGCTGCTATACCTGGCAAAAAAATTATGCGAACACGTATTCGTTCTCATTAAAAACTCTTGCTTTTTTTTGCATCAAAATATTACTTGACTTGCTCACCCAATCTTTTTATGTATAAACACCATTAACAAGTTATCTTTACCAAACAGCAGGCACTTTTATTTCTTTTCACAGGTAAAAAATATTTAATACGCGAGAAATAGTTATCTTGTGCTTCTGTTTTATGCTTCATTAATTTTTATTATCTTTTACTCGTCTTTTTAACAGCACATATTCCTGAAACAGCTTAAATTGATCTGCACCATCTATGCATGCACTACAGGAACACCTTGTTGATACCATTGACTTTTCCCCGCTGTTTTGTCTGAGTCAGTCTCTGAGGAAGGTATTTCAGCAGGCAAAAAAAATAACCGCAAAAGGTAATGCCCCCATACTGATAACCGGCGAACCGGGAACCGGCAAAGAATTCCTCGCAAAAAACATCCATTATCTGATCTCATCATTGCATCAGCCTTTTTTTCTGGTCAATTGCGCACAGTTACCATTTGACCATTTTGCACACAAGATGCAGCAGTATCTTGAAGCGCTGGGAAAGAATGCCGAGTATAAATCAGGGGGGGATGCATTATCCGGAAATTCAGGAACAATTTTTTTTCGCGACGTGGGGAAATTGGAACCCCAGATCCGGGGAAAAGTGTTTGAATTTTTAAAAGACCTGTGGACTAAATGTATCCGCTCGCCTCAAGCTGCTGTCCACCTGATGTTTTCCTATAGCCCGACCCAGGAAAAATCATCAGTTGATGCGCCCTGCCAGGAAGTGCTGAATAAAACCCTGCATCCTGATACCTTGTCGCTGCCGCCGTTGCGGGATCGCGTGGAAGATATTCAACCGCTTGCCTCATTTTTTCTGGACCGGTTCAGCAAGGAATACGGCAAGGATATTAGCGGCATCCAGGCCGAAGCGCTCGGGCTCCTGAAAGCGCACTCATGGCCCCATAATATCAGCGAGCTTAAAAATGTCATAGAAAATGCCGTGCTGCTTGCCCAAAGTCCCCTCATTACAAAAGATGACATTCGTTTTAATATTTCCAAAAAATCAATTGCCCTGGAGAGCTTTTTCGGCAGAGAGGATTTTTTTCGTTTAGAGGAAATTGAACGCATCTATATTCAAACGGTTCTGCGCCGCGTGAAAAACAATAAAAGCAAAGCCGCACACATTCTGGGCATAAGCAGAAATACGTTGCAGAAACGCATTGATTTGTTTTCAAAAACTGAGGTACGGCGCAAAGCCAGAAAAAAATCGCACCAGCAGAGCTTGCCGTTTCCCGCCTAATGCTGCTGAAGCGCTGTTTGGTATTCCTCCCACAGCGCATCCTTGGTTACCCCATGGTCAATAAAATCCCAGGGCAATAGTTCCTCGCGGCTGCGCTGTCGAGACACATAAAATTCAGGGTTCAGGGGCACTTCCCGCAGGGCGCGCCCCCAGTCTCCTCCTGTTTCAAAGGCTTTTATCAGAAAAGCACTGGTGCGCCGATCGCCGCGGCTTAACAGCGCTTGAATATACGCCCATTTGGGGATTTCATGCGTCATCACGATTTTCTGCTCTTTCTTTAAGCCCTGCCGAATTTTTTTCAGTTTTCTTTTCAATTCTCCAACATCGGCAAAAGCCTGCCATTGAAACGGCGTTGCCGGCTTGGGAATAAATATACTCACACTTATTGAAATCTGCCGCAGCCACTGCTGCCCACCTGCTTCCTTATAATATACGTGCCTGACGCGCCGGCTCAGATCAATGATCGCTTCGATGTCTTCGTCGCGTTCGGTCGGCAAGCCAATCAGAAAATACAGTTTTATTCGTGCAATTTTATGCCGCGCAAGCAGCGCCACTGCAGAAAATATTTCAGCATTGGTCAAGTCTTTGGCAATAACCCGGCGCAGGCGCTCAGAACCGGTTTCAGGCGCAATGGTATAGGAAAAGTGCCGGCTCTCCTGAAGACGTTCAACAAGCTCTTCGGAAAGCGTATCCGCGCGAAGGGATGAAACCGATACCGTGCCGCCCTGTTCTGCAATCCGCTGCACCAGAGCAGTCAGTTCGGGATGATCGCCGACTGCCGACCCCAGCAGGCCGATTCTGTTATTAACAGGCGGGCCGAATAGGGCCTCGTGTTCAAGACAGTGCAGCGAACGCAGGCGATAGGGTCGGTATACCATCGCGATGGCGCAGAAGCGGCACCGCCGGGGACAGCCTCTGCTTACTTCCACAAGTTTCATATTGCCGAATTCTGTGTCCGGGGTAATGATGCAGGAAGATCCGGAAAATCGGTTGAGGTCGGCAATCCAGCGCCTGGTGATAGTGGGCGGAAATCCCGGCATGGGGCTGAATGATTTAATCGTGCCGTGCGAGTGGTATGTCACGTTATAGCCCGCAGGAACATATACGCCTTTAATATGGGCAAACGCTTTCAGATCCGGTTTTTTCCACCGGCGGGCAGGCTGCTCCTGTCTTATGACATCGAGCACTTCTTCTATGATTTCCTCTCCTTCGCCGATTATACACACGTCAAAAATATCCGCCAGTGGTTCGGGATTGAGGAACAGGGAAACGCCGCCTCCTATAATGAGCGGGTCACGAGCGCGCCGCGCGGTCCTTAGCACATCAAGATGCGCCAGCCTCAGCATGGTCAGAATATTGAGATAATCGGTTTCAAAGGAAACAGAAAAGGCAATGATGTGAAAGGAGTTAAGCGGTTGCCGTGATTCCACCGACGCCAGCGCCGTCCGGCTTGATTCCTGATGTTTGATGATTTTCCCGTCGGGAAGAAAGGCGCGTTCGCAGCTTACATCGGGACAACGGTTCAACTGCCGGTAGATAATCTGGAAGCCCAGATTGGACATACCCACATGATAAGTATTAGGAAATGCCAGCGCTATCCTGATGTCGCCCGTGTGCGGCGTGCAAAGGAGCCCTGATTCGTGTAACGAGAGCTGTGGCTTTTTCAACGAACGGTTATATTTACTCCGGTCTTTTCGGGCACGGCAGTCTGCCCGTGCCGTTTATTTGTAATCGGCCTGGTTGCGGATAAATGTCGGAATATCCCACTGGCTGTCATCGGCAAATTCGCTGATAATGGTTCCCAATTTAATAACTTTGGAATGCTCTTTAGCCAGCGAATCGCTAAAGTCAGAGGCATGCACCGGCTGCGAATCCCCCATCAGCCTGCTGGCTGCAAACTCGCTGCCTAATTGCTCTTTCAGAACATCTTTCTGCTGGTCAAATCCTGTTGCAATAACCGTGATCTGGATTTTCTCTCCCAAAGAGTCATCAATCACCGCCCCGAAAATAATATTTGATTCATCATCATCGTGCGACTCCTGTTGAATGAGCGAAATCGCCTCATCCACTTCATGCAGCGACATGGAACTGCTGCCGGCAATATTAATGAGCAACCCCCGTGCGCCGCTGATGGAAATATCTTCCAAGAGCGGACTTGAGATAGCCCGTTTAGCTGCTTCCCGGGCTCGATCCTCGCCGCTGCCGACCCCGATTCCCATAAAAGCCATGCCGCGCTCTGACATAATGGTTTTCACGTCGGCAAAGTCCAGATTGATAAGGCCGGGGACGGTTATCAGATCAGATATGGATTTGAGGGCATGCAGCAGAACCTCATCCGCCATTTTAAAACTTTCAACAAAACTGGTTGCCGGATCAACCACGCTGAGCAGGCGCTGATTCGGTATGGCGATGAGTGAATCCACTTTTTCAGCGAGCTCTTTCAGGCCGTCTTCCGCAATGCGCTTACGGCGTTTCCCTTCAAAATTAAACGGCTTCGTCACAATGGCTACCGTGAGCGCGCCCAGCCCTTTGGCCGCTTCTGCGATGACGGGAGCGCCACCGGTTCCGGTGCCGCCTCCCAGCCCGGCAGCAATAAACACCATATCAGCGCCTTCAAGAGCTTCGCGAATTTTGTCAATGTCTTCAAGCGCGGCGCTTTTCCCGATTATGGGGTCTGCGCCTGCTCCCAGGCCCTTGGTAAGATCTGCGCCCAGTTGCATGCGCACCGCTGCTTTACTGTTTTTCAATGCCTGCATGTCAGTGTTTGCGGCAATAAATTCAACACCCTCCAGATTGGCGGCAATCATAGTATTTATTGCGTTACAGCCGCCACCGCCGACACCGACCACCTTAATTTTTGCTACCATATGCGCCTGATCTTCAAATAAAAATATCGGATTGTGGTTCTCTGAAAATTCTAACATACAGCACCTCCCTCGTTACTCTTAATACATTGTTTTTTATAATACCTCTTCAAACCATCTTTTTATTCTATGACTGAACTTGGTAATCACATTATGTCCATTGCCGCTGTTAAAGCTGGGCTCTTTTGCCCTCGTCCCAAAAAGCACTAACCCCACACCGGTCGCATAAATGGGGTTGTTCATGACGTCATTCAGACCGTTGACGCCCTGCGGGTAACCAATGCGCACCGGCATACGCAGCACCTGCTCTGCCAGTTCTGCAATACCCTTCAGCAGTGCGGTGCCCCCGGTTATTACCGCGCCGGCAGACAGAAATTCCCGGTATCCAGATTTTAAGAACTCCTTTTGTACCAACATCAGAATCTCTTCCATGCGCGGCTGAATAATCTGGCAGAGCATCTTTTTTGCAACTGGCCGGGGTTTATTCTCGCCAATGGCGGGCACTTCTATCGTCTCTTTTCCTTCTGCTAATGAAGCCGCTGAACAGCCGCACTGTTTTTTTATTTCTTCTGCTGAAGAAAGCGGCGTGCGGATGCCAACCGCAATATCCGAGGTGATATGATCACCCCCCAGCGGCAATACTGCCGTGTAGCGGATGCTTCCCTTGTGGAAAATCGCAATGTCGGTCGTGCCGCCGCCGATATCAATTAACAGCACGCCCAGTTCACGTTCATCATCCGACAATACCGACTCGCCGGAGGCCAACTGCTGCAGAACAATATCTTTTACGCTCAGCCCGGTTCTATTCGTGCACCGGATAATATTCTGCGCCGAGGTAACTGCTCCCGTAACAATATGCACACGCGCTTCAAGCCGCCCTCCAGATAACCCCACGGGATCTTTAATCCCGTCCTGATCATCAACAACAAATTCCTGCGGCAGAATATGTATCACCTCACGATCCATGGGAATGACTACCGATTTTGCCGCATCCACTGCCCGGCGGATGTCGCCTTTTTTGATTTCCCTATCTTTGACCGGAACAACGCCGCTGTTGTTGAAGCCTTTAATGTGGCTGCCTGAAATGCCGGTGAGCACCGTGCGGATATTAAACCCAACCTGCGCTTCAGCGTCTTCAACCGCCTTTTTTATTGACTCCACAGTGCTGTCCATATTAATAATCATGCCCTTTTTGATGCCGCGTGATGGTTGTAAACCATGTCCAATGATACTAATGCCATCCTGCCGGACCTCGCCTACCACAGTGCATATTTTCGTTGTTCCAATGTCCAGTCCGACGATCGCATCAGGGTTTTTGCTGCCCATGGTAAAACCCTCCTGATTTACTATAAAAATAATTATGCACGTCTTTTTAAGGTGTCCTTATACCATAAATTGTATGTCAATAGCTATAAAATACTATATGTAGATTTATTTTTTATCCGTATAATTGCTATCCCCTTACCGTGACATATGCTTTGTGTGGCGATTTAAGTTTAACGATATCCGGGGACAATCCCTTGCTTCTCAAATCATCCACTATCTTCCACAGGGAATCTATTTTTTCAGGAAATGCGCCCCAGCCCAATTCAACCTCAACCGGGTCGGGCGACATCCGTATCGTGAACCCTGACGTTTGATCTATGCCTATTTCTATCTGCGACCCTTTAAATCGTGCGTCATTTTCAATATCATCAAGAAGCTGCAGGGCTGTGCGGATCATTGTCTGGCACCGCTGACGGTCGTGGTACAAAGATTGTTCTGTGAGACCGGTTAACACCGGATAGTGCCGCTCGGCGCTTTCGGCTTTTTTAAAAATCTCGCCATGAGTATCAAGCACATAATAATCATCAAGCAGTATGAGCGCCCGCGGCTCTCGCTCGACAATAAATATTTCCAGAGTATCCGGCAGCTTTCTTTCCACTACTGCTTTCTGGATGTACGGATACTGCTCAAGTCGGGTACTTGTCTGGGCCAGATCCACCCGTAACAGATTCATGCCGGGCTGCAGGTGTGCATATGCGAGAATTTCCGACGGCCGAGTGATACGACAGCCCGAAATATTTATATGGTTGATATGAAAGCCGCCGGCGAGCGGCAAATATGACGGTCCTGCTATTATCAGCAGTGCGCCGAGGGCCAGCATGCCGATAACTGCCACGACGGCTGGTAACCGCCGATAGCGCACAGTGTGCCGTGCCATATGGCTATGCGGCGACGACGCAAGAGGGTGCATTGCAAAACGTTTCATCTCAAGTCCTGGCTCCCGCTCACAGGAGACACGTGTTTATGCACGGCGGCGTTCCACAAAATCTGCTCAACCAAATCCGCGAATCCAATGCCGGCCCGGGCTGCTGCTTTGGGCAATAGGCTGGTCTCCGTCATGCCCGGCACCGTATTAATTTCAAGAATAAATGCCTGGAAATTCTGGTCGACCATAAAATCGACCCGGGCGGCGCCGCTGCATCCCAGCGCCCGGAACGCATTAAGCGCCGTGGCCTTGATGTCCTGCTCCTGCGCTGGGCTGAGCCAGTCAGGAAAAAGATAGGCAGTTTCTCCCTTCTGATATTTTGCCTGGAAATCATAAAATCCGTTACGCGGAATTATCTCAATAATCGGGAGCGCCTGGTCATTGAGAATCCCGACGGTGATCTCCCGCCCGCAGATAAATTCTTCGACGAGGATTTCTTGACCATAGCGCGCTGCGGTGTGCAGCGCCGGCAGCATGTCTTCTTCGCGGCGCACAATCGTTACCCCTATGGTTGATCCCTCTTCAGCGGGCTTGACGATGACCGGATAGGATAGCGGTATCTTTTTTATTGCAGTTTCGGCACATGCCACATCCTCGCGGTAAACAGTAGTGAATGCCGGTGTGGGGAGGTTGTGATACATAAAAATCTTTTTTGCGGCCACTTTGTTCATGGCAAGAGCGCTGGCAAAAACCCCTGAACCGGTATAGGGTATACCCATAATTTCCAGCAGCCCCTGAATAGCGCCATCCTCGCCGAACATGCCATGCAATGCAATAAAAGCCACATCAATCGCCGACTCCCGGAGTTTTTCTGCAATAGAACGCTCGACATCAAACGCAATCGCCTGATAGCGGCGCTCCTGAAGCGCCCCAAGAATTGCCCGCCCGGTTCGCAATGAAATCTCGCGTTCAGAAGACAGCCCGCCCATAAGAACCCCTATCTTCTTTTGCTGAAATGTTTTTCGGTATGACGACCGCTCGCTGTCTGGTATCTGCATCTGTTGCCTGTTATATGCCCCCTTCACCAACGCATTGAACCGCTCGTAGCAAAAGCGCCGGCCGGTTTTCTGCCGCTGCAGGGATATTATGCCTCCATTAATTCCTGCATAACCTGTTCGCCGGCCTTCCAAATATCCCCTGCCCCCAGCGTCAGCAGAACATCACCGGGTCGCAAAATGTGCTTAAGGTGCTCTTTTGCGTCGTCCACGAAGGGAACATAGGTAACATCCTTGTATCCGTAATTGCGCAGGCCTTCATAAAAATGCCGGCCGCTCATTTCGGGAATGGGGTTTTCACCCGCCGCATAAATATCGGTGACGATCAGCACGTCTGCATCATAAAACGTCACCATGAATTCCTTGAACAACGCCCGGGTGCGGGAATAGCGGTGCGGTTGAAAGACAACCACCAGACGATTCTGCCAGACTTCTTTAGCGGTCTTCAGCGTGGTTTTTATTTCTGTCGGGTGGTGGCCATAATCATCAACCCAGGTGATGCCGCGTGCCGTCGCCCGGATCTGAAATCTGCGCTGCACCCCTTTAAACGACTGCAGCGCTTCCTGCATGACGGAAAACGACACGTCAAGCTCAAGCCCTACGGCAATTGCAGCAAGGGCATTGTATACATTATGCACGCCCGGAATCCCCAGTTCCACCTGTCCCAGCAGCCGCTCGTGAAAGACTACGGAAAAGCTGCTGGTAAATCCCTGCAGTGCAATTTCCCGTGCCTGCACATTGGCCTGCGTTGAACAGCCGTAAGTTACAAACCGCTTGCCAATGCGGGGAATAATGCTCTGGAGATTTTCATTATCCAGGCATATGACCGCCAGACCATAAAACGGGACTTTGTTGATAAATTCAAGGAACGTCTTTTTGATCTCCCGGATATTTCGGTAATAGTCCAAGTGTTCGCGGTCTATATTGGTAACCACGGCAATGGTGGGAGAGAGTTTGAGAAATGATCCGTCGCTTTCATCAGCCTCGGCCACAAGAAACTCTCCCGAGCCGAGACTGGCATTGGTATTGGTGGTATTGAGTTTGCCGCCAATCACCACAGTGGGATCAATGCCGCCGTGCCCCAGAATGGCCGCGATCAGCGATGTGGTCGTGGTCTTGCCATGAGCGCCGGCAACGGCAATACCGTATTTAAGGCGCATCAGCTCAGCCAGCATCTCGGCGCGGGGAATAACCGGTATCTTTTTCTCCCGCGCTTCCATCACTTCAGGATTATCTGCTCTGACGGCTGATGAGACGACCACCACGTCAACATCCTTTATGTTTTCCCTCCGGTGTCCGTAATAAACCATGGCGCCGCGGGCGGCAAGCCGCTGGGTGATATCGGTTGCCTTAATATCTGAGCCGCTTACCCGATAGCCAATATTTAAGAGTACCTCGGCAATACCGCTCATACCAATACCGCCAATACCGACAAAATGGAGATGCTGATCTTTTTTATACATTGCTGTTATCGTTCACGGTGATCAAATGCACCACGAGAAACTGCATAATCCACGCGACAGCTCTTTGACGATCCTCACCTTATTTTATTGCTGACAACGAGCGCATGGATTTTTTCTTCTTTTCCGAATTTCCGCATAGCAGCTATCTACAATCATCTGTGCCGCCTGCGGCTGCGCCAGAGTACGAACCTGCGCTTCCATCTGCGCAAGCCGGTCGCGATGCTGTTCGCAATCAAGAATTGCCTGTGCCAGCCGCGGGCCGTTCAACTCTGTGGAACACAGCATCAGGGCTGCGCCCCGATCCACAAACACCCGGGCATTCTTTTCCTGATGATTATTAGCCGCATAGGGATAGGGTATGAGAATGGCGGCCCTGCCGCACCAGGCTATTTCTGCAAGTGTAGCGGCACCTGCCCGGGAAATGATGAGATGCGCACCGCCATATACGCTTAGCATATCATCAATAAAGGGCTCAACCCGCGCATCAAATCCGCATTGCCGATATGCTGCGGCCAGCGCGGCCGCATCCTCTGCGCCGCTTTGGTGAATAATCCGGATGCGGTCTTTAATCGGCGCTAAGAAGCTCAGCGCAGTTGCCATCGCCCGGTTGATTTCGCGGGAGCCCTGGCTGCCGCCCAGCACCGCCACGGTAAACACTTCCCCACGTTCCGGCAGAGGCCGTTCCCTGAACTGACGCCGGAGCGGCATACCGGTAACCATCGTTCGTTCAGGCGGAAAAAAGTTTCTGCTTTCTTCGTAGGAGATAAAAATTTTATCCACAATTTTTCCCAGCAGCCGGTTGCTTAAACCAGGAAAGCTGTTCTGCTCATGAATGACGGCTGGTATCCGCATCGCGACACCCGCCGCCACCGCCGGACCTGATACATACCCGCCGAAGCCGCACACAATATCAGCACGACCGTGCTTCAGATGGCGCCATGACTGCACAAAGGCCTGCGGTAAGATCGCTGCCGCTATTATGCGCTGCGCAATCCCCTTCCCCTTAAACGCGCGCACGGTAATGGTCTTAAGGGCAAACCCCGCCTGTGGCACGAGGTGCGACTCAAGTCCGTGGGCGGTGCCGATAAAAAAAATGCTGTTGTCCGCGTCCCGTTTTAAAAATTCTTCGCCCACTGCTATGCCGGGAAACAGATGACCGCCGGTTCCTCCGCCTGCGATTGCCATTATCATCGTCGCACCCGGCACTCACTCTGATCCGAAATGCCAACCAGTATGCCGATGCTCAAAAGATTCATGACTAACGATGTTCCCCCGTAACTGATAAAGGGAAGGGTGGTTCCTTTTGTTGGCATCAGCCCCAAAACCACGTTCACATTGATAACTACCTGCAGCCCGATCAGAAACGTTATGCCCAGGGCCAGGTAGGTGCCAAACAGATCGCCGGCATTGAGCGCTACCTGTAACCCGCACCATACCAAAGCGCCGAACAGGATAATGACGAGCATGACCCCTGCAAATCCAAACTCTTCGCCGATAACCGAAAGAATAAAATCCGTGTGCGGTTCGGGCAAATATAGCAGTTTTTGAACGCCGCCGCCCAGACCGCGTCCCCAGACGCCCCCTGAGCCAAAAGCCAGGAGTGACTGGACGATATGGTAGCCGGCGCCGCGGTAATTCCCCCAGGGGTCCAGAAAGGCGAACAACCGCTCAATGCGGTATGCCCCTTTATAGACCAGCAGCGGCAGCGCTGCTACCGCCGCAGCACTGCAGAGGGCTATCAGATACCGCGCGGGCACGCCGGCAACAAACAGTAACCCAAAAAGCAATATCACAAATATTATGGTGGTTCCAAAATCAGGCTGTAGAACGATCAGGCCCGCAAGAGGCAGGACCGCCATGAGATGGGGCAGAACGCCGATGGAGAATATTTTTATCTTGTGCTCTTTTTTTGCCAGCGAATAGGATAAAAATATAATAACCGCAAGTTTGGCAAACTCGGAAGGCTGAAATGAAATTGGCCCGAGGCACAGCCAGCGGCACGCACCGCCGACTTTTTTGCCGATGCCGGGTATAAATACTGCAGCCAGCAGCACAAAGCTCAAGACGATCAGCGGATAGGCGCAGGCGCGCAAATATCGGTAGGGCACCCGCATCATGACAAACATCCCTATAATGCCCCCGATGGCAAACAGCGCCTGTTTTTTAAGAAAAAATGCATCGTCCGCAAATTTTTTAGCGGCAAAAATACAACTGGCGCTATACACCATGCACATTCCCATTATCACTAAAAATATGGGTACAAAAATCAGCGTATTATGTATGAAGCGTTTATTATACATATGCACACTGCTCTCCGTTTTTTATGCTGTGGCACTGGTTAACGCGCGCACCAGTTCCTTAAAACACTCGCCCCGATGTGCATAACTGGTAAACATGTCAAAGCTTGAGCAGGCGGGGGAAAAGAGCACCGTATCCCCTGCCGATGCCCTGCTGAAAGCCGTCTGGACTGCATCTTCAAGCGTGGCAGTCACAATCGTTTCTGCCGCTCCGCTCAATTCGGCGTGCATCCGTTCGCGCGCTTCGCCCAGCAGCACGAGCAGCTTTACTTTGTCGCGCAGCAGGCTCAGCAACGGCGCATAACTGCCCCCCTTGTCTTTGCCCCCGGCAATAAGAATCAGGGGAGCCGGCAGGCTTTCCAGTGATTTCACCACTGCTCCCACATTGGTTGCCTTTGAATCATTGTAACAGGCAACACCGCGGAAGGTTCCTATAAACTCCATACGGTGTTTGAGCCCGGAAAAGCTTTTCAGTGTCTGCTCCATGCCGGCCAGCGGCAGCCCGCACATCCAGCCGACCGCAAGCGCCGCCATCATATTTTCAACATTGTGCACACCGCTGAGCGCTGCGCCGGCTATTGATACCTGAGCGGCTGTTCCCTGGAGTTTAATGTGCAGCGCGCCGTTATAGGAAATGCCCGCCGCTAACGGCTGCCGGGTGCTAAAAAAAATCTTCCGGGCTGTGATAGAGTTCTCCAAAGTCCGCACCAGCGGATCATCGTAATTCAGCACCGCAATATCGTGCTCCGTCTGGTTTTGAAAAATCCGCTCTTTTGCCCGACAATAATCGGCAAACGATTGGTAGCGATCAAGGTGGTCTTCCGTAATATTGAGCAACACGCTGATAAATGGCCTAAAGGCTTTTATGCCTTCCAATTGAAAGCTGCTGATTTCAGCAATCACAAACGCACAGTCCTGCACACCCGCCACATAGGTGATAAGTGGTGTGCCAATATTGCCCCCCACAAACACCTTCCTGCCCGCCTGATGAAACATTTCGCCCAGCAGGGACGTGGTGGTGGTTTTTCCGTTCGTGCCGGTAACGGCAATGAGGGGCGTACGCAGAAACCGGTATGCTAGCTCTATTTCACTGATAACTTCGATTCCGCGCGCACGTGCCTGGCAAAGCGGCGCGATGTCCAGCGGCACGCCAGGGCTCACCACAATGAGCTCAGCGCCCAGAAATGTTTCCGCGCAGTGACCGCCGGTTTCAAGCAGCACTCCCTGCCGTGCAAGTTCGGCAGCCGGTGTGCCGAGCTGCGCCAGCGGCTGTGCTTCGGAAACGGTGACCTGCGCCCCGCCTCGCGCCAAAAACTGTGCCGTGGCGATGCCCGTTTGCGCCATGCCCACAACCACAATCTTTTTTCCGTTCAGTTCCATCCCTACCTCAGCTTAAGGGTGCTCATTGCCAGAAGCGCAAGCACAGTGCCGGCAATCCAGAAGCGCACAATTATCTTGGGTTCAGACAGGCCTTTCAGCTCGAAATGATGGTGCAGGGGTGCCATCTGAAAGATTCGTTTTCCTCTCAACTTGAACGAGCCCACCTGAAGTATGACCGAGAGCGCTTCAACGACAAAAATCCCGCCCACCAGCGCCAGCAGTATCTCATGCTTGGTAATGACGGCAACTGTTCCCAGCGAACCTCCGAGGGCAAGCGAGCCCACATCTCCCATAAACACCTCGGCGGGATAGGCGTTATACCAGAGAAATCCCATACTCGCGCCCAGCAGCGCACCACAAAATACGCTCAGTTCGCCACAGCCTGCCACATACTGTATCTGCAGATAATCAGCAATGCGCACATTGCCGGAAATATAAGAAAAAAGCAGATAGGTTGCAGATACGATGAGCACCAGGCCAATCGCCAGACCGTCAAGGCCGTCAGTGAGATTCACCGCATCAGAGCAGCCCACAATCACCAGCACCGCAAACACCAGATATAATATTCCCAGGTCTGGCAGCACATTTTTAAAGAACGGAAAACTCAACTGGGTGCTCCAGTTTGGCTGCTGGTACAGATAAATCGCAATCACCGATGCCACTACAGTTTGCAATATAATCTTTTGCCGGGCGGTTATTCCTTTGGCATTTTTCCCCTTGATCTTTTTCCAGTCATCCAAAAAGCCGATCACCCCCATACTGATGAAAGCGAACAGCACGATCCAAATGTAGCGGTTTGCAATATCAGCCCATAGCAGGGTAGAAATGAAAATGGCAAAAATCAGCAGCACCCCTCCTGCCGTTGGCGTGCCTTCCTTGCTGCGGTGGGTGGCGGGTCCGTCTTCACGGATATACTGCCCAAAATTAATCGTGCGCAGTTTTGCAATGACCGGCGGCCCCAGTATCAGGGTGAGCAGGAGCGCGGTCACTGTCGCGTAAATAGTGCGAAAGGTGATGTAGCGAAACACATTAAAAAATGTGATCTCGGTATGGAGCGGATATAAAAGATAATAAAGCATATGAATTTTTTAACGGTTACCCATTGGCCTGCTCCTGCGGTGCGTTTTGCTGCAGGAACTGAACGATCTGTTCCATGCCCGTAGCCCGCGAACCTTTAATGAGAACCCGGTCGCCGGGTTTCAACGTCTGTTGCAGGCTCTGGGCAAGAGCCGGTTTTGAATCAAAAATCAGAATCTGCTGCTCAGGCATCGCGCCGGCGCGGGCGCCGTCTGCGATCGCTGTGGCAAATGTTCCGTACAGGAACAAATAATCAATGCCCAACTGGGCGGCGCGGTATCCTGCCTGCCGGTGATACACAGCCGCCTCCGCACCAAGTTCAAGCATATCGCCCAGTACCGCAATTCTACGGCTGCCATTCTTCATTAAAGAAAGCGTCTGGAGAGACCTCTCCACAGAAACCGGATTTGCATTGTAGGCATCATTGATAATGGTAACTGCACCGAGGGTTATAAATTCCATACGGCCAGACAGGGGTTGAAATTGCTCCAGGCCGCGCTTTATATCAGCCAAAGGCATCTGCAGCGCATGGCCGATCGCCGCAGCCGCAAGGGCGTTAGACACACATAATCCTGCCGGCAGCGTGACGCTCACCCTCTCGCCCCCTATGGCAATGCTCACTATGGTGCTTGTGCGGGTGGCGGAACTCAGCATGCCGCGCACATCCCCCGCCGATATCCCGTAGGTCACCACACGCGCGCGGGTATTATGGGCTAACGATACCACGCGCGCGTCCTCCTGATTTACCACTGCGGTCCCCTCAGGCCGCAGCGCTGCAAACAGCTCCCCTTTGGCTGCCATAATATTTTCTATGGTGTGTAACTGCTCCAGATGCGCCGGTCCAATATTGGTGATAAGCCCGATATCAGGAACGGCAATTTCTGCAAGCCGCTGAATTTCGCCGCGCGCGCTCATGCCCATTTCCAAAATCGCCACCTGGTGCTGGCGATTCGCGGCAATCAGCGACAACGGCAACCCGATGAGATTATTCCAGTTGCCCGGATTTCTAAACGCGGAAAACCGCTGGTTGACAATATGCCATGCCATTTCCTTAGTCGTCGTCTTGCCGTTGCTGCCGGTAATCGCGACGACGGTCAGGGATAATCTGGTGCGCCAGGCATGCGCCACCTCGCCGAGTGCCCGCAGGGGATCGGCGACTTCAATGAGCGTTTTATGTGAACAGTGCTTTTGCAGCTCAGCGCTCAGCGGGTGGTGCCGCTGAATGAATGCGGCCGCTGCGCCTTTGGCAAATGCATCGGCAATAAAAAAGTGTCCATCGCACGTGGCGCCTTTGAGCGGCACAAACAGGTCTCCGGGCGATAGGCGGCGTGAATCATTGCTCGCCCCGCGCAGTATCACGGCCGGATTCCCCTGCAGCAAGACGCCGTTTGTTGCCTTCAAAATTTCATGAACCCGTAATTCCATACGCGGTCATCCTGTGGCTGCTGCCGAATCATGCAGGGCGCGCCGGGCAATTTCCCGATCATCAAAAGGAAATTTCTGCGCGCCAATGTGCTGGGTCGTCTCATGTCCTTTTCCGGCAATAAGCACGCTATCCCCCGGCTTAGCCAGCGCAATGGCTTCATGAATTGCCACTGCCCTGTCTGGATAAACCAGGTAACTTTTAACGCTATTGCGGTGCGCCGCATACCGATCCACGGCTTTGCTGATCCCCGCGGTGCGCACCCCGATTTCAATGTCGGCGATGATCTGCTCGGGCGGTTCCGAGCGCGGATTGTCAGATGTAATAATGACAACATCGCTGTAGCGGGCCGCCACGGCTCCCATAACCGGCCGCTTTTCCCGGTCCCGGTCGCCGCCGCACCCAAACACCGTGATTACTTTGCGGGCGGTGATATCTTTCACCGTCTGCAACGCATTTTCCAGCGCATCGCCTGTATGCGCATAATCCACCAGCACCAGAATGCCACGCTGATTTTCAATCCGCTCCATTCTGCCCGGTATCCGCGTGACTGCTTCAATGCCGGCGCCGATAGCAGCCGGCGGCAGATTAAGCGACAGCGCGGTGCTGGCTGCGGCCAGGATGTTATACAGGTTGAACATGCCAATCAACGGCGACCGAACCGTCATGGTTCCGCCCGGAAAATTCAGATCCGCACTGATGCCCGCAGATGAGCGCAAAACAGAGGTGGCGTGTATATCGCCCGCTGAGATGCCGTATGTCAGGCAGGGCACGGGGAGGCTGTGCGCCAATTTCTGTCCGTGGGGATCGTCCTGATTAATAATTGCCCGCACCGGTTTTTTTGCCGAGTTGAAAAGCACCTGCGTGAAAAAACGCTCCTTGCTGCGGTAATAGTTTTCCAGCGTCCGGTGATAGTCCAGATGCTCGGGGGAAAGATTGGTGAAAACGCCGATATCAAACTGGCAGCCGTCAACCCGCCGCTGATCAAGCCCCTGCGAGGAAACCTCCATCACAATATACCGCGCGCCTCTCTGTACCATGTCTCGGAGCACTTGCTGCAATGCCATGGGCTCCGGGGTTGTCTGGCCGGCAATTTCGCGGTGTGATCCGCAGCGGTATTCAACCGTGCCCAACACGCCGACCTGATGGCCGGCATGCTGTAAAATGCTCTCGAGGAGATAAGTAATTGTGGTTTTGCCGTTGGTGCCGGTAATCCCGATGAGGGTTACCGCGCGGGTTGGCTGGTCATAAAATTCCGCTGCAAGCAGCGACAGGGCCTGCCGCGCGTCCGGAACGATAATGGTTGACGCGTCAGGTTTAAAAAAAGGCCTTTGGGTGACAAAGGCCCGCGCCCCGGCCTGATACGCGATGTCCAGAAAATCATGGCCATCCACCCGCGCGCCGGGGATTGCAACAAACAGTGTCTTATCCTGTACCGCAGCTGAATGGCTGACAATTGAAATTATATCATAGTGTTCATCTCCGTGAAACTCTTTTTCATTAAGCACCGAAAGCAAGCGTCCGAGTTTCATCCCTGTTTTTCTTTTCCCGGATCAAGGCCGCGGGTTTCGCGCCATTCCGGGTCCTGGATTGTTTTCTGAAATAGTGACTCTGGATAAATGCGTTGATACCATAAAATCTGCTGCGCTATCTTGCTGAATGCCGGCGCTGCTACCACGCCGCCGTAGGTAACGCCGCGGGGCTCATCAATCACCACGATAATCGTCAATTTCGGATCATGTGCCGGGACAAAGCCGACAAAAGACGCTATGCATTTGTCCGAATATCCTTTGCCGTGGGCGGCAATTTTCTGGGCAGTGCCGGTCTTGCCGGCAACGTCGAACCCTTCCACCACCGCTTTCTGGCCGGTCCCCCCCTGCTGCGTGACGGTCACCAGCATGTCTGTAAGCAGGCGCGCAGTGCGTTCAGAGAGCACCCGCCGGACTGCCTGCGGCACGGCTTCCTGGATAACGCTGCCCTGTTCATCCTGAATGCGTTTTACCAGATACGGCCGCATGAGCACGCCGCCATTGGCGATGGCAGAATAGGCGGCCGCCACCTGGAGCGCGGTGACCGAGATGCCCTGGCCGAACGAAATGGTACTCAGGTTGATGTCCCGCCATTGCGAGCCGGGCGGCACAGAGCCGGAAACCTCGCCGGGCAGTTCAATTCCGGAGAGCTGGCCAAAACCGAATTTGCGGATATACTGATAAAACCGGTCTTTGCCCAGATGCTGGGCGATTTTGCTGGCGCCGATATTGCTTGAGTATTTGATAACTTCGGTCACGCTCAACAGCCCGTGCGGATGCACATCATGAATGATCCGTTTTCCGATACAATATGAACCATTCTCGCAATGATAGAGATCCCCGGGTTTGACCAGGCCTTCTTCAAGCGCTGAGCCCACCACGATAGGTTTGAAAATCGAGCCCGGTTCAAACACATCAGTGATGGCGCGATTTTTCCACGTGTGACCGCTTTCCTGCGGACCCTGATTGGGATTAAATGCCGGCGCAACCGCCATGGCGAGCACCGCACCGGTGCGCGGATCCATTACCAGCGCCAGGCCGCCTTTTGCGCGGGCGTTTGTCACCGCCGCCTGCAGCTCTTTTTCAGCAATATACTGAATGTTCTTATCAATAGTCAACACCAGATCATAACCGCGAATCGCGTCAACCTTTTTTATTCCTTCAGGGAAAAGGCCCTGGCCCAGCGCATCGCGATGCACCAGAACAAAACCCGACGTCCCTTTGATCTGCCGATCAAACGCGCGCTCAATGCCTTCCAAGCCCTGGCAATCAATGCCCACATAGCCCAGCACCTGGCCGGCAAGTTCCCGGTGCGGATAAAAGCGCTGCGATTCCCGGATAAAGCCCAGACCGCTCATCTTGAGCGCTTTGACCTTCTCTGCCTGATCCGGCGTCAACTTTCTGCGTAGCCAGACAAAGCTCTGTTTGCTGCGCAGCAGTGACAGGAGTTTATCGCGCGATATCCCCAGAATGGTGGACAACTGCTGTGCGGTTTCGGTTTTGTCCAGAATCTGTCGCGGTCGCGCATACAACGAATCGACATCAAGGTTCACCGCAAGCTCAACACCCGTGGCATCATACAGTGTGCCGCGCTTGTTGCTCAGCACCTCCTTTTTCATGGTCTGCTCTTCAAGCCGTTCGCGCAGCCACTCGGCCTGAATGATCTGCAGCGTAAACGCTCGGATGCCCGCAATCGCCAGCAGACAGAGAAACAGGACCCCGACAATCCTGATGTTTTTTAAAATTTCTGAACGAATTTTCAGTTTTACCATTCCAGGACAATAATTTGTTTGGCGTGGGGCGTAATCATACCCAGTTCGCCACGCGCAATCTTTTCAATGCGCGCTGTGGTCATCAGTGCGGAACGCTCGACCCGCAGGGCATTATTGTCCTGCGTGAGACGTTCCTTTTCGGCAAGCGCCTGAGAGATTTGATAACCGGTTTGAAGAATTTCAACTCTCACCGAGAGGTAGAGAAAAAAGCCCGCAACGACACCTATCGCTAAGCAGCCGGCAATCAACAGAATGAGCCACCGGTACTGTGCTTTGTCCGTAACGCGCTGGTGGGCGAGTATATTGGTGTGAATAAAGCGCTCTGAAATGACGTGGATCATCGATTACCCCTCCTACATACCCCGTAATCGTTGGAACCGGCAGATTGTGGTCAACACAATTTTTCCGCCACACGCAGCTTGGCGCTCCGCGCGCGCGGATTATTTCGTATTTCTTCCCGCGACGGAATAACGGGTTTTCTGGTCAATATGGTTATTTTTTTTTCGTGGCCGCAAACGCACCGCGGCATGCGGGGCGGACAGATACAGCCTTTTTCCCACTGCTGGAACTTCTGTTTCACCACCCGATTCTCAAGCGAATGGAAGGAAATGACGCAGATTCTTCCCCCGCGGTGCAGCACTGCAAGCGATTCATCAAGCGCACGATCCAGATTTTTAAGCTCGTCGTTCACGGCAATGCGCAAGGCCTGAAAAGTTCGAGTTGCCGGATGGATTGATGGAGGATGGTATCGGGCGGGAATGGCCGCACAGATGATGCGGGACAGTTCAGCGGTCGTGCTGACAGACTGTGAACGGCGATGTTTCACAATGGCGCGGGCGATGCGGCGCGCCCAACGTTCCTCGCCGTAGGTGCGAATGATGGTTTCAAGTTCTGCCGCAGATAACGTATTAACAAGGTCTTTCGCCTGCACCGCGCTCGATTGATTCATTCGCATATCAAGCGGTCCCTCTGTCATAAAGCTAAATCCCCGCCGGGAATCATTCAGTTGCATTGAAGAAACCCCCAGGTCGAAAATAATACCGTCAATATGTGTGATGTGCAGGGTTTCCAGTATGGTTTTGAGAGCAGTAAAATTACCCTGGATGACGCATACCCGCTCGTCAAATGCTGCCAGATTTTTTTTTGCAAGGGCTACTGCCTCGGCATCCTGGTCTATACCAATTAATTGTGCAATGTCGGGATATCTCTTAAGCAGTGCTTCTGCATGACCGCCGCTGCCAATTGTTGCATCAACATAAATGCCGTTGTGTCTATTGTGCACCCATTCAACAACATCCTTGACAAGCACCGGCACATGTTCTCTGACCATGTTTTATAATTTCAATTGCAGCGTATTAAGTATTGCACTGATATTTTTACCGGGTTCGTTGTTCTGGGTCTGCATAATGGTCTGGTCAAACCGTTCTTTATTCCATATTTCAAAATGTTTGACCCGGCCGGCAATCACTATTTCTTTTTCCAACTGGGCAACCGTTCGCAGACTGTTCGGAATCAGCAGCCGCCCCTGCTTGTCAACCGTGCATTCAGTTGCATGGGCAAGAATATACCGTTGAAAGTCCCGCATCTCTCGCTCGCCGGTCGGGAGCGCATAAATCTCGTCTTCAAATTTTATCCATTCATCCTCCGGATATACATAGAGACATCCGTCAAATGTTGTGATAAATACCGTATCATTGAACTTTCGCAAGATTTCCCGAAATTTCGTGGGCAGGCTGACGCGTCCCTTATCATCTATGGTATGGTCAAAACGGCCTCTAAACATACTTTGTATGAATAAATTAAACCACTTTATTACTATTTTATTCCACTATACCCCATTTAAGACCGAAATATAGTCCCCTATTTTTGTAATGTCAAGAAAAAAACAATGTTTTTTTAATAATTTTGAAATTTTTTTAGCTAAAAACAATACTATATCTTGTTTTCCCACTTCCACTAACACAAAATATTGTGTTTATTAATAAAAAACAGATTACAATGAAATAAAATATAAGAATTTTCCTTCTGGTCAGAGCGTTTATTTTTCAAAAATTGGCTTACGTAATAAACACGAGTTTCCCAAAAAGTCTCGTTAGAAATTCTGGCAAAAGCATGGCAGCAAGAAAAAGGAAGGAGGAAAGAAAGAAATGGGGAACCGTGACATACCAGCGCATGGAGGTTTTCTCTGCGCCATAACAATATTTCTCATTGACATACTCACGACCCCGGCACCTTGCATACCATGCCGTGGGCAGGCAGCTCACAGAGCCTGCGATAAAAAAAATACCTCGGGGCTGGCAGTGCCAAAATACCTAGGCACCTGCCGTTCCACCGGTGCTGAGCGGTTGTGTTGTGGCTGAGGAAAGCCTGCATGCGCTCTATAAATGCAGCAAAAAAACCCTTGGGAAAAACACCTGGCAATAAAAACTTGAAACCAATTGATGAAAAGTATATTTAGTTTTCTGAAGGTTTTGTTGAATAGCGCTTCTGAGTAAAGCGTCTTATGATAAACATGCACAAATATAACTATCTTATTTCCATTCCTGCGGCGGCGCTCACGATATTAACTGTAACCTTTCTCCCGTGCAGTGCTGAACAGGCGCCGCTCACTGCGCCACCGGCATCAGGCCAAAAAAAATTTGTTTTTACGTTTCAGGTTGACGCGGTCGGCACCAAAGAGCGCGCGTATGCGTTAGAGGAGAGCCTGATGGATAAAGGTTATCCAGCATATATTGAAGAGGTGTCTGATAACGCGGGGAACACAACCTATCAGGTGCGCATTGGCAAATACCCGACTCGCGCGGATGCAGAGAAAGCGGCGCGAGCCTTTTATGAACGCGAAAAAAAACCCTACTGGATTACCGCCGCAGAATTAGATACAAAAGAATCTGTCTCCTCATCATCCGGCGTCGCTCCTGATGCAGAGTACAGTTCAAAACTGCCGCCGCCTCAGTCAGTTGAGGAACTCGGCACGCCGCCAGAGCACGCAGAGAAACCCGCCACAACGACGGCGGGAAATACCTTGCCGAATTCGGCCTCCCGCAAAACTACTGCTGCGCCTTCGCCCGAAGAACAAAAACCTCAAGGTGCAGTCAGCACCACCACTTTTAAAGCGCCTGCGCACTCCGACAGCAACTGGCCGCCCACGGTAACCCGCATTTATACCTATTTCGATGCTCAGGGGTATCTGCGTGTTACCAATAATGAGCAGAAGATTCCTGCTGAACTGCGGGATAGAATAGAATCTGTTTCCATTTTTCCGGTAAAATATCTCTCCTTTAATCAAAAGAAAAAAATGCTTTTGGTTGATATCGCAGGCCGGCAGGAAGAGCTGCAGCTTGCAGGCGTTGATCTTGATACTGCTGCGGCGCTGGCCGGCGCAGCTGCCTATTGTGAAACAGCGCTTAAGAATGTGCCGCTGCGGCTCAAATTCACGCCGGAGCACCCCGGCACTGATAAGAAAAAAATCGTGCGCGGGAATCTTTTTTTTAAGCAGGGCGCATCAGTTAACATTGAATTGCTGCGCAAGGGTATTGCACCCTGTGATGCAGACGCTCTGCCGCCTTCTCAAAAACAGGCATTTCTTGAGGCAGAAGCCGCTGCCCGTAATGAACGCATTGGCATTTGGGAAACATACCGCCAATAGCATAATCGAACTGCGCCGCATGGGCGCGGCTTAATTTCAGTTCGTGCACCCCGCGTGAAGGGCGCGTAAAAATTTCCCGCGGTTATTGCAAACCCCATTTAAAAAGGCTATAGTGATTTTTAAAAATAGAGGTTACGGGTGATGAGATGAAAAAAATAGGTCTTGGTTCGCGGCCCTCAGAGATAAAGAAAAAAGACAAGCGTATTGAGCTTGACCATCAACTTGATGACACAGCGGGTCCAGAAGCTTCGCGTGAAGCGGTTATTGTTACCAGAAGGCCGCCGGCGCGCCGCTCGTCGTTCAGAAAGTATTTGCTCATCGGTCTGGTGCTCGGCCTGCTTGTCGGGGTGGCGATGGGCCTCTATCAGGCAGGCCTGTCGCCGCGAGATGGTGACTTGAGCATTTTCTCCGGTTCATTGGCGCTTGATTATGTTGAATTTGCGACCGGCGAGCAGACCATTAAAGTTAACGATTCGGAAACATTTGCGGTTGCTTACAAAGATGGGCTGAGCATCAGGCACATTGTCTGCAAAGGCTGGTACAAGTTGTTTCCTCCCGACGGCATTCAGACCGAGATCACGGAAATTGGAAAACTTCCCAATTACTATCAGGAAAATATCGTTCCGCTGCTCACGCCGGAAAAGACGCTGTCCTATCAAATGATCTTCTGGAAAAATGATGTCCGCATTGGAACGGTCAATTTTACCCTGAAAATGGATGCGGGGGATTGGATGGCGCGGGCAGAAGCAGTCAAGGACGTGGAGGTAAAAAATATCTGTTTTCAGAATGCGGTATCTGCGAACCCGGATTCTGAAGATGCGCGCATCGGCCTGGCTAAAACTTTTGAAGATAAAAAGCAGACGAAAAATGCCATCAGCGAATATGAGGAGATTTTAAAAAAGAATCCCCGGAATGCAGAGGTGCTGACGGCGCTCATCCCGCTCTATGCACAGACCAAAAAAACCGGCAAGCTCATTGAAACCTATAAAACGCTGGCCGCGGTTGACCGGTCAAAAGCTGATCAGTATTATTTTAAGGCAGCCTCTGCTGCCGAAAAAAGCAACCTGACTGCAGAGGCAATTGATCTCTATAAAAAATCTCTTGCCGTAAACAGCGCCCATAGCGAAGCCCGGCAGAGACTCATTAAACTCTATGAAAAAGAGAATCAATGGAATCTTGTGGCGGAAAACACCCAGGAACTGCTGAAGCAGGAACCAAAAAATGCTAACCTGTATCTCTACCTTTCAGATGCGTATGTAAAAAACAACCGACTCAATCAGGCAATCAGCGCTGCCGAGAAGGCAGCGAAGCTCAACCCCAAGGATGCTGCCGCCCAGCTTCAATGTGCGCTTCTCTATGAAAAGGCAAAACAGGATGACAAAGCCATTGAAGCGTATCAAAAACTGGTTTCCCTCAAGCCCAAACACGCTGCTGCCTATAATAATTTGGGCCTGCTTGAGGAAAAAAGGGGGAATAGAAAATCAGCTCTTGAATATTATGAAAAAGCGGTGGCGCTTGATCCCGAAAACAGAATATTTCTCATTAATCTTGCCGATGCCTATGAAAAGGACAAACAGTGGGACAAGGCGGTTGACGCCTACGAAAAAATAGTAAAGGCCGACGCCGATAATAAGAGCGTATGGGAAGCTCTGGCAGTGCTGAACCTGAAATTGGGCAGAGAAAATAATGCGGTTATTGCCTACCGCGAACTGTGCCGGATTGAACCGAAAAACGCGCTCTGGCACAAAAGACTGGCAACCCTGCTTGAAAAACAGGGCAATCTTGCAGAGGCAAAAAAAGAATATAAAGCGGTCTTAAAAATAAATCCCAAAGATAAGGAAGCAAAGCAAAAGCTGCTTGATATCTCAATCAAAACGTTGGAGAAAAAACACAAAAAGTAAGCGCTGCTCCGTATTGACCGCATAACTGAAAAAGAGTATAACAATAACACATTGACGATATCGCGCGCCCGTAGCTCAGCTGGATAGAGTGCCGGACTACGAATCCGTCGGTCGGAGGTTCGAATCCTCTCGGGCGCGCCAGCTATAGAAAAGGACTTGCGGGTATTCCTGCACGTCCTTTGTTTTATTGTGGCTAAAGAATGGCTAAAGAATTATAACCTTGTAACGCCTAAAATTCTCAGAATAGCCCATGGTGGTTGAGATATTGGAATGGCCTAAACGGGTCATAATTTCATCGGTAGGTGTGAGCTTTGAACCTACCCATCCATATCATTCTAATTTCAGCACCCCCTTTACCAATTCTGCTGAGTGCACAGAGTGTTGGCATCCCTGCCGTGAACATTCTCTTTAAAATCGCGATTGTTTCTGTTATATCGTCCCTGTAAACCAAACCGCAACCCAGGAAAATGACGCATATGAAAAAAACACTCATACTCTTCGCGCATCCCCGGTTTGAAAATTCGCGCGCCAACCGGGCGCTCCTCCAGGCTGTTCAGAATCTCAAGTTCGTAACAGTGCATGACCTTTACGAACTGTATCCTGATTTTAACATTGATGTCGGAAATGAAAAAAAGCTACTTACCGAACATCAGCTTATCATCTGGCAGTTTCCCCTGTATATGTACGGCCCTCCCGCCATCCTGAAGCAATGGATTGATCTGGTGCTGGAGTATGGCTGGGCGCATGGTGCCGGCGGGTGCAGCCTTGAAAATAAGTACCTCGCTGTTGCCGTCACCACCGGAGGCAGTCGTAAGGCCTATGGCGCTAACAGTTTCAACCGCTTTGCCCTTAGTGAATTTCTGCGGCCTTTGGAGCAGGCAGCTGTTCTTTGCAGGATGATCTATCTGCCGCCGTTTGCCGTGCAGGGCATATTCCGGTTGACGGCCGCGGAGCTTACCCGGTATGCCGACCTCTACCGGCTGGCAATTGAGCGCCTGGCCACGGACGATGGCAATACGAGCGACATACTGCACTATGAATTTCTGGATGTGTGGGCTACCGCGCAGCACAATCAGGAGGCGCTATGACAGACGGGTTTCTGTATCAGGCGTTTATGTATCTGGCTGCAGCCGTGGTCTGCGTCCCGGTGGCAAAGAAGCTGGGCATGGGCTCAGTGCTGGGATACCTGCTCGCCGGAATGCTGATCGGCCCGTTTGCGTTCGGGTTTATCGGCAAAGAAGGACAGGACATCATGCACTTTGCCGAATTTGGCGTGGTCATGATGCTGTTTCTCATCGGCCTGGAGCTGGAGCCGGCGCACTTCTGGAATCTGCGCGGCCGCATTCTTGGCATGGGCAGTCTGCAGTTGGCGGCCACAGCGCTGCTGGTAGGAAGCGGGTTGCTCATGATCGGATTTACCTGGCAGGCGGCGCTTGCCGCAGGACTTGCCCTGGCCATGTCCTCAACGGCGATCGTGCTGCAATCGCTGCGGGAAAAAGGGCTGAGCACGGCCGAATCGGGCCGCAGCGCCTTTGCGGTGCTGCTGTTTCAGGATATTGCAGTCATTCCAATTCTTGCGTTGTTGCCGTTTCTCACCCTTAAGACAGGCACGAGCGTAACCAGCGGGCATGAGGGTATGCTCTCACATCTGCCGGGCTGGCTGCAGACCAGCTCGGTGTTGTGCGCGCTGCTGGCGGTCATCGCCGCAGGTCGCTATGTTATCGCGCCGTTTCTGCGCATTATTGCCGGGGCGGAATTGCGCGAACTGTGCGTTGCGGCATCGCTGCTCATCATATTTGGTATTGCCTGTCTGATGCAGTTGGTGGGTTTGAGCCCGGCGCTGGGCGCGTTTCTGGCCGGTGTGGTTCTGGCAAATTCGGAATTCCGCCACGAACTTCAAAGCGATATAGAGCCGTTCAAAGGCCTGCTGCTCGGGCTCTTTTTCATAGCCGTGGGCGCATCTATTAATTTCAAACTCATAACCGAAGACCCGCTGCCGGTGTTCGCCCTGGTGGCTGCGCTGGTGGTGGCGAAGGCGCTGGTATTGGCAGCGGCGGGAAGGTTGTTCCGGCTGAGCTTTGACCAGAATTGCATCTTCACAGTCGCCCTGTCCCAGGTCGGCGAGTTTGCGTTCGTGCTGTTCGCCTTCCTGGGCACCCTTGATATACTCTCCGGCCAGTGGTTTGACACCATGATGGCGGTTACGGCGCTGAGCATGACGGCAACACCAGTTTTGATGCTGATAAATGAACGTCTGATTCTGCCCCGTTTCGGCACCCGCGAGCAGGCGGAACAGCCCGCAGATATCATTGACGTGCAGAACAAAGTCATTATCGCCGGCTTCAGCACCTTTGGCAGCACCGTGGGCAGGTTTCTGCGGGCAAACGGCATTGAGGCGACGATTCTGGACAATAATTCCGATCGGGTGGATTTGCTGAGGAAAATGGGCTTCCGCGTTTTTTACGGCGACGCCACCCGTCTTGACATTTTGCATTCAGCCGGAGCCGCGGAAGCGTCAATACTGATTGTCGCCATTGACACCGCGGCAACCAACTGCTCGCTGGTCGCCACCGTGCGTAAACATTTCCCAAACCTGACTGTTCTGGTGCGCGCCCGCAACAATTTGGAAACCTTTGAGCTGATGGAGCTCCGCGCATCCCGCGTCTATCGCGAATGTCTGGACGCATCGGTGCGGCTCGGCGTTGATGTGCTGGCACAGCTCGGATTCAGGCGCTACACCGCCCAGCGCGCAGGCCAGAATTTCATGAAATACGATGAAGACGCCTTGCACAAACTCGCCCCGCACCGGCATGACGAAAAAAAATATATTATCACGACCCGCGAACAGATCCGTCTTCAGGAGCAGATGCTGGCCAATGATATACAGAGCAGCCATGGTTTCATAGACCACGCCTGGGAAAACAAGGAAGGCGGCTGCGGGTGCCCTGAGTGATCCCTGCCTGCATCTTGACGCAGCCCCGGCACGTCGCGAGCTTGCCGCAGTCCACAGAGAATTTTTGCGGTTCTCTCTGCGGGTAATTGCTCAACACAGTTAAAAGGAGTTCCCATGCATAGCGCCAGACTTTGGTTCGCGCGGATCATTATGCTGTACGCGCTGCTGATCTTTGCATTTTTGGCGTATCTCTACATCGTAGAGCCCCTGGATCACATCGCCGACTTTGGCATCAGTGCAACGGGCGTCCCGGAGTCTATCAATTTCTTGCGCGCAGGCCCGGGCGCACTGTTTCTGGGAATGGTGTTGTTCGCTGCCTACGGATTGGCGCGGCCTTCACACCTGCGCAGTTGCCTGTGGGTGGTGGTGATCTTCAACGCCTGCGTGGTGGGCGTGCGGCTTTTCGGCATGGCGGTGGACGGCATTACCCCTGTGCAGCTCTCGGAGCTGCGCAACGAGGGATTGTCGTGGCTGGCGTTCGTTGCCGCGCTCATCGCCTGCCCGCGATGGAAGTAAAAGAAAGGGCGGTAAAACTTTCAGCCTCCTATTTTTTTGGTGGCTGTTGCCATGTCAATAATCGGCAACACCGGCGCTGAGGCGCCCAGCAGATTGTTTATAACCGCTTGTGGCGCGCTGCGATATTTGAGGGTTGCGCTAATAGTGGCGCCCCGAAGCGTTTTAAAGGATCCTATCAGCGTATAGGTTGCAACAGCCTGACCCTTTGGAGGGATGCGGGTGTCTGATACAATGCGGTCTGCGAGCGCGACATTAATCGTATGATTCCCCTCCTTGTCAGCGAGCACAATATTGAAAATCCGGGCAGTTGGGTCAACGGCGCCGCTGCTGTCAACCGCTCCTGATTCAAAGAGCTTCACACCGCGGGAATTTTCCACTTTCACGTGGAGCCACATTTCCCGCGCTTCGCTCAATCCGGTTGGAAGGTAGTGGCCCGCGCCGGTATTCTTCACGATGACCTGAAAGCTGTTTGCCTTAAAAAGCTGGATTTTTTCGGGAACAACAATTTCCAATTCCGCGCAATTCTGCAACCGCTCAATGGCAAGTTGTTTAGTCGTTTCATTTGCCGGTATTACCGCATTGCCGCCGACAATATAGTGGGTAAAAATGTGCGGGCGCTCTGGTCCGAAGACACATGATTTCCCCGGGTTGTCTGGGCGCTCTGTGGATCCGGTTGCCGGTATGCCGGGTTTTTGGCGCATATGGCAGTCCTGGCAATAGACTGTTGTGCGAGGGTCGCCGGTATTATACGGGCCTTCCCGCCATTCGGTGTAAGTTCGCTCAATGGGCATCCCGTTAAGCGTGTGGGTAACATCATGGCACATGCCGCACATTTCGGAGCGGGTATGTAGCGGCGAGAACACGGTGGTGTGAAATCCAGTGGCCGGGGAGTCGCTGCGCGGACCGCGCTTGGTTCCAGGATTTTGCGCGCCTTCACTCGGATCAACTTTAAACGGCGCATTACCGATGCCGGCAGAAGATTTTACCGTGTGACAAAAATCGCAAAAAATCCCCGACCGCAAATCATCGGCTGGGAAATTGGCGTAATTGCTTGAAGTGGTTTCCACAATTTTTGAAAGATGCCCGACAGGCGTGTGGCACCTGGTGCAGCTCTGGGCTTCCTCAATATATCCCTGATTATTTGTTTGCAAAGCCGCAGCCAGAAATGCCTTGCTTGCTGCCTGAAAAACCGGATCCTGTAATGCAGAGGAGTGCATACCCCCCTGCCACTGATTGAAAATTGCAGGATGGCACCCCGCGCAGGTTGCTGGCTCTATGTATTGCGAGAGATTTACATCACCCGGAACACTGATGTCCCCATCAGCGGTCATGTTCTCAGGCCGCTCCCAGGCAGGCGCTATCCAGGTAGGGGACCAGTTTTGAGGATTGATTGATTGGGCGCAGAGAAACTGCGGCAGGAACAGCAGCACTACAATGCAAAACCCGATTATTAAATTGCCTCTGACAGTCATTTTATTTCTCCTTTCTAAAAGATTTTTCCCTTACTGATAAATCATGAAATTTATTTACTGGTTCTGTTATACTTCTATATGCTCTAAGAAATATTTTTTCAAGATAGTTTGTGCGGACATCTTTATTTAATAATAACAGCCCGTCAGAGACGGGCAGCAATTTAGCCGTCAACAACAAGCGATGATAAAAATTAAAAAGCCGCCAGCTATCGGCCTTCAGGCCACTGCATCATCCTAATTTTTCAAAGGAAAAAGCGCGCCATGGATAAACTCTACGGATGGACAGGGAAGTTACTGCATGTTGATTTAACCGTAAGAACTTTTACAGAATGGAGCACACGCGATTATGCGCTGCGGTTCATAGGCGGAAAAGGCCTGGGGGCTAAAATTTACTGGGATAAGCTTGCGCCGCAGCGGGATGCGTTTTATCCAGACAGCCCGCTTATTATAATGACCGGCCCGCTTGCCGCCACCCCGGCTCCCAGCGCTTCGCGCTGGATCGTGTGCGGAAAGTCGCCCTCCCTGTATCCGGAAAACTTTGCATGCGCTAACCTGGGCGGCTTTGTTGGCGCCGCCATAAAACAAGCCGGCTATGACGGCATCATCATTCACGGAAAAGCCAGCAGTAGGGTCTATCTGTGCATTGACAACAACAAGGTTACCATAAAAGATGCGGGCCATCTATGGGGATTGACCACACCGAAAACCATGTCAGCATTGCAGAATGAATTGGGCGGCGGATTCAGAATAGTTACCACCGGTCCTGCGGGCGAGCATCAGGTGAGATTGGCAACGGTTGCCACTGATGCCGGTGGCAGCGGCGCGGCAGGATTTGGCGCGGTAATGGGTGCAAAAAATGTAAAAGCCATAGCAGTTCGGGGCAGCAGCAAAGTGCCGGTAGCAGATGCTGATGCCATCCAAGTGATGAGGCGGCAGATACAAAGCATGACCGGAGAGGGCTACTTCAATCTTTACGGCAATCCCGCCCCGGTTCCTGAAGCAGTAGTGGTGAAGGCGGTGCGCTGCCATGGATGCCCGAGCGGGTGCTGGCGCTCGCTGTATCGGACTACTTCGGGCGAGGAGGGCATCAGAAAATGCCAGTCCGCTTTTTTTTATTCTTTCTGGGATAAAAAGGTGCACGGAGATCTTACCGAGGCGTCATTTCGGGCGACCTCACTGGCAAATGAATATTCGCTGTGCACCATGGAGCTGCCGGGAATACTCACCTGGCTGGAGAACTGTGTTGAGAACGGCGCTATGACCGAGAAAGACACAGAACTTCCGCTGCAGGATGCTGGCAGCGCTGCATTTATTGAAGCACTGGTAAAGAAGATTTCATGTCGGGAAGGTATCGGTGCCATTCTTGCCGAGGGTGTAATGCGGGCGGCGGACACCATTGGTGCCGGCGCAAAAAAGCTGGCGCTGGATCATTTTACCCAAACCGGCCGGGGCATTGCCTACGGGCCAAAGATATTTTCGCCATCGGCCCTCATTTTTGCAACCGAGCCGCGGCCATCGGTGGCCGAGCTGCATGAAATCTGCGGGCCGTTGATTAAATGGGCTTTGTGGTACACCACGCAGGGTTCGTTCTCATATGTATCAACTGATGTGCTTATAAAAATTGCAGCACGCTTCTGGGGCAGCGCGGACGCAGCAGACTTTTCAACTTATGCGGGCAAAGCGCGGGCTGCTGTAAAAATACAGAACCGGCAGCACGCCAAAGATTCGCTCATACTCTGCGACTTTGCTTTCCCCCTCTATGATGATGCACGCACAGAAGATCATGTGGGAGACCCGACGCTGGAAAGCCGCCTTTTTTCAGCGGTTACCGGTCATGAGATGGACGAGGCAGCCCTTAATCAGGCAGGGGAGCGGATTTTTAACTTATGCCGCGCCATCCTGCTGAGGGAAGGCAGAAACGGCAGGGAAGATGATTATCTGCCGGAAAGCCAGTTTATTGCCCGGGAGGAGCCGGTGCATGACGCATTTGGCATGTTCAATCCTGATCTTTATCTTCCGGGGACGGGAGATAGCGTTATTTCAGTTAAGGGGAAAGCGCTCAATCGGGATGGCTTTGAGCAAATGAAAAATGAATATTATGAACTGCGCGGGTGGGATGTCAAAACCGGCTTTTTTAAAGAAAAAAAGTTGCACGAGCTTGACCTTGCAGAACTGGTAGAACAATTAGAGGGCAAGGTGCTGGGAAAATGACAAACGAGTCCATTAGTCTTATTAACTATGCTGAGAGCCCGCAAGAGAGCAGATAAAACATCAGTCTTGCTGTCTGGGTTAACAAGCGAGAAAACATCCTGAGACAAAGAAGGACGAGCAGAATTGATAGTTATAAAAAGGGTTCCCCTTTATTATGATTTTTTTGTTCCTGTCTGCGCGTGTGGATTTCCGCTCGCCGATCCTGTTTGAGCTGCTCATACTTTGTTTTCTGCTCTGCGTTCAGCAGCGCTTCAATTTCCTTATTCATGTTCTGCAGCCGGTGCCGTGCTGCCTCACGCCGCTTCGTGCTGTCATCCTTGTATGCCTCTCGATCCTTAACTGCCTGATTGTGATATTTCCCCAGAATGTTTCGCACCTGTGCTGTCTGCTGCTCACTGAGGGAAAGCTTTTCCGCAAGCAGTTTTGTTCTCTTCTCAATGCGGGCTTTTGCCTGCTCCGGCTGATTTAGGCTCTGAGCAATCGTTGATGGTGTTATCAAGGCAATAACACCCAGCGTGTAAAGCAGCATCCGGGTTTTCATTGTTGTGCTTCTCCCGGTGGATTCTCATCTTCCCAGGGTGAAAATCTTTTAAGCATTTTCCTTGCCCGCGCTTTTCTTCTCTCAATCAGCGCGTTAAATTGCCTCCTTTGCTCCTCATTTAACAATGCAGCAATCTGCTGCTGTGCCTGCTGCAGACGCTGCCTGATCCGGGGTTGAACTTCTTTGCGCACAGACATGAGGTCAGTGCGCGTTTGTTTTATAATCTGTTCAATGTCGGCATGCTGCTTTTCAGTCAGGCCCAGTTCCTTAGTAAGAAATGAAAGAGTCTGTATGGGGTTACCCATAAACGGCATGGTGCGCTTTGCTGCGCGCCAGATCGAAATCGTGGAACCAACCCCCGCAAGAAACCCAATGATAAACAGCATGACCAGAACCAGCGCTGTTTTTAAAATAGCTTTTTTATTCTCCATGGGATTGCTCCTCTGCGATAATAGCATTAAGCACATGCTGTCCGGATAGCTGCTGGTCTTCAAACAGCAGCATCTCTTCAAGCGGCTGGTTCATGCTTTCAATAGTTTCATACTGGTATGATACTGACCCTATTAGAACAAGCAGAACCAGCGCCATCACCGGCACCAGCCTCCAGCTTTTTTGCGCCACAACTTCTGTAAACCCCTTTTCCTCAGGGTGCAACCAGAGTGCAGCCTTTTTTTTGTTGAGGTTTATGAAGAATTCATCAGCCGGCGCTGATGTATTATCCATACATTCGCGGAGAAGATTTATGAAGCCCCTGTAGCGAACAGAATCCCGGCAGCGCGAACAGGTCTGTAGATGCCGGGCAACTTCCTGACGCTCATCAGCGGTGAGCGCTGCTGATGAACCCTTCTGCCACAAATCTTTTGTTTTATTACAGAGACTATCCATGGGATGCCCTATGATGTTTTAGATGTTATTGTTTCGGATAATTCCTGCAGGATTCTCTGCGCATGGCGCCGTGCACGAAATGCCCGAACTTTAACTATTATTGCAGAAACGCCCAGTAGCCGGGCGACTTCTTCTAAGCTCAGTTCCTCAACCTCCAGCAGGATGAGAACCATGTGCTCCTTCGGGGAAAGCTGTAACAGGACTTTTTCAGCTAAATCTCTCATTTCTGCTTTTTGCTCTGGGCTTGTACTATTCATCAGTACGGGGGAAAAGCAGCTGCGTTCAAGCTTCTCACATTCTCCCGCGTCAAGCTCATCCTGTATGGCATTCTGTTGCCGGCGCTGCTTCTGCAGATGCCGGTAGCATTCGTGCAACGCGATAGTAGAGAGCCAGTTTTCGAAGGGGCTCTCGTGCCTATAAGTTTTTAATGACGTGTAAGCTTTCAAAAATACTTCCTGGGCAATATCTTCAACCAGGTGCGGATTATTGAAGAAACGCTGAAGAATATGAAACACACGTCGAGAATGACGCTTTACCAGCTGTGCAAAGGCTTCCTGATCATCTGCAAGACTTTGCTGAACAAGGATCCGATCATCGCTCTGCATGATATCCTGCGGCCCGGCTCAAAAAATACCAGCGGGCTACTGCCTGTTGAAGCCCGCCGGCATTTAAAATCACAAAGAGTTAGAACAGTAAATCCAGCACAATATCTCCGGATTTTTCCTGCCCGTCTGCATCAGGATTTTGTTTTGCTTCAATACATTGCTTTATCCGGTTAATTTCTTCCAGTAGGCGCGCCCTCTGCTCAGGAGTCAAAAGCTGTGCCGCCTGAAGCCGGGCGTGAAGCATAATGTCCTGAATCTGGCCTCTGAGCTGAATACTCTGGTCGATTTCCGTTTCGGCAGCGCCGGTATCTATCTGGTCAGATAAAAATGTTTCAGCCATCTGGTTGCGAAGATCCTTTGACTGCTGAATGAGCGGCTCAACAGCGCTTTTTGTTGCTTCCCCGAGGTTTTTCAATGCCTGCTGCTGCTCAGGGGTTATGTTAAGATCTGCATACAATTTGATTATGTCCCTACGCGTTACGCAGCGGCTGTGAAACCTGTTACCTGGCGGCGCTGCATTGCTTATGGCGGGCAAACAGATTAATATGCCAAGAATTATGGCGACTGTCAGTTTTAGTGTGACTGCTTTTTTCATGATACTGCCTCCTTTGTTAAATGGGTTTATAAGTTACCTTAAAAAATTAGACGGCCAGCCTCTATTTTATTAGACACACAAACAGATTAAAAGGTTACAATAAATTGAGCAATTATTTTTTTTGACAGCCTTTTGCGGTATCGCGTTTAAAATCATCTACTAATGCCGCTTTCCCGTTGACAGTTACTATCCAGAACCTTAATAGTGAATATAAGGTGTTAAATTAATTCCACATTTGTCCAAGATCGGACTTTAAATTAAATTGAAAAAGTCCTCCAGATAGGGTACGGTAGTTTTTGCGACAAAAAACCAAACCCGCAAAAGAGGACCATCCCAATGGTAAAACATTCAAGCTCGTTTAGTCAACTTATTGCTTTGTTTAATCGTCATTAGTTTTATGCCCTGGTAGCTCAGCACAAAGCTGAACATTAGGCAAAAGGATTTAATTCCTGGGATCAATTTGTAGCCATGCTGTTTTGTCAACGTGCTCAAGCAAAAAGCCTCAGAGAAATATGCGGTGGCCTTGCCTGCTGTATAGGAAAACTGCGTCATCTGGGGATGAAGGACGCACCCAAAAAATCCACCCTTTCCTATGCCAACGCCCAGCGCCCTTGGCAGATGTATAAGGATTTGTTCTATCAAACCCTTGCCACCTACAGAACAGCTGCTCCCGGCACGAATAAATTCAAAAACAAACTGCTCTCCCTTGACAGCAGTACTATATCATTGTGTCTTGCCCTGTTCCCCTGGGCGAAATTCCGCAGGACAAAAGGTGCTGTCAAACTGCACTTGTTGCTTGACCATGACGGCTATCTGCCCACCTATGCCTATATCTCCAACGGCAAAAAACATGATGTTACCTTGCCCGTACCGTTCCCCTTGCCCCCGGCTCTACTGTGGCCATGGACCGGGGATACAATGACTACAAACTGTTTGCCTCTTGGACAGCACGAAGCATTTTCTTTGTTACCCGGCTCAAAGACAACGCTGATTATGAGGTTGTTTCATCTAATGCCGTTCCCCAGAACCGCACTATCCTGTCTGATGAGCTTATTGGCTTCACCGGCTTTTATGCCAAGAAGGACTGCCCCTACACGCTGCGCCGCGTTGTTGCTTGGGATGAGGTAAATCAGCAGGAAATCGTGCTTCTGACCAATCATCTTGAGTTTGGTGCAACCACAATCTCGGCCATTTACAAAGACCGGTGGCAGATAGAGCTGTTCTTTAAAGCCTTGAAACAAAACCTGAAAATAAAAACCTTTGTCGGAACCACGGAAAATGCCCTGTATATTCAAATTTGGACAGCACTGATTGCGATACTGCTGATGAAATACCTCCAGTTCAAATCGAAGCTCGGGTGGTCCTTGTCTAATCTGGTCGCTTTTCTCAGATGGAACCTGTTTACCTATCGTGATTTATGGCAGTGGATTGATAATCCCTTTGATGTTGTGCCCTTGGAGACTCAATCTGTCCAACTGACACTGCCCTTTACCGTTTCTAAACAGCATTAAAGGGACAACCTAAAACCTTATAAACAGTGTTGATATGGATATTTTCCTCGATTTTTCAACGTTTGTTACTCGCTATACAGTTTATTTTGGACAGCAATGAATTAATTTACTCATCTATTATTTATTGGAGAATCTCTTATGCAATATTGCCCTTTATGTAAATCGCCACTAGCCAAAATGATGCTTGACGGCGAGCAGCGGCTGGCCTGCTAAGATGAGAAATGCACATATGTATTTTACGATAATCCGGTGCCGGTCGTGTGCGCTATTTAAGAAATTGACGGCAAGGTCGTGCTTCGCCACAAAAAAGGGAAGCCAGAAACCTGGTTTGGCATTGTTGCGGGATTTCTTGAAAAAGGCGAAACGCCGAAGCAGGCCGTGCTGCGTGAAGTTGAAGAAGAGCTGGGGCTAAAAGGTGAGATAGTTGAATACATTGGCTATTGTTCATTTTTCATGGCAAACCAGCTGATACTTGGCTATCATGTCAAGGCTTAGGGAGTGATAAGTAGCGGCAGCGAGCTTGATGCAGTGAAACAGGTGGCTCCTGAAGAGATTAAGCCGTGACCCCACGGCACCGGTCCCGCGGTAAAGGATTGAGTGAAGAGAAGAAAAGATCGGGGTATTCAGTATTGTCCATGGTGAGATTGCCATAAATAAACAAACAAAAGTAGCCATCATCAAAAAATCGTGACGGCTGCTTTTTATATGCCCTTGGATCAGATAGAATTTGTAACTCGCGATTCCCGTATTTGCTAAGAATATTTACAAATAAAAATTCTGTCACTTCCGCGCAGGTGGGAACCCAAGACTTCAAGATATTATAAATTCCCGCTTTCGCGGGAAGGACATTTCTAGAGCACGCCTTTAAAATATTCCCCTTACAACTGCACATCCCAAAACCCGTCCATCCAGTACTTTTTAAAATGTTCGCCGAAGATTTTCTTGCCCATGTTGACGGCAAAATCCTGGTCATGCAGGGCCTTGACAAATTCGCGGGTCTTTTCCTCGTGCTGCTTCGCATATTTTGAATCAGGCTGGAGTCTGGAGAGGCTTTTCAGGTAGGCAGGCAGCACCAATCTGTATGCGGCTGCAACAGTTTCGTAATACTCTTTGCGGATAGTTTCATCGCCGGTTTCAGGCTCTTTCAGCTCCATGCGGTAGGGGCTCTTGTAAGGATCAAGGTACCTGGTTATCTTTCCCCTGCCTTCTTCCACCGTGCGCTGATATTTCTCAACCATCGCCACCGCCTTCTGCACCTGATCCAGTTCCCTGCCAAAGAAGGCTTCTATTTTGATATTGTCAGCATCCACATTAAAAAAATCCATGGTGCAGAGGCCGGGCACACCCGGGGACGGTTTCATGAAATCAATATGCAATATGGGCGCCTTGAATCCATAGCGCGGGCGGAGATTAAAAGTGAAGTCACGCCGATATCCGGATTTCGGGGGGATCTCAAACTGGCTGATGGAAGCGGCGGCTATCCGATCGCTCTCAAATGACACCAGGGGGATGCCCATCGCACTTCCGCCAAAAAGTTTGCTGTAGGGAAATGCCAGGGGAATGGAAAAATCTTTAAACTCTGTGCTTATGGGCCGCTCATCTGCCTTGTATTCCTCCATCACCGAAATGGTGAAATTGCGCATGGCCGCATAGACATCAAAGTCTGAATACTTTTTTGGCTGGTAGGTCATGATAAATATCCCCCCGGCAATGATAATGACTAATACTATAATACCAACAATTTTTAGTGCCTTTTTCATGTTTGCCTCCATCTGTTTCTAATAACGACAACGGATATACCTGACTATACGACTATATAAAAACAGACCACATTATGTCAAGAGAAGGCAACAGGAGACACAGCGCGCAGCGCCGTTTTCTCGACCGGGTAATAATTTTACCTATTAAAATCCGCTCCACGTTGCGAGTTTTGCTCCCAAATCAAACGCTCGTTGCAGGTCTTCAGCCTTTGCCGCAACATCCTGCTTTTGCAAATTGCCCATGCTTATGATATCGCCCACCAGCTTCAGCCGGAAATCCCGCAGATTCCGTTCAAGCACCATATGCACCAGAGGTGACGAAAAAAACGGGTCTCCCTGGCTAATAACTATAGCTGCCTTTTTGTCCTGAATCTTTGATACCCCGGCAGCGCCAACCATGTTTCCCCCGGCGTCATACTCGATTTCATAGCGCAGCAGCGGCAGCATCCGGGCAAGAAAGTTCAGCATCGGCGCGGTAACGGTGCGCATGTGGTTTGGCGTGCCGAATATAAGCGCATCGCATGCCTGAATATGCTCCAGCAACTCATCCATGTCATCCCTGAGGATGCATGTTCCTGTCCCGGGCGGGGGGAAGGTGCAGGTTAAACAACCCGTGCAAAACTGAATGTTTCTATCAATGAGCACTACTTTTTCAACATCTGCCGCTGTCCTGCTTTTGCATCCTTCGATAACCTTGTCAACCAGGAGCTCGGTGTTGCCTCCCTTCCGCGGACTTCCGATAACGGCCAAAAGTTTCATGATGTGCCTCCTTTCATGACTGTAAATAAAAAAATATTACCGCACAGCGCATCAAGGACGTAGAGAGAATGAGATGTATAAGCTCTCAGCCATCAGCTTTATTTAAAATGGCGCAGTAAAATCCAGTCACGGATGCTGTCAGGCATCCGGCTCAACAGCCGCATCGCCCCCATGTTTTTCCCCACCAGATAACGGCTGCGCGGCCGCGCAACGATGAGCGCATGTTCAATCACCTCCGCTACACGTTGTGGCGCAATGCCGTGCGGATTTTTGGCCGTCCTGTTGAGCGCCCGTATGAGATCGGCATACAGGTTTTTTACCGCTGCATCTGCCCGCGCCATCACCGTCGCGTGATGTGCAATGCCTTTTTCCCAGATAGGAGTTGCGACATTGCCCGGTTCTATCAGAACAACGGCAATGTTCAACGGCTTCAATTCCACGCGCAACGCATCGCCAAGCGCTTCTATTGCGAATTTAGAGGCAGCATATACGCTTAATCCCGGCACCGCGATGCGCCCTGAAATGGAGCTAATCATGATAATGCGCCCGCACCGATTGTTTCTGATGAGCGGCAGAAATGCCTGAGTCACTGCCGCAGCACCAAAAACATTTACCATCAGCAGGTTGCTGATTTTGTCAGCCGGAAGCAGTTCCAGGGGGCCGCCCAAGCCTACCCCGGCATTGTTAATAAGCCCGTACAATGCGCCGCCGGTTGTCTCTGCCACTCTTTCGACCGCAGAGGCAATGGAACCGGTATCTGTTACATCAACCATTACCGGGATTATGTTTCCGGTGGTTTCTCCATGCAGGGAATCAGCATCCCGTACGCTGCGGACCCCGGCGAAAATCCGAAAGCCGCGCCGGCATAAATGCACGGCGCAAGCTCTGCCAATGCCGGAGGAGGCGCCGGTTATGAGTACTGAACGATTCTTCATTGGCTTTTTTTACCTTATTCCTATGAGTTAAGGAATATTTTTTAAAAATACTTTTTCCTGGGCGGCACAAGATATCTTGGCTCTTTGCAAAATTTTGCAAAGCATTTTTGCATCACAAAAATAATGCGGATTCTTAATAACGATAACCCTGAATTATTTGTCCACATTTATTACGCGCGGGCGCATATCGTTAACTGCCTGCCGATGATGAAGCTCCATGCACAGAAGCCATCATCAAAACAACTGATGATGGCTTCTGTGTATAACTTTTTACAGCATTATCCTGCGCCGTTGAGACCTGCGGCGCTTAAAATATCGGGGATAACGCCCTCCCTGCCTATGGCCATAATGTGAACGCCGTCGCAGATTTTCTCATCTTTGAGCTGGCGAATCATGCGCCCCGCTATTTCAATGCCTTTCTCCAGGGCTTTACCTTTCGGCGCGCTTGCCATTTCATCAATGAGCTCCTGCGGCACGAAAATTCCCGGCACATTCTGATTCATGTAGCGCGCCATACCTGCGGAAACCAGCAGCACAATGCCGGCCATGATCTTGGTGTTGAACTGCCGCGCATAGCGCATAAACTTCTTAAAATTCTCTATATCATAAATAGCCTGAGTTTGAAAAAAATCCGCCCCGGCCTTTACCTTCTTTTCAAATTTGAGCAGTTGCGGTTCAATGGGGTCCGCCTCAGGCGTGACCACCGCTCCCACAAAAAATTTTGGAGCGCCCTGCAGTTCATTGCCCGCAAGATCCCTGCCCTTCTCCAACTGCCGAATTGTTTGGATGAGCTGCACTGAATCAATGTCAAATACCGGTTTTGCCTCCTTGTGATCGCCGATGGTAATGTAATCGCCGGTTAAACATAACACATTTTTTATGCCCAGCACGCTGGCGCTGAGAAGATCCGACTGCAATGCCAGGCGGTTGCGATCTCGGCAGGTCATCTGCAGAATCGGTTCGCCGTTTTTTTCTTTTATAAGCTGACAGACGCCCAGTGATGAAATGCGCATCACCGAACTCTGATTGTCGGTAACGTTCAGCGCATCCACTTTATCTTTGAGCGCATCAATATGGTGCAGCATTTCCTCAATCTGCGTCCCCTTGGGGGGACCAATCTCACCGGATACCACAAACTTGCCTGCTGCAAATGCCTGCTGTAGTCTGCTTGCCTCGCTCATTTCTTTTCCTCTTTCTGATATGCTTCGTGAACAAGCCGGCCGGGATGGGTTAGCACATGATAATTTTTGGGCGGAAATATTTTCCGAATGTTGTCAAGTCCGCCCAGCTTTTCCAACCGCCGGTAAATAAGCGTCCAGGCGCAATCCTTGTCTGCGTCAACCTCGCACTTGCCCTTGTTGGTGCCGCCGCAGGGTCCGTTCAGCAGATTTTTGGCACAGATGGTAATGGGGCAGATGCCGCCGGTTTCGCCCAGCACGCAATCGCCGCATGCCCGGCAGCGCTCAAACCAGGTGCCCTCCCCTTCGTTTGAGCCCAGAAATTTTGTGTTCACGCCGGGAAATACCGGGCGGTCACCCAGGAATTCGGCCAGGAATTGAATCCCGATGCCGCAGGCAGTGGAAATCACTGCCTCGTATTCGCGCAGCTTCTTGTCAAACGGCTCGATAAACTCGCGGTCGCACTGGCGTTCCATGGTTATTTCGCCTACCTCAATTTCTTTTCCGGGATCAAGCTTAAATGCCATGCGCAGCATGCTGGCAAGAATGCTGACCTCGCGCTCGCCGCCCGCCATGCATACCGCCACGCAGGTGCCACAGCCAGCAACCAGGATTTTTGAATACGGCGCCACCATCTTTTTTATCTCGTCAATGCCTTTGCGTTGGGCAACTATCATGATCTCGTCTCCTTGATACCCTGTTGACCTCAGCCATCAATGATCAACCCCTGCATTCAGGCTGCCTGCGCTTTTTTGTCGGACCGTTTCAACGGGCTGGGACCCAGTTCCAGCGCCCGTTTGGTCATTTCATCGGCGACCTGTGCAAATTTGGGGGCTTCAGCCGCGCTCATATTAAACATCTCCAAGCGCTCCGGCTCAAGGCCGATTTCCTTGAGCAGTTTTTTCGTATATTCAACTTTCTTTCGGGCTCTGAGATTTCCTTCCAGGAAATGACACTCGCCTTCCAGTCAACCGGCGACAAATACTGCATCTGCGCCTCCCTCAAAGGCCTTGAGCAGCAATAAAATATCCAGCTTGCCGGTACAATACAATTTAATGATGCGCACTGCGGGAGAATATTCCAACCGCATGGAACCGGCAAGATCAGCGGCTGAATAGGCGCAAAAGGTGCAGCAGAATGCTACAATTTTAGGATCATAGGATTCCATCTCTCAACCTCATTATCGGCATGAACTATTTCAACAGCCTGTCAGGCGGCCTCGTCTTTTACCGCCAGACATTTCGCAACTATTTGTCCATCCTTATAGTGCTGCAGTTCAATTGCCCGGCGGGGACAGACGCTGGCACACATGCCGCACCCCTGGCATGCTGCCGGTTCAATATATGCCACCCCTTCTTCAGAAATAACCGGCACATCATACGGGCATTCCCGCACGCAGGTGAGGCATGCCACACAGCGCTCCTGATCAACGACGGAGATTATGCCGCTGATGAGCATCTCGCGCTGGGATAAAATAGTCGCCGCCCGTGCCGCGGCGCCCCGGGCCTGCGAAATTGATTCGCTCAACAGTTTTGGGTTGTGCGCAAGCCCGCACAGATACATACCGTCATTGGCAAAATCAAGAGGCCGCAGTTTCATGTGCGCCTCCAGGAAAAAGCCTTCGCTGTTGAGCGGCACTTTAAGACGGGTAGCAAGCTCTTCGCTTAATGGATGCGGTCGCACCGATGCAGTCAATACCAGATAATCGGGCTGCAGCGTGATATCCGAACCCAGCGCCGCGTCGAACACACGCACCAGCAGGCGTCCGTTTTCCTCCGTCACCTGCGGCTTTTTATCAGCATCGTAGCGCACGAAGAGCACCCCCTGCTCGCGCGCTTGGCGATAATACAGTTCGCTGAAGGCATACGTTCTGATATCGCGATACAGTATGGTTATGGCTATGCCCGGGTTGAGACTTTTCAATTTCAGAGCGTTTTTTACGGCTTCAATACAGCCGATGCGGCAACAGTACATATGCCCTTCTTCGCGGGAGCCTACACACTGCACCATTACCACCTGCTTCACTGAACGAACGTTGAGGTTTCCTGCGGCAATTTTTTCCTCCAGCTCAAGTTGCGTGAGCACCTGGTGCTGCTGCCCGTAAAGATATTCGGTGGGTTTATATTCAGAACCGCCGGTTGCGACAATGACCGCACCGTGCTTGATCTCCCGAGTTGAACCATTGCTTGCGATCGTGGTCGTGAAGCTGCCCACATGGCCGGAAAAACCCACAACTTCCGCATCCCGGAAAATTTGGATTTTTGCCGTGCGTTCCACCTGTTCAATAAGGCGCCTGAGCTCGTGCTGCACGTCAGAGGTGCTCAGCGTATAATGAAGTTTTCGCGCCATGCCACCCAATTCCTTTTCCCGCTCAACCAGATAGACATCAAATCCCTGGCGGGCCAGCGACAGCGCAGATGTCATCCCGGACACGCCACCGCCAATCACCAGAGCGCTTTGCACGACCTCAAAGGATTTCTCCGGAAGCGGCTCAAGCTCCCGGGCGCGGGCAACTGCCATGCGCACCAGGTCTTTGGCTTTTTCCGTTGCTTTTTCCGGAAACGTGGCATGCACCCATGAGCACTGGTCGCGGATATTGGCCATTTCAAAGAGATATTTATTGATGCCCGCTTCGCAGAGGGTCTCCTGGAAGAGCGGCTCATGAGTGCGCGGCGTGCAGGATGCCACGACGACCCGATTGAGCTGGTGCCGGTCAATGGCATCAATAATACGCTGCTGGGTGTCTGTTGAGCAGGTATAAAGATTTTCTTCGGCATACACCACATTGCGCAGGGACTTGGCATACTCGACCACATCGCTCACGCCAACCACCCGGCCAATGTTCGTGCCACAGCGGCAAATAAACACGCCGACCCGCGGTTCTTCGCCCTTCACATCTCGTTCCGGCGGATATTGTTTATGCCTGACCATGGTGCCGCGCTGGCTGGCGAGCAGCTCGGCTGCAAGGGCTGCGGCACTGCTTGAACCCATAACTGTCTCGGGTATATCCATCGGCGCTTCAAAAGCACCGGCCACAAAAATCCCCTCGCGCGACGTCAGGTTCGGCGTAAAGTCGGCCGTTTCGCAGAAGCCAAACCGGTTAAGCGTAATCCCCAACCGGTCGGCCAGACGCACGGTTTCCTCGGAGGCCGATAGCCCCGTGGAAAGCACCACCAGGTCAAATTCTTCCTCAATGACTCCGGAATCATCATTAACAAATTTAATTTTCAGATTTTTGGTTTTTTGAATTTCCTTGATTGACGAGGGTATGCCCTTGACGTATCGCACCCCATATTTTGTTTTGGCTGTCTCATAGTAATTTTCAAATCCCTTGCCGAATGCTCGAAGGTCGTTATAAAAGATGGTCGCCTCCAGGCCGGGGACATGGTCAACCGCCATGATGGCTTCTTTGGTGGCATACATGCAGCAAACCGAGGAGCAGTAATCCTTATTGCAGGTTACGTCGCGCGAACCGACACATTGTATCCAGGCTATCTTTTTTGGTTCCCGATGGTCAGACGGCCGGCAGATGTGCCCCTGGAAAGGTCCTGACGCGGAAAGAATGCGTTCAAATTCAAGGCTGGTAACGACGTTCGGCATGCGGCCATACCCGTATTCGCCTTTCAATTGCGCCTGAAAACTTTCATAGCCGGGAGCAAGAATAACCGAGCCCACCGCAACATCTACCCGCTCTTCTTTCATGCTATGGTCAACTGCCTTGGGGCCGCAGGCAGCCACACACTGAAAGCATTCACAGCACAGGCCGCAATTGAGACAGCGTTTGGCTTCGGCGACTGCTTGTTCTTCGGTCAACGTCAGGGTTATTTCCTTGAACGTGCCCCGACGTTCAGCCGGTGGGATTTTTCGGGCTTCCTGGCGCGGCGCCTTTGGAAATGAGCGATAATGCGGCATGGCTGCCGGTTCCGGTTTCGTCAGAGGCCGTCCGTCGCGCACGTCCAGGCCGCGTACATAACGGTCTATAGAGATGGCAGCTTCATGGCCAAAATTAATAGCTTCCACAACTGAAGCCGGGCCGCTCACCGCATCGCCGCCGGCAAACACCCCCTCAAGAGGCGTCTGCAGGGTGACCCGGTCAACGGTAATAAGCCCGCCGGGCGTTGACAGCAGTGCAGCCTCTTCGCCAAACAGAGACAAGTCGGCAGCCTGCCCAATGGCAATGATTACGGTGTCAGCTTGAAAGGTTTTCGTAACGGTCTCATCAAAGGCGGGGTTAAATTTGCCCTGCGCATCAAATACGGCAGTGCATTTTTTTACCACGACGCCGGACACTGTGCCGTTGTTCTCCATAATCGCAACCGGGCCCCAGGAACAATTGATGACAACGCCTTCTTCAAGGGCATCTTCAATTTCCCATTCATGGGCTGGCATCTCTTCGCGCGATTCAAGGCAGACCAGGTCAACTGCTTGGGCGCCGGTCCGAAGCGCCGTCAGCGCAACATCTATGGCCACGTTGCCGCCGCCTATGACCACCACCTTTGTGCCGATTGGCACGCGGTAGCCGAGATTTACCGAGCGCAGGAAGTCAACGCCCAGCAGCACGTCGGGAAGCTGCGCGCCGGGAATCGGCAGCTTTCTGCTCAGGGGCGTTCCCACCGCCGCAAAAATCGCCTTATATCCCTGCTGGCGCAGGTCCTGCAGCGTCAGATCCTTGCCAATCGCAGTGTTGGTTTTAAACTCCACCCCGAGCGTTATGATCTGTTCAATATCATCAGCTAAAATGTCTTTGGGCAGGCGGTAATCCGGAATACCGACCCGCATCATGCCGCCAAGCACCGGCAACGCTTCAAACACCGTCACCGGATACCCCAGCACAGCCAGATCCTGCGCTGCGGTAAGGCCGGCAGGGCCGGATCCCACGATGGCAATTTTGGGCTTATTGCGGTCTATGGCCGTTGCGGGACGCTCAATAACTATTTCGCCGCGCGCGCGCTTTTCCCGAACGTAATCTGAAACAAATCGCTTTAACGGATTAATGGCAATCGGCTCATCAAGTTCCCCGCGATTGCACTTTTCCTCACAGGGGTGGTGGCACACCCTGCCGCACACCGAAGGAAACGGATTACGCTCGCGTATCAGCGCAAGGGCTTCCTGGAATTTGCCTGCTGAGATGAGCGCCACATACCCCTGCACGTTGATGCCGGTGGGACAGGTCAACCCACAGGGCGCTCGGTCGCCTTTGGTAATGGCAACCACATTGGGAATCGCCTGGGGATACCGCTTATAGATGGCTTTGCGATCCATAAGGTTTTCATCAAACTCGGACGGCAGCGATACCGGACACGCTTGAATACAGTCGCCGCAAGCGTTGCATTTTTCCTCAATAACATAGCGCGGTTTTTTCAGCACGGTTACTTGGAAATTGCCCGCTTCTCCCCTGAGCGCCTCAACCTCTGCGTTGGTAATGACTTCAATATTTAAATGCTTGGCAACTTCAATGAGTTTGGGCGAGATGGTGCACATCGAACAGTCATTGGTCGGGAAGGTTTTGTCCAACTGGGCCATGTGTCCGCCGATTGCCGTCGTTCCTTCAACCAGGTACACCCGATAACCCGCATTGGCCAGATCCAGAGCCGCCTGCATTCCGCCAATGCCGCCGCCCACCACCATGACTGCGCCAACCAGATTTTTTTCTTTCGCCGTGTCGTTGTTCATGCTGCGTCCTGAAAAACAAACTCCCTATGATGCCCAATAGAGATGCGCTGCGCTCTCTTCTTTACCTGTGCCATAAGTTTTTTTCCTTGAGCAGGGTGCGAGGATCAACCAAGTGCTTCTTCCACCAGGTCTCCGCGCCCGGCGCCCCTATAGCTAAGCCAATAATCTCAGTGATGTAGAATACCGGCAGATAAAACGAAACCCCGCCTGCCTGGGCAACTTCATGCTGACGCATATCCAGATTGCCCTGGCACAACGGGCAGTCGGTCACGATGGCGTCTGCTCCTGCATCCAGTGCTGCTGCAAACAGATCGCCGGTCAGCTTGCGCACGATATCGGTGCGCGCCATCATCAGACTGCCGCCGCAACACTCAGTCTTGTATGACCAGGGCATAAGCCGTGCTCCCAGCGCCTCAAGAATTACGTCCATCTCGCGGGGATCTTCAGGGCGAGGATTGTTAATAACTTTGGGGTGCCGCACGGTGAGACAACCGTAATAGGGAACAACGTTGAGCTCCTGCACGGTTTTTTTCAAACGGGCCTTTATCCGGGACAGCACCTCGTGCTGAGCAAAAAATTCATTGACATGCTTGATGACCACGGTGCCATTATAGGGCACTTCTTCCTTGAACGCTGCCTCTTCCCCATACCGCCGGTGAGCCACCTTCAGGCGGTTATAACAGGCGGCGCATGGCACCAGGAGCTCTCGGGATGCTGACTGTTCGGCGATCGCGAGGTTGCGCGCCGGCAACAGAATGGAAAGCGCGTCGCTCAAGGCATGGGCGGAACTGGCGCCGCAGCAATTCCAGTCGGGGAGCTCCACCAGCTCTATGCCCACAGTCTGGCAGATACTGCGCAGGGACAGATCAAAATCCTGCGCTGTTCCGTGCAGCGCACAGCCGGGGTAATAAGACACCTGCACGCTGTCTACTCCTTGTGTCCTGCACGGGCAAAAATTTTTCTGACTTCAGCCATCTTTTTTATCCGTTGGGGCAACAGTCTCAGCTTGCCGCGTTTAAACATTTCAAGACCCAGCCGCGCATCCTGAAAATAATCCCCCGTTTTAATCTTGTATCCTCCGACCATGCCCAGTTCAAATACGCGGCCATGGTTTCTGATGGATTGTAAAAACGACTCATGAAACAGGGGCATGGTATTGGTGCGATCCGGCTTCTTTTCTTTTTGATACAAACGCCGCAGCACATCCATAACCAGTGCAATTTCAATATCGTTAGGGCATCGTGTGGCGCAGGTTTCACACGTCGCACAGACCCACATGGTATTTCCCTGCAACAGTTCATCCCGCAACCCCATCTGCAGCATCCGCATCATGCGGTGCGGCGGATAATCCATCGCAAACACCACCGGACACCCGTTGGAGCATTTACGGCACTGAAAACAGGCTGAAACTTTTACCCCGCATTCCTTTTCTATATGGTCAAGAAGAGAATTGTCTGCCATTTCTTTCTCACACATAGAGCATGGCTTAGCCCATATCGCACTATGTGAATTTCAATTTTTGACTTACAAAAAGAGGGGCTGGCATAGCGACGCACATCTAAAGTTAATACCGCCCCGCATTTTTCCCAATGTGCTCTGATACGATGTTCTGGCTTGAGATGTTTTATTTTTTATATAACAAAAGCACCGTCAGACTTCAAGCCAGGAATGCGAATAGAGCGATTTGCCCATGAGAACATTGACGGTTTTCACGTATTGCTTTTCTTTCTCTGAAAGAGAGGCCATATCCACAGTCTGTCCCGCCATGACCTGCTCCACCAGCTTCTCAATTTCCGGCATTTCCCCTTTACACAGCGCCATAAGCTCCTTATCATACGCATCCACGATGGCGGAATACAAGCCCTGTTTGTGCAGCATTAAAAGATATGCCCGGTTCAAATACGGCCGGAGTTCGTGCGGCGTTCCATTGGAAACATTGGAAAGACCGACCGTTGATTTGCAGCCCGGCCCGAGATCCTGCAGCATGCCCATAAAATCCGTGCAGGCCAGCACCTGGTTAATCTCGCCGCTTACCGGCGTGGCAATGGGATCAATAAAAATATCCTCGTTGGGGATACCCTTCTCATTTGCCTTATAAATCAAATCCACCGCCAGTGCCGCCCGCTCATTGGCATCGCGGGGCATACCGTCTGCTCCCCACAGCAACCCGACCATCAGGGCGCCGTATTTTTTCACCAGCTCTATACCCGGTTCAAGACGGTCCGGCTGGCACGAGACCGAATTGACCAGGGGCCGCCCGCCTTTTTTATGGGCTTTTAACCCCGCTTCCATGGCTTCAAGGTTGGTGGTGTCCAGCGAAAGCGGCAGATCAACCACTTCATGAATGATTTTTACCAGCCACTCCATCATCTCGGCGCCACCTTTCCGCGCCGGACCGATATTAACATCCAGAAAATCTGCCCCGGCCTGAGCTTCTGCAATGGCCATTTCTTGGATTGGCTTCGCATTCTTCTCTTTCATGGCCGGACCGATGCTTTTGGACATTATGTTAATGCTTTCAGCAATAGTAACAATCATCGTGCATACCCTCCTTGCTTTCAATATTCAAATTTTAACTCTTGAAACACCTATGCCTTCAGCGCGCAGCATATAATTTGCTGATCGCACACTGTTATGGTCGGTGCTCTTCGTGCATAAAATTTTTTTGCTATTCTGCCTTCCAGTTTTTCAAAAATGGGGTAATGTGTGCCGCCTCGCGCGGACCGATGCGGATTTTCCATTCCGGCAGCTCCTCGTCGAGCTCGCCGCTGATGCTTGCCGCAGCACCGGGAATGATCAGTGTGCGGTGTTTAATTTTTTGTTCAATGCCGCATTTCTTAACAAACGGGGCAATGGCATCGGCAACAAATTTGCCCGCCGCCCAGGCGGTGAGAACCGAAAGGCCTTCGGTGTCTTTGATCAGCAGCCAGGTGGGAACACGGCTTGACTCTATTTCTCCCGAGACAATAAAGTAGGTCAATGAAAAATTGCTCGTAATACATACCGGTGAATTCTCATCCGGGTTGTTAATTTCATAGATGCCTTCTGTGGTTGCCATGGGACGCTGCGGATCCGTATAAATATTCATGCGCTGCACCAGAAGCGGAAACAAATTGTGCCCCTCAATGTCTGACAAAACCAGCATCCCGCCGTATTTTGCGATAAAGGTAGCCGCAATAAGCGCTTCTTTGAGCGGATCATCAGTCATCTCACACGGAAAGACAATCGTGGGAAACCCGAGCGGACGAAATTTATTAAGCAGCGCTAACCGCCGCACCGCAACCTGATCGTGAAACGCCTGACGCAAATGCCGTGCGCCGGTATCAATGACCAGGTCCTTAATGCCCATGGCAGTGAGCTGAGCGGTGCACTCGGCGATATCGTCCAAACTTTTACCCCTTACTGCCAGCGGGCATGAATATTCTTTGGCCAGTTTACCAAACGCCTCCCCATTGCCATTGCTCGCGGCATAAATAAGCGGACGCAGCTCTTTGCATGCGCTCAGGGCAGCAGCCTGCATCTCAGGCTCTTCGCTCATCAGCACGAGGTTATTAATGCCCGCTGTCTTGACTTTTTCTATAAGCGATACAAATTTGTTTTTATCATGGAGGGTGTCTTTTACTGCCACGCAATCCGCTTTCAGGGTGAGGCCGACCCGCTCATATTGCAGCTCCTGAAACCGCCTGAGCCGCTCCGCAATCGCGCTGTCTTCCATGCTATCCGTAAGCAAAACAGCGATTCCGGTTTTATTAACAAAAGTTTTTTCGTGGCGAAAAAGCACCGTCTCGCCGCCAATTTTGAAGGCAGAATCTCCCGCGCCGATTGTAACCGGCCGAATGGGCGGCGTGGCAGCTTCCTCAAGTTTTTCCCGCGCCTCGTCAGACACATAGGGGCACGCTGCAAGCTCCGCCTGCCCTGCTGCGAGCTTCATAGCAAACGCAAGGCAGGTGGGGACGCCGCACTCCTGGCAGTTAGTCTTTGGTAACAATTTAAAAATATCCATTCCGGAAAGTGCCATATCTTATCTCCTCTACCGTACACAATGGTTTTTAAGGGATACCCTGAACCGGCCTGGAATCAGCCGGTCAAGGCTCATGCCGAGGTCTGCACCCATTATGTTTCCAGAGCCCGGTGAGCTGCTCATACTATACTCTCCATGGCGAGGGCTGGATGCCCCTTCTCCTTGAGAAACGGGAGAATGTCTTCCTGTGTGATACCAACCGTTTCATCGGCAATGCGGTCTGCGAGATTTTCAACGCCCAGCAGCTTTCCCTGTTCATTGATCTTTTCACGCAGTTCTTCCTTGAGCTGTTTGGGCATCCATACCAAACGCTTGATGCCCCCTTCCGCCCGAATAAATTTTTTGGAGCAGATGAAATGTTTGCTGTGGCCGACAAAACCCGGCGTAACCGCGCCGCCGCCAACCGATCCGGCCAGTGTGGTAAACTTCATGCCGCACGGCGTATCGCCTCTATAATCGCGATCAACCGTCATGACGCCATTGCATTTATCAAGCACCGCAGCAATGCACTCAAAACAGCCGCACGAGGTCATCGGGCTGGCTAATATGCTGTAGGCACTTACCTGCTCCACCTTTCCCCGCGATGCCTGTTTGACAAAACTATTAACGCCATCCCACTGGCCAAGACGTTCGTCAAGAACGGTACCTTTTTCTATGGGCTGGTTAGGTCCGGTAGGATTGATCTCAAAGGCCGCCTTGCAGTCAAGCCAGTTGTAAGCGCCGCACAGGCCGGTACGCTCCGGCGTAACCACACAGACATGGGACGGGGCAAAGGACTGGCACAGCGTGCATGAGTAGAAGGTATTCTCCCCTTCATCAGAAAGACCGGCAATCCGCTCGTCGCGCTTTTTAAACGTATCGCGTGCTTCCTTGAGCACCGCAGCCACGTCCTGCTCCTGTGTATAGATAGTCACCTGCACTTTATCCACAATTTTTCCGAAGTCTTTGTGGTACATCGCATGAAGGATCGTGCCAATATGCTTGAGCGAGAAGCCCTTTTCAACCGCCTGTTTTGCCACTCTTATCCATGCGATATCGCGTTGCCCGATATGCATCAGCCCCTGCGCGTAATTGACCAGATGATGGATCTGCCGCTCCAGGATGGGAAGGAAATCCTCCTGCATCTGGCGGCCCGCAATCTGCACATAAATGGCCAGGGGAAGTTTTGAACCGGGCGGCACATCGGTAATATCTTTGCCCACGAGTTCAACCTTGCCGTCTTCCACTTCATCCATGCGCTTGAGCACGGAAAATTCAACCATCTGGGTGCGCCCTCCGCCGCACTCAAGATGAATGTCATCGCCGCGCACCCGCTCGCCTTCAAACGCCGGACCATAGGCAAGCGGAATGGGCACCTCGGTAACCGTCACTTTCAACCCGCGCACTTCAATCGCCTTGGCCACCATTTGATCATGGGGCACGTTGGAAACCACATGCTCATAGGTGCAAATACCGGTGGGGAGCACTTCGGGAATCGGCGTATCAGCAATAACTGGAAAGCCATAGTTTATAGCGCCGGCCGCATTTGCATACCATTCATCGGTGACAAACCCCAGGGCTAACACAAAGGCAAAAATGCGGTCCTTGTTATAAATCAGGTTCTTGCGATAATCACCCGGGGCAATGCCGCCGAACGCCATTGCGGCACGCGAGGCAAATCCCAGCGCAAACACACAGGCCGACACATCCGGCCCAAACGATACCAGCCGCGTATTCCAGCCGATTTGCACCCCCGCGTCCACCAACTGTTCGGAGAAGCGCACACCGTTGTGCTCTGCTGCCATAAAAACATAGAGATTTTTTAACTGCAGTTCATGGGCAATCTTTGCTGCCGTCTCTTTGTCAGGCGCAGCCCCGACCACCGCGGCAAACCCCGGCGCGGTGCCGTCCACAAATTCAACGCCGCGCTTCCTCATGATGACGTCGTTTGCCGCTCCCAGCCAGATATTCTCGTCCGTCACTTCCTCGCCGCGCAGATAAAAATCCGGCTGCTCCAGATATCTGATCGCCTCTTCAATCTCTTCATAAAAAAGCGTTGCCATTCCTGCATCAAGCGCTGGCGCCAGGTAGGGCAGATGCACCTTTTCATGAACCGGCGCCGGAAGAAGCTTGCGCGCCTTTTGAAACACGCGTTGACAGTCGCCCAACGTCTTCACCGGGATGCCCAGCATTGCATATATAATGGGCAGATAATAGGCGGTATCGGGGAAGCCGATCTCCTGTTCCGGGCCGTATTTCTCTAAAACCGCTGCGTATTTTTTTTCTACACGCGCCGCTATCTTGTGTGCTCCGCGAATAGCTGCAGATGCTATGATTTTTGACACGGTCTCATCCCTCCTGTCTCCTAAGTGTCCTGCTTGTTGTGTTCATAGTGTAGACGCACCGGTTGCCGTTATTTAAACAGCATCCAGTTCTCTGCGCATCGCCATATCATACAATACCCGTTCGCGCGCTTTATCAATGCCCAGCGCTTTGCGCTTCTTGTCAATATGGGCAATCATCTTCCGGGCAGTTTCCACCGGATCGTCGCAAAAGTCCCACATGCCTCCCCACTTATCCTCAAGTTCTTTAAACAAGTAATCAGTCAAAATTTTGCTGCCCGTGGTTGGAAATGTTACGCCGAATATCGTATAGACGCCAGACGCAACAAAGTAATGGCCGATAGACACCGCTTTTTCGCTCATCCATTCAGGCGCGGCACCTGCAGCCGGCAAGTCAGAGATGTCATCCCCGAGGCCGCCTTCCTTGACCACTGCAGATGCGGCAATCAATATCCGGCTGTTGTCCACGCAGGAACCCATATGCAGCACCGGCGGAATACCAACCGCTTCGCAGACTTCAGCAAGACCTGACCCGCAGTACTGTTTAGCGGCTTCCGGCGTCAGCAGGCCGGCTTTGCCGCATGCCATGGCGCTGCATCCGGTGGCCAGCACGATAACATCGTTTTTGATCAGTTCCTTGATGAGAACCAGGTGCGAGCGATCGTGCACGGTGCGCGCATTATTGCAGCCTACCACGCCGGCAATGCCGCGAATGCGACCGCCGATAATATTGTCGTTGAGCGGCCGGTAGGAGGCGCGGAATGAACCGCCCAGCAGATAGTTGATGGTTTCATGGGAAAATCCCACAACCATGCTGGTTGACTCGCTGGGAATGGTGACCGTCTGCCCCTTCCTGCGCGGGAAGTTGTTAATTGCCTCCTTCACGATCGCCTTGGCCGTGTTGATGGGGTCATGCTCGTCAAATTCAATGTGCTTTGCGCCCTCAATTTTTGCTTTGGGCGATGTGGTAATGACTTCGGTATGGAAACATTGTGCAACATTATGGATGGACTGCATCTCGCATTGCACGTCAACTACCATGGCATCCACGGCACCGGTGATAATGGCAAGCTCCTGTTGCAAAAAGTTGCCGGCAATGGGTATGCCATGGCGCATCAGCACTTCGTTTGCGGTGCAGCACATGCCGGCAAGGTTTATCCCCTTGGCACCTTTTGATTTTGCCAGCGCAACCATTTCCGGGTCCTGGCATGCTACTACCACCATCTCGGAGAGCAACGGCTCATGTCCATGGACAATGATGTTCACTTCGTCCTTTTTCAGCACCCCGAGATTAATTGATCCGGTTATGGGCACCGGCGTGCCGAACATAATGTCCTGCAGTTCGGTGGCCAGCATTGAGCCGCCCCATCCGTCTGCGAGCGCTGCTCGAGCTGACTGATCAATAATGTTCTTGTAGTCCTGATCAACGCCCATGTGCGTCCGGTGCATCAGCTCAACCACTTCCCGGTCTATGCCTCGCGGCATGAGATGATATTTGCGCCAGATCTCCTGGCGCTTGAGCGGCGCACGCTTGGCCATGACAATTTCACCTTCCTGTTTACCGTATTCTGCAACCGCACGTTCTCCGACCTTGACTGCAATTGACTTGAGATCCGATTTTTCCACATCAATGCCGAAATCCAGCGCCAACTGCAGCAATTTTTGCACATCTTTGATGCCATATCCCGGTATTTTCCCCTGGGCTGCAAGCAAAAACACCTCCGCCACCCCGCGGCCGTGATCTGAGTGTGCAGCAGAACCCGCCGCAACCATGCGCGCAAAGTTGCGCGCGGCAATGGTTTCAGCGGTTGCCCCGCACAAACCGACCTTGGGAGGCTCCCCTTCCTTTTTTGAAGGCGGCACCCTGCACGGCCCCATCGCACAGTTTTTGCAGCAACTGCCCTCCGCGCCGATCGGACAGGGTTTCATCGTTTCGGCACGGTCATACACAGTTGAAATAGATTCCTTGCGCGCCTTGTCTATCATCTTCTGTGTTGCTTCGCAGACCGTCAACAGGGGTTCCTGTTTCGTTTCTTTGGTTTCTTTTGTTCCGGGTGTTTCTTTTTTTGGCGTTTTCTTTTCTGCCATGTTTTGGTACCTCCACACAGGGATTTCTTATTCCGAATGCCTTCGGAACTAAATTAAAAAACGCTGCCGCGTACCGGCAATAGGTTTGCCTCTGAATAAGCTGTTTTACCTATTCTATAAGGGATTGCTCACTCATGCCGGTTTCTTTCGTTTTTCGCTGCCATATCCTTCTGAATACCAGTAGCGCAAATCTGTTTTTAGATGCTGTAACAATTCCTGCGGGTCATCAAATTTATCCCGCCAATTATGCTTTTCATCCGGTAAACCAGGATCGTAACTGTCCTCAATTAATTTAACCGGCTTGCCGGTGAAATCAGCCCGTTCCTCAATTTTGTAGGGATAGTCGCCGACTGAATCTTCAAGCGGCACCCAGGTTGGAGCGGGTTTGAATTCTTCCTGGCGATCGTGCGGAGCGGGCGCCTGCTCTGCGGCCTGCGATTGAAGCATTTCCTGAGCTGCCGCCGATCCTTTCGGCATGAGCACCAACCCCTCGCCTGCTTCTTCTCGGTCAAGTGCTTTAATAAGAGCAACAGCATACCCGGGAGCAAGATTCATGGGTAAATCCATAATCTGAACGATTTTGCACAGCGCTCCTTCCCTGAGCGATTCAGCAATCATTGATGCCGGAATACCAGCAGGAATTTCTGCAGCAGGCGCCGACACTTCAGCAGCGGGTTTTATGGTTACGCGGGGCCGTTCAAAACCTCCCAGCTCGGCGATGTAGTCGCGCACTTGCTCAATTGCGTCGGGATGACGCATCACCAGAATGTCCGCACCCGCCAGCAGCACCGTCACTGCAGTAATCGCTTCCATAAGCACGCCGCGTTGCCGGGCATCGCCCATCTTAGGATCGGTGGGCAATTTTGCTTCTTTGGTCTTCCACACCTCGTCAGCAAAATTGCACAAAAACGGGCACTGCAGTTTATCGTCATTCTGGGTAAGAGCTGCCTGGCGGATGCGCTCCATGACCGAAAAGCTGTATTCCATCCCGTAACCAAGCCCGCCGGTCGTCGGGTCAATTATGATTTTTTCCAGCGGCACACCCACATTGTTGAGCAGGATGTTCAACTGTTTGGCAAGGTTAATGTCTATGGGGGTATTGGCAACAATGGTGAGATTGTAAGCCAGCGCTTGTGCGCCTAATTGTTTATGGTTTGCTTCTACAACCGGACCAATAATAATATTCATACCGGCGCAGAGTTCAGCAACTTTTCTCAGCACCTCGGCATCCTTGTCAGCATTGGCGCAGCCCCATACAATAACCGGGATGGAGACCGCCGCGGCGACGGCTTTTGCCGTCTGCGCCGCCTCTTCTGCGGGCCGATTCAGCCCGTTAGGATCGGTGCTCTTAAGCCATAAATGTATCAAGTCAGCGCCGTATTCATTCTGGGCTTTGCGCGCCCAGGCCACCGGATCGCCCAGCACATCCTGCCACGGCTTGATACATGCTTCTGCCCAGTCATCAGGAGCGTAGTCGAGCACCTGGATGGCAATCTTGGGCGGATGCGGCAGCGCTCCCTCAAAGGTATAAAAAGGAAATGCTGTCTCACCGCCCACCAGCAGTTGCTGGTCTCCTTTTCCCAGATTGATTTCCCTGATGCTTCCCGCATATTGTTGTTTTGGAACCTCTACTGGCATATTCAACCTCCAATCATTATTGATGAGCTTACAGCCATCAGCTTCCCTTTGATACAATTCAATTGGTGCTCCGATCGCTGAATAATGAAAGCCAAACGCTCTGCTATTAATTAATTCCTGCAGCAAACTTTGCCGCTTTGAGGGTATTTGCCATGAGCATGGTGATGGTCATGGGGCCCACACCGCCCGGCACCGGTGTAATATAGCCCGCAATCTCTTTTGCCGCCTCAAAATCAACATCGCCCCGCAAGATGGGAATTTTTTTTCCGGTTTTCTCGCTTATCTTCTCGCCCACCCGGTTCACGCCAACATCAATGACGCACGCCCCCGGCTTGATCCACTCCGGCTTTACCAATCCTGGAACACCTGCCGCAACAATGAGAATGTCAGCACGCTTACAATGACCGGCAAGGTCCTTTGTGCCAGTGTGCGCAACCGTTACGGTTGCATTGGCCCCGCGCGCTTTCTGCAACAGGATGTTTGCGATCGGCTTGCCAACAATGTTTGAGCGGCCCACGACCACAACCTCAGCCCCTTCAATTGGCACGCCCGACCTGATAATCAGCTGCTGGATGCCTGCCGGCGTGCAGGGAAGATATTTTGCCTCCTTGCCGCCGATCATGAGACGGCCGACGTTGACCGGATGAAAGCCATCAACATCCTTATCCGGATCTATGGCGTTTAAAATCTTCTTTTCGTCTATGTGCTTGGGCAGCGGCAGTTGCACCAGAATTCCGTGAATCCGGGAATCCTTGTTATAGGCATCAATAATCTTCAGCAATTGCTCCTCAGAAATGTCCTCCGGCTGATTGTCCTGCACCGAATAGAAATTAAGCTCGTGTGCCGTGTTCTGCTTGCCGGTCACGTAACTCACCGATGCGGGATTGTTTCCCACCAGAATGGTAACCAATCCCGGAACAACATTATATTTCTCTTTCAACTGCGCAACCTCGGCCTTAATCTCTTCCCGTATTTGCGCTGCAATTTCAGTTCCGCTGATTATCTTTGCGGTCATAGGTTCCCTCCCTTAATGCCACAGACCCCTCAACACATGATGCCGGTTCTGCGGAAACGTTGTTTAAAACAATTGTTGTGCCACGGAATTAATGGCTTGTACTGCAGGGGAAATATCCGGGAGCTTTATTAGCGGCTGTTCATCCCGTTCAAACTGCGGGAGCAGTTCATCGGCGGGAATGACACCAAGAACCGGCATGCCGGTTCTTTTTACCTCTTCCACAAAATGCTCGGCACATTCTTCCGGCGCCCCGTTTATTATCAGAAAACGTTTTCCTACCCTTAGCTGCAATTCATCTGCCAGCTCTCCAATACGCCTGGCTGCACGAATGCCATTTACAGAATAATCTGAAACAACTAAGAGGACATCAACATCCTGCGTCGTGCGGCGGCTTAAATGTTCAAGACCGGCTTCATTGTCTATGATAACATACGGATAATTTTTCGCCAATACCTCAAGATATTTTCTCAGCGCATTATTGATATAGCAGTAGCAGCCGGCGCCCTCCGGTCGTCCCATCACCAGAAGATCTATATCGGGGCCTTCTACCACCGTCTCGTGCAGTTTAACCTCAAGGTAAGCTTCCTTGGGCATCCCTGCCGGCAGATCGCCCTTGCTCTGAAAAAAATCTTCACGGGCTCCCCCAATAGTTTTGTCGGCCTGCATGCCCAGCGCCCCCGCAAGATTTGCGTCCGGATCAGCATCAACCGCCAGTATTGGGGTCTTGCGGTTCTTTTGCAAATAACGTATGAGCAGGCCGGAAACAGTAGTCTTTCCGGTGCCGCCTTTGCCGGCTATGGCGACAATTGTGCTCACACGCGATGCTCCTGCTCATACTGCACTGTCATTTTCCATCTGTATCGCATCGAGGTGTTTTCCTCCGCATTACCTGCTGCCGCACTTTTCAGTATCTGCAATGCGCGCCAGCGTTGCAGGAAACAGATTGGCATCGGTATGAGGCAAAAACAGCCCGGCTATGTAGTTATCCATAAATGAATGATCTTCGCTTAATTCAATATTGGTCATCTTGCGTGCGATGCGCTCAGCGTCATCCAGCAGCTCATTTGACAGAGAAATGAGTCGGGCGCCCAATAGCGACCCGTTGCCGATGAATACATACCGGTCAAGGGGAATTTCGGGCAGCAACCCTATGGTGATCGCGTTCTCAAGATTGATAAAATCGCCAAAGGCGCCGGCGATGACGACCTGCTCAAGATCCTGAAAGGTAAGTCCGGCCTTCCCGAGCAGCGATTGATACCCGGCAAACATGGCAGCTTTGGCACGCATGATATTGTCAATATCTGCCTCGGTAATTACGATGTCGTGATCCAGCCCCGCGTCTTCCTTAAATGAAAGAACGTATTCCCGGCCGCTTGTTCCCTCGCGCAGCCGCCGGGTTTTGCAGTCCGGGTTAAATTTCCCGTTTTGGTCGATGACCCCGTGGAGCAGAAGTTCCGCCAGAATGTTGATTGTGCCGGAACCGCAAATGCCCGCAGGCCGCACTTTTCCTATGGTGACGATCATCGGCTCAAAGGTAACGGGATTGATTTTGAATCCTTCAATGGCGCCGGTCATTGCCCGCATCCCGCAGGAAAGGCCGCCGCCTTCAAAGGCCGGGCCGGCAGAACATGAAGCAGTCATCAGCCAGTCCTGGTTGCCCACGACAATCTCGCCATTGGTGCCTATATCAATATACAGCGTGAGTTCCTTGCGCTGGTATATGCCGGATCCCAGGATACCGGATACAATGTCACCGCCCACATAGCTGGCAACTGAAGGAAAGGTGTAAAGATACACATGATCGCCGACATCAAGTCCCACTCTGATTGCCCGCACCGGAGGAATAAAATTTGCAACCGGCGTGTAGGGCGTTTCCCGAATATATTTAGGATCGAGTCCCACCAGTAGGTGGGTCATCGTCGTATTGCCTGCCGCGGTCAGATGCGAAACCTGCTGTTTCTCTACACCACTTTCTGTGAGAAGTTCGTGCAGAATACTGTTAAGTCCGCTTACCACTGCCTCCTGAAGTTGCTGCAATCCTCCCGGGCGCTGGGAATGGATGATGCGGGTGATAACGTCATCACCAAACCGAATCTGCGGATTGTATGCCGATGCCACGGCACGGACTTCTTTGCTGGTCAGGTCAACCAGTTGTCCCCAGAGCGATGTGGTGCCCACATCAAGGACAATAGAATAATGGGTGGCCACCGTATTGCCGGCCTCAACATTAATCATTTTCGGCCGCCGCGAACCGCGCAACTGATGCTCGCCAAGTTGTGATTCCATGCGCGTCTGCACTATGGTTACCGTGACCTGCCACTGGGATGAGCGCAAAATGTGCGGCAATTTTTTAAGCAGCAGAAAATCAACAGAAATATTTTCCAGATTATACTGTTTCTTGAGCGCGCGCAGTAATCGGGAAAGGTCGCTGGTATTGTCAGAAAGTGTGGGAGGATCAAGGACAACCGCAAATTTTTTAAGCGCCGGATTATACCATGCCCCGCTTACCAGCCGTTCAAGCTCTGGGGCTATCACCTGCTTATGCGCCGGCTTGCAGGGTTCCACAGTTTTCGAAATACTCTCGGCTGGGTGCAGCTCTGGCGGCACATAAATTGTGGCATCACTGAGCACATAGGACTGACATGCCAGGCGATACCCCTGCGCATACTCTTCCGCCGGCACTTGGCTGCAGTCTCGGCAATCTACTTCTCCAGATTTTATGACAACCCGGCATTTACCGCATGCACCAACCCCGCCACAGGCGGCATTGAGGTAGATGCCAGCCTCAAGGGCAACAGCAAGTACATTTGCTCCTGATGTTTCGCTAATAATTTTATTTACCGGTAAAAAGTGGATCGTAATTTTCGCCATGGCACCGAGAATACGGAAAACAGGAGCCAAAATCCAGCAAAAAAACAGATGGCGCCCCTCGCTGCACTTTCAGTGCAGCCCTGCGGCAGGCTTTAGGTTGTTGAAAAACGAGATGCTATGTAAGGTTTCGGTTCGTGACCTTCGCAGTATTCCTCACGTTTTGAATCCCCTGCCTGTGGCAAACGTTTAAGATTCTTTTTTGCGTGCAGAAGGTCACTTTTCAACAGCCTGTTTGATGCCGGTCCTCAAATCCTTTAAACAATCTGACCTTAGGTTCTGATCGCTGACCAGATATACAGCCGTTAAAACAGGCCGGTTACTTTACCGGTCTTCACATCCACATCTACCCGACGAAACGCAGGATTAGAGCTGGTGCCCGGCATCAAGCTGATGGTGCCGGCACACGGGCAGAGAAATTTTGCGCCAGAATAGATGAGCACATCACGGATTGGCAATGTCCAGCCTTTGGGTACGCCTTTAAGATTCGGGTCATGGGAGAGGCTGAGATGGGTTTTCACCATCATGGTAGCATAATCTGCAAACTGCGGATCGGATTCAAGCATTTTTGCCTTTGCCTCAGCTTCCGACGTCCAGGAAACGCCATCCGCCCCATAGACCTCTTTTGCTATGATTCCCACCCGATCCCGCAATTTCATATCCAGCGGATAGAGAAACTTGAAATCGTTCTTTTCATTGCAGGCATCAATGACCGCATCGGCGAGGTCAACGGCGCCTTCTCCCCCCTGCGCCCAGTGTGTGGACTTGGCACAGCGCGCGCCGGCAGCTTCTGCAGCTTTTCTGACCATTTCAATCTCTTCTTTGGTATCGGTATGGAAAGAGTTAATACACACCACCGGATTAATGCCAGCCTTACGAATGGTATTGATATGATGCACCATATTCGGCAGCCCTTTTTCCAGCAGCGCCAAATCCTCCTTGGTATAGGCATCGGGAAGCGCAATGCCCGGCGTCACTTTCGGTCCGCCGCCATGCATTTTAAGCGCACGAATGGTCGCAACTAATACAGAAACGTGCGGCTTCAGTCCGCTGAACCGGCATTTAACATTCCAGAATTTTTCAAAGCCAATATCTGCAGCAAAGCCACTTTCTGTAACATGGTAATCAAACATTTTTAGGCCGATGCGGTCTGCTATGATTGAAGATTGGCCGACCGCAATATTGGCAAACGGGCCGGCATGAACCATACAGGGTTGATACTCTGCCGTGCTCAACAGTGTGGGGTTTATGGTGTTGCGCATCCACGCACACATGGCGCCACCCACCTCGAGGTCTCCGGTGGTAACCGGTTTGCCGTTCTTATCAAACGCAACCGTTATTCGGTCCAGGCGCTGACGCAGGTCTGCCAAATCAGTTACAATGGAAAGAATGGCCATACACTCGGAACCGACTGCAATACCAAATTTTGATTGCATGGTAAAACCATCCTGACGGCCACCCAACCCGATCACAATATTGCGCAAACTCTGGGCGCAGAAATCGATGACCCATCCCATTTCCACGCGCGTTGGATCAATGTCAAGGCGCCGCATACCCGTGAGGCGCTTAAGCTGTTCGTCATTATAGTTGCGTTCATGCTGCATGCGGGCCGTAAGTGCTACCATTGCCAGGTTATGGGCATTGGTAATATCATTAATATCTCCCGTAAGCCCCAGGGAAAATTCAGTCATGGGAATGAGAAGGGCGTTGCCACCGCCTGCCGCCGTGCCCTTGATATTCATAGTGGGCCCCCCTGAAGGCTGCCGCAGACACCCTCCGACATTTTTCTTGCGATAGCCAAGGCCTTCCATCAAACCAATAGAAGTGGTGCTTTTCCCTTCTCCCAGAGGGGTCGGGGTAATGGCGGTAACTTCAATGTATTTCCCATCAGGGCGGTCTTTCAAACGTTCAATGATTTTTAGAAAATCAAGCTTCGCCAACCTCCCCATCGGGATAACTTCGTCTTTTTTAAGACCCAGCCGCTCCCGCCATTCATCAGGTGTGGGCATTTTTGCTTCGGCAGCTTCTGAAATCTGCCAGTCGGCCATTTTCGTTGCATCATACGGCATGGAAATAACCTCCTGTTTGAGATGACACGTTGTTCAGATTACCTGTCAATTTTTGATTTCATTCAATTTTTTATGGGAAAAATCTTTTTTTTTACATTAAATTCAATGGAAATTTAAAACCTGCTTTAATCCCTTAGTTGGAAGGAGTTGACGTGAGGAAATATCATATTATTTTTTATTTTGTCAAGAAAATTTGTTTTTTTATCAAAAAAGCTTAAAAACAAGGGTAAGCTCTTACGCAAATCGCTACTTATTTAAAATCAAGCCCCATGCGGAATTTTAGAAAATAATAACTGAGTATATCTTTTCTCCCCACTATGCCTACCAGTTGCTTCTTATCATTGACCACCGGGATACAGCGAATCCGTTTTGATGAAAACAGACGGATAACTTTTTCAAGAGAACTGTCTTCCTGAACGGTGAGCACTTCCATCGTTTGGATGTCACCGACCCTCAAATTAAGGTTTGACTCAAACAGCAGGTCAGTCTCAGAAATAATCCCCAGAACACGATTGTGTGCATCAACAACGGGCAATGCCCCAAAATTGTTCCGGATAAATATGTCCAGCGCTTCAATACAGGTATTATTGCGATTCAAGGTTACCACATGTTTATTCATTATCTGTTTAACTTTCAGACTCATGGTTTTCTGATACCGCTGGAGGTCGAAAATCATCTCCACCTCCTGGAGATAATCGGGACTCAGATACTCAAAACCGCATTTTTTATAAAGATGTTTTGCAGTCTGATCCCGCATCTCTCCGTAGAGCCAGATTTTTTTGTAACCAAGTTCCGCGGCAAGCTGGATAATACACCGGGTCAATTGGAAGCCAATTCCTGCATGCTGATAAAACGGCGAAACCACCAAAAACATTTCACACATATTTTCATTCATGGGGAATAACGCTGCATGTCCCACCAGACCGCCTTCAATTGAAATTGCCGCCAGGTTGATGCCTGTGGCAATCATTTCCTGCACCCATTTCATACACGCTGCATCTTTGATCGGGGGCAATCCGTCAAAAGAATTGCGGGGAACCTGATGCAGGTATAAATCAAATAATTGATCGTTTAGATGGTCATCAAGAAATTTAATGATAATAGGCTCATTTTTCTTATCAAGGAAGATGTGCGGAGAATGGTATAAAGTGGTATCCTTTATAGTGCAGTGCATAACAAAATTTTTCGAGCTGGTTACCCACGTTTATGCTGTAGATATTATAAATTTAATATACTATATTTGAAGCTGTTTTTAAAAATAATTTCTTTTGCTGGATAGCAGGTCAGGGGAGAGAAGTATCGCAGAACTGCCCGGCCACAGGCACAATCAATGAGGCGTTGTATTAAGAGAGAATCAGTATGGTAAAGAAGCCTCGCACCTTACAATCCATATTTTTCCAGAAAAACAAAACCCACCATGATCAGGAAGCACACCGGAATTATAATAATCCATGCATTAACGTTCAACAATTGCGGCAGGGTAAGCTCGCCAAAGTAACCTTTTTTAAGGACGAGCTTCTCCAGTCGGGGATAAAGAGAAGCAAAGATGCCGGCGCCGATTGTGCACCCCGCAATACCGCCAAACAACGCATCTAATGCACCGTGTGCAGCAGCACCCATAACCGTTCCCGGGCAGTATCCCAGAAGCGCAAACCCGACGCCAAAAATGAGGCCGCCGATGACGGTTGAGCCAAACGAACCGGGTTTGGGATGAAAGTTGATAACACCTCTTGATTTGAGCAGATGCAGCCCAATCATGCCGGTAACCACCGCAGTCATCATTGTTTTTAAAACAGTAAAGTCTGAGAAGAGCAACTGGCCTATGATGACATCATAATTGGTTAGTCCCCCTTTTTGGAGAAGGAATCCGAACCCGGCGCCAACGAGCAGTCCGATTAAAAGCTGAAGTTTTCTTTGGGTGCGAATTGACTCAAGCATAGTTTCACCTTTAAACAGTCGTATCGGGGGTGTTGCAAAAGTGTCATCCTAAATGAAATGAAGGATCTCTTTATTATATAAGAGCAGGGCTGTCTCTTGGTGAGAGATTCTTCGCTGACGCTCAGCATGCCCGTTTGGCGTTTTTCAACAGCCCCTTCTATCATCCGTTAAACAACAGCTGTGCGGTTATAACCCCGCCGGCAAAAAAGCACAGCACTGCAAGCCAACTGCTCACGGCCAGTTGAATGGTGCCGCTTATGCCGTGACCGCTGGTGCAGCCGCCAGCCCAGCGCGCTCCCAACCCAATGAGAATACCGCCGGCAAGCGCAACGATGAAACGAAACCCTGCGTGCAAGCCAAACCGTAATTCCCAGGCCGCAGGCACCCAGACAAAGTGCAGGTCACCTGAAAGCCATGCCGCTATAAATGCGCCGCATGCAAGGCCGATTACCAGCATTAAAAACCAGTCCAAGTGGGGGGTAAATTTCTTATAGTAGGGTTTGTCAAAAACTGCTTTTCCGCGACACGCCATTTCCACCCAAGCGCTGGCATCAGAAAAGACTTTGGAACAGCCAATATAACGGTCAGAGAGAATAAACGCCAGACAATTCAGAATACCAATGCCAGCGCCAACAACATAGGGCGACCACTGTTTCAAAGCAAATAGTTCCATGCGTGACCCTCCCAGGATAGTATATATTTTATTTTCCCATGTGTTGCGGGCCATGGGGATTGATGCAAAGCGGGCATTCGCCGGCATACCCCGCGGCACTGTATGCGGTCATCCCGCCGGCAACATTCAATACTTCTTTAAACCCGTGTTGTTTGAGGATACTGCACCCCATGCTTGACCGCTGTCCGGTATTGCAGATGACCATTACGGGTTTTTGGGGATTAATTTCTTTAAATCGAGTCCTGATGTCGGGCAGCGGAATGTTTATGGCGTTTTTGATATGCAGCGCCTGATACTCCTGCTTCGCCCGGACATCAACCAGCGAGAACGCTTCGCCTTTTTTCAGCTTTTCACGGAGTTCGTGAACGCTCAGCATCGGCACGCGAGCTATGGGAAGTGCAGCCTTTGCCCATTCATAGAGTCCGCCTTCAAGGTACCCGATCACGTTATCCAAGCCCACCCGCCGCAGCCATACTGTTGCTTCAAGCGCCTGTTGCGGCGTCTCCGCGACCAGAAGAATTTTTCCGGACGCCGGCAGCATCCAGCCGGCAAACGTGGCAAAATTCATCCTGAAATCTATATGATAGGCACCGGGGATGTGTCCTCCTGAGAATGATTCATACGGTCTGATATCAAGCGCCAGCGTGTCTTTCTGACTCAACTTTTTATTAAATCTTATTGGATCAAGCGGTTCCGGCAGGGGCAAATTTTTTATTAACGTCGGCCCTCTGCCATTGATGGCGCTGCAGCGGCTAAAATGATCAGGTGCCGGGGGCATATTGGTGGTCAGAGAGATGATGAATTTCTGTTTATCTTTTATCTTTACAGCGGCATTGTATTTTTTTTCGTAACCGATGGTGCTGGTTCTCTTGGCACCCATGGCTCTTCCACACAGGGAACCTGCGCCGTGCGCCGGATACACCTCGCAGAAGGGCGGCAACGCCAATAATTTATCGTGCAGGCTGGCATACAGTTTTTCGGCAAGCTCCCGGGCGCGATTGGGAAACAGGTCCGGCCTGCCGACATCGCCGACAAACAGCGTATCGCCGCAAAACACTGCAACCGGATCAGGCCCCCGCGACCGGTCGGCAACGACATAAGAAATATGCTCCGGGGTATGGCCGGGCGTTTCAAGTACGGTAATTTTCATATCTTCAATAGCAAAGGTATCGCCTTCTGACACTGCCGTGTGTTTAAAGGCGCAACGTCCTGATTTGGGTGCATAAATCACTGCACCGGTTTTTTCTGCAAGGTCTAAGTGGCCTGAAATAAAGTCGGCATGAAGATGGGTTTCAAGGATATGAGTAATTTTAAAGCCCATCTCCTGCGCAGCATCTAAATATAGCTGAACATCACGGCGAGGATCAATAATAGCACAGGTCTTTGATCCCCCGAGCAGGTATGAACTGTGTGCTATCCCTTTGACAAAAAACTGTTGCACAAACATAGTGTACCTCCCTCTTTAAGTTCATTGCTTACCTTTATGCGCCCATTTGGGGCTGTCTAATCACTTATTGCAAAGCTGCCTGGAAAAGTCCGACCGGTTTAGCCGCTTCCATGACTGCTTAGGCTGGAATGGCATAGTTTCAGATCGTTGACCGCCTCGTTCAACTGTTTCCTCAGCCCTATTAAAAATCATACCATAAGATTTGAAACAAGGAAAAGCAAACTTGTTTTACCAATCAACAGGACTTTCCCCAAAATATTTCATTGGTGGAGATGAAACCTTGCATAGGGGGGTTTTGATTATTTTTTCCTTTGAGTTTTTGTGTTCTCATGCAGTTTACCTGAATTTCAGGGATAAATTTTGCGAAACGTTCTGACCAATCAATCATTGACGCGCAAGCAAATTATTTATATTGTATAAATTTACGTTTAACAGATAATCCAGCGCAGAGATTGTCCGTAAATCAAAAACCATTTAAAATTATTTTATGATCATGAAAAGACTTCTCAACCAAACACCCATCTTAATCATAGCCTCGGTGCTGTTAGTTGTGTTTCTCGGCGGTTCTGCCGAGCACGTAGCAGCAACACCGGATGTTCCCGTTATATCTAACAGACCTCTTCTTATCTACTATTCACGATTAGGCACGACCAGAATCATCGCCCGCGAAATAGCACGAACCATTGACTGTGAAATTGAAGAAATAATATCCAATACAAACCGCCATGGCCTTCTGACCATAAACTGCGTGTTTGACCAACTTTTTGATCTCGATGATGACGTCGTCCCTCTTTACCGCGAGGTCAAAAACTATAATCCAATCATCATTGCCGGTCCGATCTGGATACACCGATTTGCGTCTCCACTGAGAACCCTTCTGAAAACATTAGACCTGCGGGATAAAAACGTGTTTGTCATTGTAACCAATCAGGGCAACTATTCTGAGAAGGATGAAAATAATGTAACAGTCAGCCTTACCGAGCGCGGAGCAATAATCAGGGGATTTGCAAGCATAATGACAAAGGAAAAAAATGAGTGGATGCTGCGGCAGGAAGCACGCGAGGCTGCGCAGCAACTCCTACAGGTATTCCCCGCGCTGAGAAAACCAGCCCTCAATAACCACTGAAAGGAAACCGTCATGTTTGAAGCCGAACGATGTCAAGAGTGTGGAGAATGTTTTTCGCAGTGCCAGTATACAGACTTTACCAAGGACGAAGCAATACATGAAATACAGGCATTGAAACGCGGGGAAAATGCCGCTATTCTCAGGCAGTGCATCACCTGTATGGCGTGCAACGAATATTGCCCCACTGGTGCCAATCCCTACGACTTGATCCTGCAACTTCACGAAGAGAAACAGATCCATTTTGTGGAACCGGGCGTTGCAGAATTTATTGAGGAGACACTGACCAGTGTGCCCAATGAGATTATCCCGGGCGATCCGGATAAGCCGGCGCTGAATCTGTGCGTTATGGGCCATGCCTATCCCCGCAATATGACCCAAAGCAAACTGTTTCAAGGGCTCACGCTGGTCAGCGGGAGCGATTACTTTTCGCGCGCTGTTTTTTTGCACACCGGCATGGAAACTAACGTGCGCACTCATGCCGGGCACTATGTTGAAAACCTGGCAAAACTCGGCAAGCAGGAAATCATCTTTATGCATGATGACTGCTATACTATGGTCGTCCGAAAAGCACCTGAGTACGGCATTCCGGTGCCCTTTAGGGCTATCCATATTATTGAGTATATGGTCAACTACCTGAAGGCGCAGCCACAATCTGTCATTAAACTGAACAGAAAAGTAGCCTACCAGCGCCCCTGCATTTCTCGCTATACCCCGGAAAAAGAGCCGTATGTGGATGCGCTGTTTGAGATTATTGGCGTGGACCGGGTTGCCCGTAAATATGATCGAAAAAATGCGCTGTGCTGCGCATTCGGCCTGCGTGAAACCGACCCCGAACGAGGCTCGCAGATTCTCAAAAAAAATTTGGATGATGCGCGCACCCACGGCGCCGAAGCAATGATATTTCTATGTCCCGGCTGTTACTGGCTTACCAGCGAGGCATGCGAGGAATATGGATTAGCTGCAATATTCATTACGGATCTGTGTCGTATGGCATTGGGTGAGTTGCCGTTTTCCTCGCGGCCGTGGACAGCGGGATGATCCGGTTAGGGGCATCAATAAAATGCCTCATGAGATATTTTGGGAAAGACCTCAATAATTACGGAGACGGAGCACATGGCGGAATCAAAAAAACCTGACCCCATGTTGGAAATTATTCTTAACAGCATTGCTGATGGGGTATTTACCATTGATCTCCAGCAGCAGGTGACCTCATTCAACAAGGCTGCCGAGCAAATTACCGGCATCAGCCGCAAACAGGCAATCGGGCAAAAATGTTTTGATGTGTTTCATGCAAATATCTGCCAGGGTTCCTGCGCTATGGAGAAGACTTTGCGCACCGGAAAACCCATAATTGATGTAAAAATCACTATTCTTAACAGTCAGGGAAGGGTGATCCCGGTAAGCGTGAGCACAGCGGTTTTAAAAAATAAAAACGGCACGGTAATAGGCGGCGTAGAAACTTTTCGCGATCTATCTACCATTGAAGAGATGCGGAAGGAAATCGCCAAGCAGTATTCTTTTCAGGATATTGTGAGTAAACATCATGAAATTCAGAAAATTTTCAACATCCTGCCGGATATTGCCAAAAGCAACAGTACGGTTTTAATTGAGGGTCCCAGTGGCTCCGGAAAAGAGCTGTTCGCCCGCGCCATACACAACCAAAGCAACCGCGCACGAGGTCCCTATGTGGTGGTTAATTGCGGGGCGCTGCCTGATACACTGCTTGAATCAGAGCTGTTCGGGTATGTTAAGGGTGCTTTTACGGATGCCAAACAGGATAAGCCCGGTCGTTTTGCCCGCGCAGAAGGGGGAACATTGTTTTTGGATGAGATTGCCGATTTACCTTTGTCCCTGCAAGTAAAACTGCTGCGCGTGCTGCAAAATGGAGAATATGAACCACTGGGTGCAACCAAACCAGTTAAAGCAAATGTGCGGATTATCGCGGCAACAAACCAGAATTTAAACCAGTTACTATCAGAAGGAAAATTTAGAGAAGACCTGTATTATCGCCTCAATGTCATAAAAATTACGCTCCCTCCTTTAACGCGAAGACGCGAGGATATACCGCTGTTAGTTAATCATTTCATTCAGAAATTCAATGCCAAGATGGGAAAAGAAATAGCTGCTGTAGCCCCCGAAGTGATGGAATTTTTTATGAACTACGATTTTCCGGGGAATATTCGCGAATTGGAAAATATCATTGAACACGCTTTTGTGCTGTGTCACGATTCAACGATAGCGATGCACCACCTGCCGCAAGAACTTAAAGCCCGAACTGCTACCCCTAAGGACGCCGATGCAGCACAGTATCCGCGACTTAAAGAGGCCGAAGCACAGGTCATTATTGAAACACTGCAAAAATGTCAGGGCAATCGCGCAATGGCAGCTCGGGAACTTGGTATAGATCGGACGACGTTGTGGCGTAAAATGAAAAAACTCGGCGTTTCATTTAAAGAACATACTTAATTTATCCTTAAAATTATAACCCAATGCAACAAGAGAAAGATATTGACAGTTATGAAGAAAAGTAGTAACTAATAAGTATTATTTAATAAAAATTTTTTTATTTAAAATCCCTGCAATGAACAACAATCTCGTCCCTATGGATCGTCTTGCAATTATGCTTGATAAATTGAAAGCCCGGCAATGCCGTATTACGCCGCAACGCATGGCAATACTCAAGGAACTTGCCTCAAGCACTGCCCATCCAACCGTCGAAACTGTATATGAAAAGGTCAAAGCCAATTTCCCAACAACCAGTCGTGCAACTGTTTATAAGACGATAAATTTGCTTAAAGAGCTTAATGAGATTCTTGAATTGGGATTTGCTGATAGTGGTAACCGTTATGATGGGAATAAACCGTATCCGCATCCCCATCTAATTTGCACGCAATGTAAAAAAATCATAGATCCGGACCTACAGAGCCTTACAGATATGACCCGCGAACTTACTGAGGAAACCGGTTTTAAAATTATTAATCATCGGCTTGATTTTTTTGGCATCTGCCCGGAATGCCAGAGAGCTATATAGTTTTTTTTAATTTGTTATTGATAACTTTTATTATTAACGATTTATTTTTTGTTAAGACATCTTTCTCGTCTCAAATTAAAAAGCATAAACAATATAAAAAAATAAAAATTCATAAAATAAAATTAATTAAATGAAATTAATAATTTTATAAATTTAAATTAAAATTTTTTGTGCTAAAATTAAACTAACTTAAAAGATGTAAAAGAAAAAGTTTTTACTTTTACACTTTGTTCGCGAAGGAGGTGATGTCGTATGCTCAAAAAATAAAAATTCACTCCAATTCGCTCATCTCCATCTTTTAATTTTAATTTATGAAAGGAGAAATAACCATGAAACCAATACGAGCTTTTTGGCGGATCATTTTAGCATATATAATAACTATGGTGCTTTGCTTAATGAACACCACGTATGCGGATGATAAATTAATGAGCAGCTATTCTCCCGTTGTCATCACTAAGCCGTTTGCAAAAACCATGGCAGAAATGAAACAGGCTAAACCAAAGGTCATGGAGCGGCAGATGAAACTGCTCAACGAACGCTATGACTTGAGCGACCGCCCGGCAAAAGGAATTACCATGTCTCGCGGCAAACCGGTCCAGGAAGGAGTGAGGACTAAGCTTGCTGGCGGCATGACATGGGAAAAGCTTGCGAGTATGAGTGCAGATGAGATTCGTGAAAAGGGGCTTTTTCCAAAGGGATTCATGCCATTGCCGCATCCCAATCACCGGGAGGGTGGCATGGTGTTTCCCCAATTCCATATTGATGAGATAAAAAAACAGACCTCAAGAGACCTAACGCGATTTGACCTTGATTTTGATCTGCCAGATCATTTTCTGCCTGAATATCCGCCGGCTATTTATCTTACGACACGGCCTGACCTGGGGGATGTTTCACAAGGCAAGGTGGTAACGACAGATAATTATTTTGAACTTTTTAATGGGATTTTGAACCCCAAACAGCTCGAAGGGTTGCGACTGCTGGTAACACCGTTTCCCCAGCAGCAGTTCAATGCGACCGAAGACCGTCGCTCGGAAAAACCAAGTCTGGGCGTCACCTGTTTTGACTGCCATGTAAACGGACATACCAATGGGGCTACACATCTGGTCGGTGATATCCGTCCCCAGGAGTTTCGGCATCGGCTGGATATTCCCAGCTTGCGCGGTGTCAATATTCAACGACTTTTCGGTTCCCAGCGCGGATTGAAATCCATTGAAGATTTTACTGAATTTGAACAGCGCGCTGCTTATTTTGATGGCGACCCGGTAATTGCCACTAAGAAAGGCGTCAATATTCTTGAGCGTGGCAGCCAGGTTCATTTCATGGGTGAGTTTCAAAATATTCTCGATTTTCCGCCAGCACCAAAACTGGATATTTATGGAAGACTCGATGCAGATAAGGCTTCTGATGAGGAAAAAAGGGGTGAAGCGCTTTTCAACGGCAAGGCAAAATGTGCGGTGTGTCATCCCGCCCCATATTATACTGATAATCTTATGCATAACCTGAAGACCGAGCGTTTTTACCAACCCCAAATGATCAACGGGAGAATGGCATCGGCGGATGGCCCGATTAAGACATTCCCCTTGCGCGGTATTAAAGACTCGCCGCCTTACTTGCATGACGGCAGGTTGCTTACCCTTGAAGACACAGTTGAATTTTTTAATTTAATTCAGGGCCTCAAACTTACTGAACAAGAAAAGAAGGACCTTGTTGCTTTTATGCGTGCGCTTTAAAACAGAAAAGACCATACGCCCCATTTTACCGTTATTAATAATCGGGTGGTATTGTATCTGACGACTAACAATAATTGAAAACCAGAAGGGAGAAAGAGAACAATGTCAAAACCAAAAGGCAAACTAACTACAAGAAACGGCGCTCCGGTAGTTGATAACCAGAACACCATGACAGCAGGCAAGCGCGGTCCGGTGCTGCTGCAAGACGTTTGGTTTCTGGAGAAAATGGCGCACTTTGATCGGGAGGTAATTCCCGAACGGCGTATGCACGCCAAGGGCTCAGGGGCATATGGCACCTTCACCGTCACCCATGACATCACCCGCTACACCAGGGCTAAAATCTTTTCTCAAGTGGGGAAGAAAACCGATCTTTTCCTGCGTTTTTCCACCGTGGCCGGCGAGCGAGGTGCTGCTGACGCTGAACGGGATATCCGCGGCTTTGCGGTGAAATTCTATACCGAAGAAGGGAACTGGGATTTGGTGGGCAACAACACGCCGGTATTCTTCCTGCGGGACCCGCTCAAGTTTCCCGACTTGAATCACGCAGTAAAACGGGATCCCCGCACAAACCTGCGCAGCGCCCTCAACAACTGGGACTTCTGGACCTCGCTGCCTGAGGCACTGCACCAGGTGACCATCGTCATGAGCGACCGGGGGATCCCCGCAACATATCGCCATATGCATGGCTTCGGCAGCCACACGTTCAGCTTCATCAACGCCAAAAACGAGCGGTACTGGGTCAAATTTCATTTTCGCACCCAGCAGGGCATCAAGAATCTTACCGATGAAGAAGCCGAGAAGATCATCGGCAAAGACCGAGAGAGTCACCAGCGCGACCTGTATGAGAGCATTGAAAAGAAGGATTTTCCCCGCTGGACCCTATTTGTCCAGATAATGCCGGAACAGGATGCGGCAAAATATCGCTTCCATCCTTTTGATCTCACCAAAGTTTGGCTTAAAAAAGATTATCCGCTGATCGAGGTGGGCATCCTCGAGTTGAACCGCAATCCTGAAAACTATTTTGCCGAGGTAGAGCAGGCAGCCTTCAATCCAGCCAATGTGGTTCCCGGCATCGGCTTTTCACCAGACAAGATGCTGCAGGGGCGGCTGTTTTCATACGGCGATGCCCAGCGGTATCGTCTCGGCGTCAACCACCACCAGATCCCGGTCAATGCACCCCGCTGTCCTTACCACAGCTTCCACCGCGATGGCGCTATGCGGGTTGACGGCAATTACGGAAGCACCCTTGGCTACGAGCCTAACAGCTTCGGCGAGTGGCAGCAGCAACCGGATTTTGCCGAACCGCCTCTGGAACTGGACGGAGCCGCCGATCACTGGGACTTCCGTAAGGACGATGATGACTACTACACCCAGCCTGGATTGCTGTTCCGCCTTATGAGTCCCCAGCAGCAGCAGGCGCTTTTTGGCAATACCGCCCGCTCCATTGCCGATGCGACAAAGGAGATAAAAATCCGCCATATCAGCAACTGCCTGAAGGCTGACCCAGCCTATGGCAAAGGAGTGGCTGATGCATTGGGCATTCCGCTGAGTGAGGTGCCCAAATAGCAAGCACAGGAGAAAACCCCAACTAAGAAATATCAAACCTCTAATTTAAATGGCGTTGTTACCAAAGGAAAATTTTAGACTATTCAGATAATCGTATGGCTTGATGCCGTACGATTATCTGAATATTAATATGTTAATAAGTGTTAATGTGAATTTTTTATATGTTTCATATAACTATTTATGTAAGTTGACAACTTTCATTGTCTAGTAAGCATTTTATTACTATAATTAATATAACACAGGGAAAAATATTTTTTCTAAATAAATCGCTATGCTTTTTTTATGGTCTATTGACATATTAAGGAAATTGTTCTATAAAAATTATTAATTAATACTACTTATCATGCAAATATAAACCTGACATAACTGCGAATTTGCTGTGAGAATAATTAAATTAAAAGTTAAAAGCGCAAATAAATAATCATAACAAGACAAACAAAGGGAGGAAAAGGGTATGAAGAACAAGCAAATTTATTTATCAGTAGTATTAATGGTTCTTTTTATTTTTTGCGGAGTCGCCCAAGCTTGGACGCCCCTACCAGTGAAGCAGGACCCTTTAGTCAGGATGCCGGGCACCCAGCCGCCTCAAGAGAATAACATTACTCTTGAGGCGCCCACACGCTGCACCAACTGTCACGGCGGATTTAACACTGCCATAGAGCCTGCGTTCAATTGGAAGGGGTCAATGATGGCCCAGTCAGCCCGCGACCCTTTATTCTGGGCCTGTTTGACGGTGAGTGCGCAGGACTCAATCTGGGCAGTAGGACGCCCCAATGCCACTGATATATGTTTGCGCTGCCACTTCCCACAGGGTTGGGTTGAAGGGCGTTCTGATCCCACCAACGCAGCAAGTATGACCGGAGATGATTTTTCAGGTGTGCATTGTGATGTGTGCCATCATGCCTATGATCCGTTCTTTCAAACGACATTTAACGGGACTCGCGAGGGCAGCGATTGGAAAAACTATTGGGATGAAACCAACCTGAGCGGCACCCCCTCAAACAGCGCCGCGCTGAAAACTTACAATGCCGACAAAACCCTCTCGCAAACCATTCTGACCTTTAATAAATTTCCGTTCTACGGGCTGGATAATCTTCCGTTGAGCCTTGATTACACGGAAAATGCCTCAGGACAAATGTTCCTGAGCGGCACCCGGGACAAACGCGCTTCCTTCGCTGACGCGTCCGCACGACACAACATTCTTTACAGTCGTTATCACAAATCCAAATACTTCTGCTCCACCTGTCATGATGTCTCAAACCCGGTTCTGGCAAATTTGGGCGCGGATCCCTCACAGGCTCTGCCCACGGAGGTTAACCCTGCGCACTCTTATTTTCATGTGGAGCGCACCTTTTCTGAATTCATGCTTTCAGCCTATGCGCAGCAGGGGGGCTCTGCCGGTATCGGGCCGTTCGCCCCAAGCGTCTTTAAAACCTCTTATCCCAACAATTATATAGCCAAGTGCCAGGATTGCCACATGAAGGATGGAGTGGGAAAAGCCTGCAGCCAGAATGACGGGGTCAATCGTCCCACCGGCAGCATTGAGCATCCCAACAGCGGGCAGCCGGTGCATGATATGACCGGCGGCAATGCATGGGTATCATACATACTGGCAAGCACCATTACCGGATCGCCAAACTACAATTTAAAAAATGACCAGCTTCTCAGACAGGGCGCCTCGGTTTTGACGCTTGATCTCACGCTGGGCGAGCCGATGGATGCAACAGCGCTGTTAGCAGGCGTCAACCGCGCAAAACAACAGCTTCAAATGGCTGCCTCAATTCAAAACGCATCTTATAGTCCAGCAACCGGCAGTTTGTCATTCAGGATTCAAAACCAGACCGGGCATAAATTGATATCCGGCTTTCCTGAAGGCCGCCGCATGTTTGTGAACATTAAGGCGTATGACAGCAGCAATAAACTCATCTATGAAGTGAATCCCTATGATTACGAAGCCGGTACGCTCAGAGGAATGCCAGCCAGCCAGACACTCGGGCCAAATGAAGCCCATGTGGATGAGCTGGTCTATGAAATGAAGCCAAAAAGTGACCTGACCGGCGAATCTAAAACATTTCATTTTGCCCTTGCGACGGGCCGTTACAAGGACAACCGCATTCCCCCCAAGGGATTCCGTATCAATGAAGCGGCCGATCGGCTGAGCGTACCGGTTTCGCATGGCATTGAAGATCCCTCGCTGTTTACCGCTGCGGAATATGCCGGCGGCTATGATGATGTGTCGCTCTCAATCCCCGCAGGTGCAGCGTTTGTTGAAATAAATCTTTATTACCAGACCACCAGCAGGGAATATATTGAATTTCTCAGGGATGAGATCAACGGCACCGGAAACCTGACGCTCTCAAGCCCCACGCCCTCTGGTGAACTGCTTGCATATGTCGCTCAGAGCGATCCATTCTTCACTAAATTAAAGGCCTGGGGCAACACAATATGGCAGTTATGGGACAATAATAAGAATGTTGATGGCGCCAAGCCATTCCTGATGGCGCAGGCAATTGCCGGATCACCGCCGCCGCCACCCTGTAATACACCGGGCACGCCCCTTAACCTGACAGCACAGAGCGGCTTAAAACGCAGTGTAAAGCTTACCTGGTCCCCGGGAACACCTGCGCCGACCACTGGAGGATACCAAATTTATTATGATCAGAATGGCAAACTTGTATATCGGGCTACCGTGGGCACCGGGGTAACAACCTACACTGACACTGGACTCAACCGCAGCACCACCTATTGTTACCGCATTACTGCATGGGAAGACTGCAATGGCAATGGTCTTTTTGATTCCGGCACCGATACTGAAAGCCCGGCAACAACGGCTAAATGCGCGACCACGTCTTCAAAGTAACGTAACTTAATGTGATTACATTAAGGAATGACAGCGATTATAAGCTAAAAAGGAGGTGATGATTTTTAAAAATTTCCTGGGGCTTATAAATAATTAACAATAAGTTAGGGGAGGAATGAACGATGATTAAAAAAATTTTTTGCCTGTCATGTGTGATGGTTTTAATGGTTTTGTTGGGCAGCAGCTCTGCGCAAAGCCTGTCACCAAATGAACAGTTGGGGAAAGCGATCTTCTTTGACAATGATCTCTCAATTAATAACAATCAATCATGCGCTGCCTGTCATGCGCCGGACGCGGGCTGGACAGGGCCAGATTCTACAATTAACGCCCATGGCACTGTTTATGAGGGTTCAATTCCCGGGCGTTTTGGCGACCGGAAACCCCCCAGTTCAGGCTATGCCACCCAGAGTCCCATTTTATATTATTTGGCGAAAAAGGATCTTTTTATCGGCGGAAATTTCTGGGATGGACGGGCAACCGGCGAGAAGCTGGGAAATCCTGCTGCCGATCAGGCACAGGGCCCCTTTCTGAACCCTAAGGAGCAAGCCCTTCCGGACTCAGCGTGTGTCGTATATCGAGTCTGTAATGCAGCTTATCCGGTGAGTTTTGAAGATGTTTGGGGCGCAGATTCCTGCGATATTTCCTGGCCAGCAAATGTAGAAACGGTTTGTGGAACAGAAGGAGGAATTGTCAGTCTGTCTAATGAAGATCGAGCAAAATCAAATACGGCATATGATAATATTGCTTATTCCATTGCTGCTTACGAGGCTTCCCCAGAAGTCAATTCCTTTACTTCAAAATATGATTACTCTTTGAAGGGACTCGCAAAGTTAACGCAAGTGGAACGTAAAGGATTTGCTTTATTTCAGGGTAAAGGAAAGTGCGCCAAGTGCCATATAAGTACCGGTCAAAGGCCGCTTTTTACTGATTTTACCTATGATAATCTCGGCATCCCCAAGAATCCGGAAAACCCCGTGTATGATTACAACCCTGGTTTTATTGACCTCGGGCTTGGCGGCTTTCTGGCAACTTGGCCTGATTATGCGCAGTATGCTGCCAAGAATAATGGCAAAGTTAAGGTTCCCACCCTGCGAAATGTGGATAAGCGGCCCTCAGCAGATTTTGTAAAAGCCTTTGGTCATAATGGATATTTCAAATCACTGGAGGAGATTGTTCACTTTTACAACACGCGGGATGTTTTGCCGCGCTGCGAGACAGTCGGCTCCCCGAATCCCGGCGTAAATTGCTGGCCGGCACCTGAAGTGCCTGAAAATGTAAATACTGCGGAATTAGGAAATCTGAAATTAAGCGCTGATGAGGAAAAAGCTTTAGTGGCTTTCCTAAAGACACTTTCAGATGGCTACATACCGTAATAAAGGTAACTGAACACGCAGGGCAGGGTCTGCAAACGGCCCTGCCCTTTTAAAATTACAGCAATAGACATTGCTTGTCCTCTCTGTCTTTGAAACCTCGCCAAGGATATTGGAAATTTTGGAAATCGCATGAGCGATTTCTTTGATTCCAGGTTGTTCGCTTAATGCTCATCTTCTTTCAGATGCGTGTGCCTGCCCAGGGTAAAAATCCACTGCAGCCAGACATAGTTCGTGTCTTTTGAGTAATTTCTGTCTGTATTTTTAAACTGCAGTCTGAACCGGTTATTTGCTGAAAACTGATGCGTGAGATATGCGCTATATTCCGTAAGGCTGTCATCAGAGTCCAAAGGAAGCTGTGCATAATCATAGCGCACGCCTGCAAGCCAGCGGGGAGCAAATGCATAATCTACAAAGCTGTATAGACCATATGCGCTCTCCCATGAACCGTCGTCAACCTGTGAAAAAAATCCTTCAGACTGCCAGCGGACCCGCTTGCTTGTGTCGGGACCGGGATACCAGTTCAAGCTCAGGTCTATTCCTTCAAGATAATAGCGCGGTGATCTGCTGCTGTCATCAAATCGGCCGGTAAGGCCTGAAACTCCCCAATTTATATTAAAATTATCTGTGCGTTTAATTTCGTTCCAGAGCCTTCCCACATAAACAATATCGTCAAAATCCTTGAGCTGCCGGTATTCATCATCGCCATTTTCGTGGCCATAACCCTCGTATTCATCATCGTCGTGCTCATGGCGATTTCCGTTAACTGCCTGCAGCGTATAGTGGAATGACGACTGCCACAGGGACGAAAAGCTTCCCGCGATACCAATTCCCTGGTCAATGTAGCCCTCTTCTCCCAGATACACCCGATACGCTGCGGGGTAATCCACCTGCGGAAGTGCGTGCGGATGAATGGTGTTCAACAGTCCGAAATTGACCCGGTACTTTCCGAGCTTTACATCAGTTTTGCCAGGCAGTACATCAAATAGTTCAAGGTATCCTTCCTCAAGCGATACATCATCGTCATGGTAGGCAAGGTTGAAATAGGCTCTTGCGACATCATCTATTTCACCGATAAAATCTATATCAACGCCTCTCAGGTCAAAGCGTTCATCATCATCTCCCATATGGCTGTCATCGGAAAGATTTGCCAGAAAATCGCCAGTTACACTGACGGTTGGCTTAATTGATTTGATTATATCCTCAAGACCATGGTTGTCTTCTTTGGCTGCTTGGCGCTGATCGGCGGCTTCAGGGGTATGCTCACGATTTTCCGCGACCTCGTTCTGCGTGTGACGCTCTTTGCTGAAATTTTCAATGGTTTGTTTTTGCTGTTTAATGACCTGTTTAAGATCTCCCACCAGGGCCTTTAGCTCCAGTATTTCTTGTTTCATTTGATCTATTTCTTCACGGGTTACCTCGTTGTCAGAAGCACCATAAACATTCCCGGCAATCAAACTGCAAAAAAGTATCACAATAATATAGTATGGGTATTTCATTATCAATCCTCCAAAAAATTAAACACGCTTGTGCGGGAAACGCATGGCAACAAGAATTGACCGGTCGCCCGCACCAGGAGTATTTTTAGAAAAAAGTTCATACCTGCTGTATGATCAGGCAGGCTTTCTAAATATGGGAGCAGTTAAGAATAAATAAACGGCTTCTCTTTTAGATAGATTGCAGAGTCAACGGAGGCGAACGAGGTGAGTAAAAACAAAAGATATGTGCGAGGCGAGAAATAAAAAGGTCCGGGGCAAGAGGCCCTATAATAACCTTTACCCAGATAAGACAGAAGGCTGCCGGTATAACTCCGGTAAACAGGTGAGCGCAGCTTGTCTCTTTTTTTGCCTTGTCAGTTTTAATCCAGTAACAGGAGGCATCAAAATCCCTGGGATCTACTGATTGCAGCGGATGATGTTTGTGAACAAAATAAACCGCAACACATGCTGAAAAAAAAACCAGCGTGCAGAGAACTGCAATCAATTTTTTTGCGCCTACCCGGAATGTCTTTGATTTTTTTATCGCCATGGCTTCTTGGTTTCAGCTAATGCAGCAATACGGGCAATAAGATTTTTTTGGAACATACATTGTGTAGTTCTGTATAACTGAACAGGCACTGACTGTCAATATTTCATTCTGCTCTGTTGCTAAAATGCAGCAAATTCGTTGCAGAAATGTTTTATTAATGCAACATAGACAGCATAATATTTTTTGCCGCTTTTGCCCATATTTCATCTAACCATCTAATATAACTAATTTTTTTGATTAATGCAATAACGGCACGTTCCTTGATAAATCTCCGGACAGAGGAAAAAAGAATGAAGATTGCCATACCACTGTTCGGAACCCGTGTTTCACCCAATTTTGATCACGCGCAAACTGCCCTTCTCGTGAATATAGAAGGGGGGATTGTTACCACGACGCGCGAATTATCTCTTGGCCCCTATGAGGCATTGCCGCGCGCAGCGCAGATCAAAAGTCTGGGCGTTGATCTGGTAATTTGTGGCGGCATTTCCAACTTTCTTCAAAATCTATTAGAAAAACAGAACATCCGGGTCATACCCTGGATAACCGGCGAGGCTCAACGAGCGCTGGATCTTTTTTTACGCGGCGATTTGGAACCGGGCACCATGGCATGTCCGGGACGACGAAGGCGGTGGCGTTTTTGTATTAACAGCCGCAAGGGAAAAGCACTTAAATCAGACAGTTAACGTCAGGAACTTTCTCAGCAGAAAGGAGGTGTTATATATGCCAGGTTTTGATAGAACAGGTCCAATGGGAATGGGCCCGCGAACCGGTGGCGGCAGAGGCTTCTGTCCTCCGGGCGCCGGTGCACGATACCCCTCTGGCTGGACAGGACCGTTTATGCGCGGCGCGGGCAGAGGGGGCATCCCGTGGGGCGGTGGTCGAGGAAGAGTGTATGGTGGCGGTCGTGGCCGCTACTGGTGGTGCGGTTCAGGGCCACATTACGGTTACGTTCCCTATGCTGCGCCCTATGCCGTTCCGAGCGCGGAACAGGAACTGAATTTTTTAAAAAATCAGGCCGCGTTTTTAGAGCAGGAACTTGCGGAAATCCGGAAACGATTAGAGGAACTTGAAACAAAAGATGAGGACTGACCGCCAGACTGCAGGGAAAAAGAAGTCATTTTAGCTTCTTTTTCCCCGCCGCGGTTAAGTATGTGAGCTGCGTAATGTATCAGGGATAAAGGAATTACCCGTGATAGAAAAGTCAAAACTAAATTTCGTAATTGACAGCCTCATGCTGATTATCATGATGGCACTGGCAGGAATCGGTTTCCTTATGAAATTTGTTCTCATTCCGGGGAAAGAACGATGGCTGGTTTACGGCACAAATGCTGAACTCTACTGGCTGGGGCTTGACCGGCACGAATGGGGCACCATCCACCTGTGGATCGGCTATAGTTTGCTATTTCTGATTGCGCTCCATATCGCGCTGCATCTTAAATGGATACTAAACACCTATCAGCGAACCTTCGCCAACACGGCATTAAAAAAGATTGCTGCTGTTTTCTTTATTGTAATCTGTCTTATTTTGATATTATTTTCTTTTTTTACCACGCCGGTTATTGAGAGCAGCCGTGATGGCGGTCGAGGCGGCTCATTCGGATATGGACGCCAACACAGATGAACAAACAATGCGGTCAAGGTTTAAGATGTTTTTTAAATATGTACCACTATCTAAAAGGAGACGCGAAGTATGAATAAGAAAACGTGTGACAGCGACGCCACTTGTCAAACCTGCGAGAGCGCCGAAAAATGTTCCCAAGAAGAGAGGGAGGCGCATGATCAGAAACTTATTGAAAAAAATATGGCACAGGTGCGCCATAAGTTCATGGTGTTAAGCGGCAAGGGCGGCGTCGGCAAAAGTTCGGTTGCCGTCAATCTTGCAGCAACGCTCAGCACGCTGGGCTACGATGTGGGCATTCTTGATGCGGATATTCATGGTCCCAATGTGCCTAAAATGCTGGGGCTTGATTTTGAGCGGCCGCATGGATCAGAGAACGGTATGCTGCCTGTGCTGACGCCGGACAATCTGCGGGTCATGTCAATCGGTTTTTTCCTTCGCCACGAAGACGATGCTATTATCTGGAGAGGGCCGCTAAAGCACAGCCTGTTAAAACAGTTTTTTGGCGAGGTGTACTGGGGCGATCTGGATTATCTCGTCATGGACCTCCCGCCCGGCACGGGGGACGAACCCCTCAGTATTGCGCATTTGATTAAAAAAGTTGACGGCGCGATTATTGTTACAACCCCCCAGGATGTTGCGCTGCTTGATTCACGCAAAAGCATAAATTTCTGCAAGGAATTGAAAATCCCCCTTATCGCTGTCGTGGAAAACATGAGCGGCATGGTGTGCCCGCACTGCCAGAAAGAAATTGCTCTGTTTAAAGTCGGCGGCGGCGAGGCCATCGCAGCGCAGATGAAAATCCCGTTTCTCGGCAGAATTCCCCTTGATCCCCAGATGGTGGTTTGCACTGATGACGGCAGGCCGTTTGTCAACTGCTATCCAGAATCACCTGTTTCAAGCGCTTTCAAGTCAATTGCCGAGAAATGGATACAAATGCTGGACGGGGTGAATAAGAAATCATCGTTTGTCGCAGGACTGTTTAAAAAATAAACTAACCACAGGAGGTTATAACAGTATGAAACGAATTGCTTTTTCATGCGAAACAAACCAGGGGCTCCAATCGGAAATGAGCGGTCATTTCGGACGGTGTCCGTATTTTGCGCTTGTTGATGTTGAAGGCAGAGACATCAAAAAAGTTCAGGTAATCAACAATCCCTATTATAATAATCATGTCCCCGGGAAGGTTCCCGAGTTCATCAGCGCGCAGAAGGTCAATGTTATGATAGCCGGCGGCATGGGGCCCCGGGCAATTGACCTGTTCAACGGCTTTGGCATTGACGTCGCTACTGGCGTGGGAGGCATTGTAGAAAACGTTCTCAAGGCATATCTCGATGGCCGGGTGAGCGGCATCATTCCCTGCAGCCATGACCACGAGGACAGTTGCGGCGGACATGACTGAGGAGTGAGATATGAAGATTGCGGTATCAGCGCACGGAGATACGTTGGCGGCAAAAACACACGCGCAGTTTGGCCGATGCGATTATTTTGTCATCGTTGATGCCGAGTCGGGCGTCTGGAAAGCACTAAAAAACCTCAGCGCAGACATTCCCTCGGGGGCCGGCACCGCGTGTGCTCAAGCGATGTTTGATGAAGGGGTTAATGTCGTTATCAGCGGCCAGATTGGACCATACGCCTTTGACGCACTGAACGGCGGCGGGATTAGTATGTTTCAAACGCCCCAAGGACTTACGGTACGCGAGGCGGTGGAACAATTTAAAACCGGCGCGTTAAAGCGGATTGAATTGAAAAAATTTTAACGAGCACGTGCTTGGTGAAGGAGATAACAGCTATGAAAATTTGTATTTCAGCGTCAGCCAAGAATCTTGATGCGCCCATTGATCCCCGTTTTGGCAGGGCACAGGGTTTTCTGCTGGTGGATACGGAAACCATGGCCTATGAATACATTGACAATCAGGCGATTACGGCCAGAGGCGGAGCAGGAACACAGGCCGCCCAGTTGATCGCTGATAAAGGAGCTCAGGCTGTGCTGACCGGTAACGTGGGGCCGAATGCGTTTCACGCGTTAAGCGCTGCGGGGATTCCCATCTACGTGGGCCTTACCGGTTCTGCACGAGAAGCCATTGAGAAGTTTAAACAAGGGCTGCTTAAGCCGGTGAGCGGTCCCTCGGTGTCCGCTCATGCCGGCATGGGCGCAAAATCATAAATCGACAGCCAACCGTAAAGGAGGTGATTAGTATGCCACGAGGTGATGGAACGGGACCGCGGGGTATGGGGCCCGGAACGGGCAGAGGCATGGGCCGCGGCGGTGGACGCGGCAGCAGGGGAGGTAATCGCGCCGGCGCTGGTCCGGGCGGCGAATGTATCTGTCCGCAATGCGGTGCCACGGTTCCCCATCAGGCGGGCGTTCCCTGTTATCAGGTGACATGTCCAAAATGCGGCCAGCAGATGATACGCACATAACAGCCCACGGATAATCGGATACTGCGTTGTCTGAAGAAAAGGAAAAAAACTGATTATGGAAGCCTTTATTGTGTATTGCTCACCAGCAGGAACGACGCGCAAAATAGCGCAGCGGATCAGCAGCACGCTGGCTCATTTTGGCTATGACGTCGCCACATACGATCTCGCTCAAAACCTGGATCAAGCGACCGTTAGGTATGACATTAAACATGCACATAAAGAACACTGCCTGTTTATCGGTTCGCCGGTTTATGCCTGCCATCCCGTGCCGATTGTTACCCAGTTTATTGCTCAGCTTCCTGATAACACGGATGGGTATGCGGTGCCGTTTGTCACCTGGGGCGGGGTTACCAGCGGTGTCGCCTTGTTTGAAATGGCTGAAATGCTTGCGCAAAAAAGCTATGCGGTTATCGGGGCAGCTAAAATATTGGCTATCCATTCGCTGATGTGGCGCTATCAACACCCCTTAGGAGCAGGTCATCCCGATGAAGCAGATGAAAAGCTGGTTGACCAGTTAGTGGCTGCCGTGCATAACTCCATTATTTCGAAGCCTCCGCTGTCGATAGATCTCTCAACGCTTAATTACCTGCCAGAACCCATTCGCGAGCCGATGCGCACCATAGACATTAATTACGCACGACAGGTGCTGCCACAGAAAATCGTTATCAAAAACCGCTGCACCACCTGCAATATTTGCAAGGCAATCTGTCCGGCGCATGCCATAACCTGCGACCCGTTTCCGGAATTTAACCAGAACTGCATCATGTGCTATTCCTGTATGCGGCTCTGTCCGGAATCCGCTATCGAAGCTGATTTTTCAAAACTTGAAAAATGGTTGACGAAACGGGCTCAGGAATTTTCTGAGCATCCCCCTTCCGCTATATTCGTCGCTCACGATTAATGCACCGACTCCATGGAGACACCCATGATCATTGCCGTCGCCAGTGGAAAAGGCGGAACCGGAAAAACAACCATCGCGATTAATCTGGCGCTCTCGCTTGAAAATGTTCAATATCTTGATTGTGATGTCGAGGAGCCAAACGCGGCAATTTTTCTCAAACCCGAAATTCATAAAAGACGCTCAGTCACCATACCGGTGCCCGTCATAGACGAAACAAAATGCACCCAGTGCAAAAAGTGTGTGGATTTGTGTGCCTATCATGCGCTGGTTTTGCTGGGTAAAAAACTGCTGCTGTTTCCGCAGCTCTGCCACGGCTGTGGCGGCTGCAGCTATATATGTCCTGAAGACGCTATTACGGAGCAGCAGCGGGACATTGGCGTTATTGAGCAGGGAACAGCAGGGGCTATTGACTTCATACAGGGATTGCTCAACGTCGGCGAGCCCATGGCAACGCCGATCATAAAACAGCAACGCCGTCTCATTGACCCCGAAAAGGTCGTCATTCTTGATGCCCCGCCCGGCACGTCCTGCCCCGTCATTGAAACGGTTCGCAGTGCTGATTATGTTATTCTGGTGACCGAACCGACGCCCTTCGGTCTCAATGATTTAAAACTTGCCGTGGAAACAATGCGCGAGCTGAAAATTCCGTTTGGCGTGGTCATCAATTGCGCGGATATCGGCAATGACGAAGTTAAAAACTATTGCGCTGCAGAGCGTATTCCGGTGCTGCTTGAACTTGCCTGGAACCGCTGCATTGCTGAGGGCTATTCACGCGGGCAACCGGCGGTAACCATAGTGCCGGATCTCAAGCAAGATTTTCAGAACATGTATGCCGCTATCTTATCAAAATTATGCGTGTGATTTTTTCCGCACGCGCGCCATGCATGCCGGGGATTTTTCATGCCATGCCTGTAATTAAATTAACGAACTCAGGAGAAAGGAGAATTAAAATATGGATAACGCAGCCGGTGCGGAAAAACAGTCAATTGAGGCGGGCATAAAAAAGCATACTAAAGACAAAGAGCAGTTAGAACAAGAAATCGTTTCGTTCCTCAACGAGGCAAGCAGCAAGGAGGGAACCACCACAAAACCGGGATGTCCTCTGCAACATGGGCTTGCCTGTGTGCTGGCGACCGTCCATGAAAACACGCCACGGGCAACGCCTGCTGACTTTTTTAATGACGGGCTGACCATCTGGATCGCCGGAGAGCCGGGATTGAAAATCCGTAATATCCGATCTAATCCAAGGGTAGCCGTGGGTATCTATCATCCGATGGACCACAGCAAACTTAATCGCAGTCTGCAAATCCAGGGGATAGCGACGCTTATTAACCTCAACAATGACCGCGACGAGTTCATGAATCGCGTGAAGATGTTTGGCATTTACGCCGGGGTTAAAAAAATTCTTGGTGAAATGTTACAAAACAAAAACGTCTCGTCAGAGGCCTTGGAAGAAGAGGTTGTGAAAACGCTGAAACGGTTCAATCTCATTCGTATAGAGCCGTATGAAATAACTTTTCTCTGCATTGACCCTGTCAAGGGCACGGAAAAGAACGTGTGGAAAAAAGAAGACAGTGCGCACTGAACTATGAAACAGCTTACGATCATTAGCGGCAAAGGGGGGACCGGCAAAACGACGATTACTGCGGCATTTGCCACCTGCGCCCAGAATGCCGTGCTTGCTGACTGCGACGTTGACGCTGCGGATTTGCATTTGATACTTGAGCCACACATACAACATACAGAACAATTCTACGGCGGAAAAACCGCGCACATTGATGAATCCTTATGTAATCAGTGCGGCATGTGTCAGGATATGTGCCGCTTTGAGGCAATACGCGCTTTCAGCGTTGATGCCACGCGCTGCGAGGGCTGCACCGTGTGCGCATATGTGTGTCCTGTTCAGGCGATTACTATGAAGGATAAATGCTCCGGTCACTGGTTTATATCCCAAACACGCTGCGGCACGATGGTGCATGCGCGTCTGGGTATCGCTGAAGATAATTCCGGAAAACTGGTAAGCGTCGTCCGCCAGCAGGCCAAAGCGATTGCCGAAAAAGAGGGCAAACAACTTATTATTATAGACGGCCCTCCAGGCATTGGATGCCCGGTCATTGCTTCAATCACCGGCGTTGATCTGGTGCTGGTCGTTACGGAACCAACTTTGTCCGGGCTCCATGACATGGAACGCGTGCTGGAGACAGCAGCTCACTTTAATATCCCCGCGCTGGTGTGCGTCAACAAATATGACATCAACCCGGAGAATGCGGAAAAGATTGAAAACTACTGTTCGACGCGGGGTGTCGCAGTTGTTGGAAAAATTCCTTACGATAAAATGGTAACCGCTGCTATGATACAAAAAAAATCCGTCATTGAATATGATTGTGGAGCAATAACCAGCGCAGTAGCACAAATATGGAAAAACGTGTTGCATAAACTTGCTGTCGCAGCCAAATGATAGATATTCGCCATGTGCCACCGGGGGTGCCGGTCAGAATTATTGTCGGAGCGTCTGCGCAGTCATATCCCGGATGGATATCAACGCAGGAAGAACATTTAAACCTGCTTAAACGGGAGGATTGGGAGCTCAGTTTTAAAAACAGAAAAATAGATTGCATTTTAGCCGAACATGTTTGGGAGCACCTGACCGAAGAAGAGGGGAGATGTGCAGCCCAGATTTGTTTTGATTTTTTAAACCCTGGTGGGTATGTTAGATGTGCCGTACCTGATGGATATTTTCATGATGCGCACTATCAGAAACTGATGCAAAAGGGATTTCCCAGGCCACGCGAGTATCCCCAGGCGCAGCATAAAAGTGTCTATAATTACCGTTCGCTTTCAGCCGTCTTTGAAAGCGCTGGGTTTACGGTAGAACTGCTTGAATATTGTGATGAGCAGGGCAATTTTCATTTCAAGGACTGGAATCCTGAAGATGGCTTTATCTACCGTTCCAGACGATTTGACCACCGCAACACAAACGGTGAAATCAGGATGGTGTCTTTAATCATTGACGCTCAAAAGCCCTTGCAATAGGATCACCAATAAAATCCTTTGCATATCCCCAGCATCCTCTTACGGTAGAGACAGCTACCCTATGGCTATCATTGAGATTATCAAACAAACTATCGTGATCACCGGCTTTGTTCTGGTCATGATGCTGGTAATCGAATATGTAAATGTCTTTACCGGCGGCACCTGGCAGAAAAAAATGCTATCGAACCGCTGGAGCCAGTATTTTCTTGCTGCGTTGCTGGGGGCAAGCCCCGGATGCCTGGGCGCCTTTGCTGTGGTTGCGCTCTACACGCACCGCATGATAACGCTCGGAGCAGTTGTTGCGGCAATGGTTGCAACAGCAGGCGACGAATCCTTTGTGATGTTCGCGATGTTTCCCCGCACGGCTTTTCTCATTCACGGCGTTCTGTTCATGGTGGGGTTAGGAACCGGGGTGCTTATCGACATATGTTTTAAAAAACATCTCAGCAGCCAGATTGGCGGCTGTGAGGGTTTTGAGCTGCACCGTGAACAGCAGCCGCTCTGTGTCACCCGCGGCAACATAGTGAAACAGATCAAGTACTGTTCGCCGGCGCGCGGCACCATGATTCTCGGACTGGCGCTGTTTTTATCGGCCCTGATAACCGGACAGATCGGAGATCCTGAATGGGACTGGATACGCGTGACGCTCTGTGTGGTCAGCGCGGCTGCGCTTTTTATAGTGGTAACGGTTCCCGAGCATTTTCTTGAAGAACATCTCTGGGACCATGTGGTGATGCGGCACGCACCGCGTATTTTTTTATGGACGCTGGGGGCAATGCTGGTTATTCAGGGGGCAACGCAGCAACTGCATCTGGAAACAATAATTCAACAAAACACCTGGACGGTGCTGTTGGTTGCCTGTCTGATTGGTCTCATTCCTGAATCCGGGCCCCACATGGTTTTTGTGGTGCTGTATGCGCAGCACGCTGTGCCGCTGAGCATTTTGCTGGCAAGTTCAATCGTTCAGGACGGCCATGGCATGCTGCCGATGCTGGCACACTCGAGACGCGCGTTTTTGGGCATAAAGCTTATCGCGTTTATAGTTGGCCTGACAGTGGGCGCTGCAGGTTTAATTATGGGGAGGTAAATCCGCTATTTACTTTTTTTACCGTGCAGTAGTAGTAAAAATAATAGTTTATTTGATAATGCTGGCAAAAAAAACATTTCAATTACAAGAAAAGGTAAAAAACATGGCAAAAAAAATACTCATTATAGGCGGGGTGGCAGCGGGCTGCAAGGCTGCGTCGCGGATTAAACGGTTGGATGCCGAAGCTGAGGTAACCATTCTTGAAAAGGGCGGCATCGTCTCCTATGGCGGGTGCGGATTGCCGTATTTCATCTCGGACGTCATAAAAGATCAGAAGGCTTTGATGAGCACCGCCCTTGGCGTTGTCCGGGATGCCAATTACTTTAAAAACGTCAAGGGAGTTTCCGTCCACATAAACACCCGCGCCTCGGAGATTGATCGAAAGAAAAAAATTGTAACGGCCGTAGATGTGGCAACCGGCAGACAAACAGAATATCCTTACGACAAATTGATTCTTGCCGTCGGCGGAGATCCGGTGATACCGCCCATTGAAGGGGTGCACCTTGGTGGAATTTATTCCCTGAGAACTATTGAAGATGGCGTGAACATAAAGAAGCACCTCGGTGAAAAATCGGTGAAAAAAGCCGTCATAGTGGGCTCTGGTTTGATTGGCATGGAAATGGCCGAGGCATTTTGCCACCGCGGCCTGGAGGTGACGGTCGTGGAAATGCTTGATTGGATTATGCCCGCGGTTCTTGATAAGGATATGGGGCTGGTATGTGAGCGATACCTGAGCCAGAAAAGGATAGCGGTGCTCACCGGTGAGAAAGTGCTGCGGTGCGTCGGCACCAAAGACGGACTGGTCAAACAGGTCATTACTGATAAACGCGAACTGCAGGCTGATCTGGTGCTACTGGCGGTTGGTGTAAGGCCGAGTGTTGAACTGGCGAAAAAGGCTGGGCTTGCTCTCGGTACCACGGGGGCTATTCAGGTCAATGAATATTTGCAAACGAGCGACCCTGACATCTATGCCGGCGGGGACTGCGTGGAAAATACGCATCGCATTACCGGGAAAAAGCTCTATGCACCGCTTGGCTCAACGGCAAATAAGCACGGCCGGTATATTGCCGACCACATCTCTGGTTACGGGATGCCGTTTCCGGGAGTGCTGGGGACCGCAATTTGCAAAGTGTTGGACTATACCATTGCCCGCACGGGCCTGTCTGAAATTGAAGCCAGGACCTCTGGCTTCGATGTAGAAACCGTTATCTGCCCCGGATCCGACCGCCCGCATTATTATCCCGGCTCTGCGTCCATAATTATCAAACTTATCGCAGACAAAAAAAGCGGCAGGCTTCTGGGAAGCCAGATAATTGGCCAGGGCGACGTTGCCAAGCGTATTGAAATTGCAATAACTGCCATTAGCGCACAGACCACAGTCGGCGATATTGCCGCTCTTGATCTGGCCTACGCTCCGCCCTATTCCGCCGCACTGGATAATATGATAACCGCAGCGCATGTCATGATAAATAAATTCAACGGTATCGCCAAGGGTATTTCACCGCTGAGGGTTAAAGAAAAACTGGATCGCGGTGATGACTGCATCCTGCTTGATGTGCGCAGCCCCCAGGAATATGCGGCGCGGCGCATTGATCATCCGTCTGTTCAGTCCATTCCACTCGGCACATTGCGGGCGGAGTGTCAAAAGCTTCCCAAGGAAAAGGAGATAATTGCCTATTGCCAGGTGAGCCTTAGGGGCTATGAAGCCCAGCGCATCCTTGAAGCCGCCGGGTTCACTCAGGTGTCGTTTTTGGACGGCGGAATTGTGTCCTGGCCGTTTGCAACCAGGGGCAATGCCTGACGTCTGTCTATCTGATAAGGTTTAAACAATTTTTCAAGGAGGTCCTAAACCATGCCAATTTATGAATATCGCTGCAATCAGTGCGGTGCGCAGAGTGAGTTTATCGTGGCTCATCACCGTACTTCTGAAACCTTGCACTGCACAGCCTGCGGCAGCATCGATTTAAAAAAGTTGCTGTCCATCTCCACCACCCCTTCCTATCCCAGCCCGAAAGGGGGCAAAACCTGCTGCGGCAGAGATGAGCGCTGCGATACGCCGCCCTGCGGCACGGGGTGCTGTTCGCGATAGATATCACTCTCATTGAAACGTACCGTATTCGTGCGGTGCGATGCTGACACTGAAAAGCGGAAACTGCTATGACAAAGAAATCTCAAGACTGGAAGGATTTGTATTCAAAAGCGCCGGAACCGGAAGGCGAAATGGTCATGCCAGATGAACCGGTGCTTTTTTATAACGAACTGGTGATAGACCACTTCACCAATCCGCGCAATGTGGGTGAAATTGAGGACGCAGACGGATATGCGCTTATTGGTGATCCCTCGTGCGGCGATCAGATGAAACTCTGGATCAAGGTCCGGGATGGCAGAATTGTTGATATTAAATTTAAATCATTTGGCTGCCCCGGGGCAATTGCGACAAGCAGCATGTGCACGGTGATGGCCATGGGCAAAACCATAGAAGAAGCACAAAAGCTGACTGACGACGATATTATCGCTGCCCTTGAAGGAATACCGGCGCACAAGGCGCACTGTTCGCTCATGGGCGTAACTGCGCTGCACGAAGCAATACGCGATTATGAAAAAAAACAAACATCAGGAGGCGGTGCATAACATTATGATATATCTGGATCACAATGCCACCACTGCCCTTGAGCCGGCTGTCCTTGAAGAGATGCTTCCCTATTTTAGGGAACAATTTGGCAATGCTTCAAGTTATTACCGCCTGGGACGGGAGGCAAAGGAGGTCCTCGAGCAAAGCAGGAAGACGGTAGCCGCCCTCATTGGGGCACAGCCAGCAGAAGTTATTTTTACCAGCGGCGGAACCGAGTCGGACAATCTTGCCATCAGAGGAATTGCCCGGTCTTTGAGGGAAAAAGGCAATCATATTATAACTTCGTCCATTGAACATCACGCGGTCCTGCGAACCTGTGAAGATTTGCAAAACGATGGCTTTTCCGTTACGTATTTGCCGGTTGATGGCTCCGGCACAATTAATCCGGATGATGTTAAACGGCGGATTGGCAAAAAAACTATTCTGATCAGTCTGATGTATGTAAACAATGAAACCGGCGTCATCCAGCCGATAGAAGAAGTTGGGAAAATAGCCCGCGAGGCGGGAATCATTTTTCATACTGACGCGGTGCAGGCTGCCGGCAAATTGCCTCTGAATGTAGAATTGCTCAATGTTGATTTGGTTTCAATAACGGCGCACAAGATTCACGGCCCGAAGGGGATTGGCGCGCTCTATGTGCGGCGGGGAACGCCGCTGCGGCCGGTGATGACCGGAGGGCATCATGAACATAATCTACGCGCCGGCACCGAAAATCTACCCGCTATTGCAGGATTTGCCAAGGCTTTGTCCCTGGTGTCAGAACAAAGGGAAACAGAGGTGCGCAGCATTGCGCTGCTGCGCGAGCGCCTTGAATCACAGGTGCTGGCGCAGATACCGGATATTCAGATTAATGGGGCCGGTGCGCCACGGGTGGCGAATACCAGCAATATAAGTTTTTATTCAATAGACGGTGAATCAATCCTCCTCCATCTTGACCTGCGCGGCATTTATGCATCAACCGGATCCGCCTGCACTACCGGCTCTCCTGAACCTTCTCATGTGCTCAGGGCAATGGGCGTGCCCGCTTCTATTGCCCAGGGTTCCATACGCTTTTCTTTAGGCAGTGACAATACTGAACAGGAGATAGATACGGTCGTTGATGCTCTGGTTGAAATAACGGCGCACCTGCGCGCCATTACCAGCCTTAAGGCCGGGTAATAATCTGTTCACTCTTTTTTTGAACTTTTTTCGGCACCATGACTAACATCACCATCCTGTGCGAAAACACTGCGATCCCGGCAAAAGGTATTCTCGGCGAGCATGGCTTTGCCGCATATATTGAAGTGCGCGCAGGGCGGTATCTGTTTGACACGGGACAGGGTCATACGCTTACGCACAACGCGACAACTCTGGGTATTGATTTATCCCGGCTTAATAAAATCATGCTGAGCCACGGTCACTTTGACCATACCGGCGGACTCGCTCAGGCGCTTAATGGTTGCGCACCGGTTGACGTGCACGCCCATCCGGATATTTTTTTAGAACGGTTTGCTGTGTCAAAAATCCGCGGCACACAGACGCTCAGAGCGATACACAACCCGGTCAGCGCCGCAAAATTAAGACGTTTTGGGGCGAAGCTGGTTTTCAATACCGAATTTACGCAGATTGACCGCAATCTTTACTTAACCGGTGAAATACCGCGCAAAACTGTCTTTGAAATGCCTGATACCCGGCTGGTCCTTAAAAAAAATGGAAAACTGGTGATAGATCCCCTTAAAGACGACCAGTCTGCCGTTCTCAAAACCAGAAAAGGGCTGGTTGTCATCTTTGGCTGTGCCCATGCCGGCATGATTAATACGCTTGAGCATATCAGGCAGCATTTGCCGAACGAAAAGATTCACATGATCATAGGCGGCACCCATCTTGGTTTTTTGAGCGACGAGCAGGTCGCAGAAAGTATTGACTGCCTTAAGTTGTTTGCCATTGAAAAGATCGGTGTCTCCCACTGCACCGGCGGCAGGGCTGCGCTTGCGCTCATGAATGCCTTCAGGGAAAAGTTCTTTTTTGCCAATGCGGGTTTCACTATAACATTGTAATCAGCGAAAATGTTATAAGGAGCATGGAGGCTGTACCGCATAACGCGAGGGCATTGTTGATTCTGTCAGGATAAACATGAAGGCAGAATTATGCCGGCGGCAACGGGGCTTGAGACCGAGGTGTATGCAAACCGTAGGCATGTTGCAGCATTGAGAGGGTTGTAAATTATAAATACGATGTTGTTGCAGGGGTGGAATATGTTAAAGATAATAAACACTAAGAATATCTTGCATATTATTCTTGCTTTTGTCTTCAGCACGGTTACCGTCATGTTTTTTAATATCGCCTTTGTTCACGCAGCACAGCCTGATATGCCGGCAGAAGTTCAATCCCCGTCCGAATCGCTCAATATCACCAAGGCGTTTGAACTGGCACTAACCAACAACCCCCTGCTCAAAGCGCGGCACGCTGATACCAAAGCCGCGCACGAGGATGTCAATATGACCCGGAGCCGTTTTTTGCCGCAGATGAACGTTCGGGAAGCTTATGTGCGTTCTGACAATCCGGTGCAGGTATTCAGCGACAAGCTGGCCCAGCAGAATTTCAAGACCACTGACTTTGAAATTCATCGGCTCAACTACCCCACCCTGCATACCAATATTAAAACCCAGTTTATCCTTACCCAGCCCCTGTTCAACCGTGGACGCGAGTTTGCTGATTACAAAACTGCTTCTTTTTTCGAAAAAATGAGCGCGGCTGCCGAGACGCAGACCCGCCAGAAGGTTCTTTTTGAAGTACAGAGGGCATTTCTTGCATGGCTTTTGGCAATTGATGCACACAAGGTGGTACAGAAAATGGTGGACACTGCAGCAGAAAATCTGAAGCTTACTGATTCACGGTTCCGCGCCGGAACGGTTTTAAAATCTGATGTACTGCAGTCACAGGTGCATCTGGCAGCCTTGCAGCGTGAAGAACTGGCCGCGCAGAACAGGATTGCCATCGAGTGCTCAAACCTCAATGTCGCCATGGGCATTGCTCCCGAACACCAGTGGCAGCCGGTTTTTCCTGATTTTACCCCTCATAGCGAGCATAAGGAGCTTGCTTACTGGAACCGGACAGCGCTGGAGCGCCGCCCGGAGCGCACCTATGTTTTTATGAACCGTGAAGCTGCGCGCATGACCGTTAAAAAACATAAGATGACTTTTTTGCCCGCACTAAATTTTAACAGTATCTATGAATATGACTCTGAAGGCATGCACGGGGCAAACGGGAACAATGTAACGATCATGATTACGGCAGACTTCAATATCTTTAACGGCCTGGGAGATTTTTCAGCGCTGAAAAAAGCCAAGGCAGAAGAACTAAAGGCACAGGCCATTGAGAAAGAAATTGAACAGAACATACTTAATGAGGTCCACCGTGCCTGGCACAACCGTGCGACTGCACAGGCACAGATCGAAGTCACACAAAGGTCAGTCACCCAAGCAGAGGAAGGACTGCGAATCGTCCAGCAGCGCTACAAAATTGGTCTCACCATAATCACCGAGCTTTTGAACAGCGAGACTGCGCTGAGCAGGGCGCGGCTTGAGCATCTCCAGTCGCTGTATGACTATCAGCTGGCCTGCGCAGAGCTTCAATGGGCGGCGGGCATCCTGCATGAAGAGGAAAGGACCGTGCAATGAAAAGGGCCTCTGAGCTGCTGATCTTCAGCAGTGCAGTCATATTTTTATTCAGTGCCTGTGGCAACACTGAAAAGCAAGTGCCGGCAGGAAAAACAGTTTCTGCGCCAACCATTACCGCCGCTAAAGAAAAGGTGCTCCTCACGAGGTGTTTCCCGGGCCGGGTTGAGGCGAAAAATCACATAGTGCTGTCATCCAAAATTTCCGGTACAATCACGGCGCTGGATGTCGAAGAGGGCGACCGGGTTACCACAGGCGCGCGCCTCATAACCGTTGACGATCGGGAACTGAAACACAAGATGGAGGCGCTGCAAGCGGAACTTGACGCGGTGCGACGCAGCAGGGAAGCAACCGCAGCCCGGACAGTGTATGCACAGGCACAGTTCAAGCGCTTTGCGCAGCTCATTAAAGAGGATGCAGTGACCCTTGAAGAATTCGACCGCGTTAAAGCCGAGTATGAATCAGTGGCCAAGCAGGAACTCTCCCTCGCCGCGCAGGAAAAAGCATTAAAAGCGCAGTACGAAGAATTAAAAGCGCTCTTGTCTTATGCTCAAATAACTGCGCCGGCAGCCGGTGTGGTGGTAAAACGCTTCGTTGATCCGGGGGCCTTTGTCAGTGCCGGCCAACCTCTGATTGCACTTGATAATGAAGATGCCGGTTTCTGGTTTGTTGCAGCGGCGGATGAAGCTCTTATTAAACACGACGGCGAAAAACATCTGGTGCAGATTTCCATCCCGTCCCGCAGCATCAATCTTACCACTCCTCTTGCTTCTGTGGTTCCGCGCGTAGACCCTGCCACCCGCAGTTTTACAGTAAAAGCAGACCTGTCAGGGCAGACGCTGCACAGCGGTATGTACGGCTCACTTCACTGGCCCCTGGGCGAAGAGGAAAAGCTGCTTATACCGGTATTGGCGATAGTGCGCCGGGGCGACCTCACCGCGGTTTATGTTGCGGGAAGCGACCGAAAAATCCACTTCCGTATGATTACCACTGGCAGGTATTTCAACAAAACGCGGCTGCAGGATAAAATTACATTTTCTGCTGTCGACGTCTCCCCCGAAAACCTGGCTCAGGTGGGCGCTGACCTGTGGGTGGAGGTGCTGTCCGGTCTTGAGCCGCAGGAAGTGATTGTAGCTTCTGATATCCATGCCGTATCCGAGGGTGATATTCTTAAATGAGCGTTTCTGACTTTAACCCGCAGCATCGTGAAACGGGATTTATCGGCGCGATCACCCAGGCATTTGTCGATTCAAAGCTGGTTCCTATCATCATCCTTGCCGCGCTTTTGCTTGGCATCTTTTCTGTTCTTAATACCCCCAGCGAGGAAGAGCCGCAGATTGTTGTCCCCATGATTGACATTTTCGTGCAGATGCCCGGCGCTTCTCCGCGGGAGATTGAAAGCCGAGTCATTGCGCCCATGGAAAAGCTGCTCTGGGAAATACCCGGCGTTGAATATATATATTCAACCGCGCTTGATGGTCACGCTCAGTGCGTGGTGCGCTTTTATGTTGGCGAGCAAACGGAAAAGAGTCTGATAAACACCTACACCAAACTGTACCAGCACCTTGACTGGATTCCTTCCGGGTGCTCCATGCCGTTGCTTAAGCCCCGTTCAATTGACGACGTGCCGATTGTCAGCCTTACCTTTTGGGGTCCCAATTATACCAGTCAAATGTTGCGCGCCATTGTCACGCGCGTTGATGACGAAATCAAAAATATCCCGGGCATTGCGGAAACCGCTATTGTGGGGACCTCCCGCCGCCACGTGCAGGTTATGCTCAAGCCTGACAGACTCTATCTGTTGGGGCTTGACCCTGCAGACATCATGCAGATCCTGGAAGTGCAGAACCAGGCCGAGCGCTGTGGAGATTTCAGTTCTGGGAATTATTCCTATCCGGTGCGCCTCAATAATTTTTTTCAGACCAGAGAGGATGTGGCAAATACCGTCATCAAGGTTGCCGGAGGCAGGCCGGTTTTTCTGCGCGATATTGCGGAAATAACTGACGGCCCCGAGGAGCCTGAGTACTATGTGCTGTTTGCCTCGGGCCCCGCTGCCGGAGAAAAAAAGATTGCGGCTGAACCGGGAAAGCTATTTCCCGCAATAACCATTGTTGCAGCTAAAAGAAAGGGGCAGAATGCCACAAGCCTGGCGCACGCAATAATTGAAAAAATAAACATTCTTAAAGGATTCATTATCCCCGCAGATGTTGAAGTAACCGTTACCCGGAATTACGGAGAAACTGCAAAGGAGAAATCTGATGAGCTGCTCAAGCATCTCTTTATCGCGGTCTTTGCGGTCGGCGTGCTTATAGCGCTCTTTCTCGGCAACAGGGCAAGCATCATAGTCATGATTGCCGTTCCAGTGACGCTCGCCATCACGCTCTTTATTTACTACTTTTTCGGTTACACGCTGAACCGCGTAACCCTGTTCGCGCTTATTTTCTGCATCGGCATCCTGGTCGATGACCCCATCGTGGATGTAGAAAATATCGTCCGGCACCTAACGCTCCCCGAAAACCGCGGACGTCCATTCAAGGAGGTTATAGTCGGTGCGGTGAATGAAGTGCGCAGTCCCCTGATTCTCGCCACCTTTACCGTTATTGCCGCCATTATGCCGATGGCATTTGTCGGCGGGCTTATGGGCCCCTATATGCGCCCTATGCCGATCGGCGCATCGCTCGCTATGCTTTTTTCCATGATTGTGGCGTTTGTTATCACGCCGTGGGCAGCGTATCATCTTCTGAAACAACAGCCGGCAGCAGCCCACGATGCGCACGAAGACCGGTTCACCCAGTATTACCGCTGGGCAATGGGCCATCTCATCCACGATATTCGCTGGCGGTGGATGTTCCTGGGCGCGGTTGTATTTCTGTTTATCCTGGCCTGCTGTTTATTCTATTTCAAGTTCGTGTATGTGAAAATGCTCCCTTTTGACAACAAGAGCGAATTCCAGATTATACTTGATATGCCGGAAGGCTCAACCGTGGAGCAAACCGGCCGGGTGGCTGAAGAGTTGGGCACATATCTGCTCAGCCGACCCGAAGTTACGGATTACCAACTCTATGTCGGCACTGCAGCACCGTTCAACTTCAATGGTCTCATCAGACATTATTACCTGCGGCAGGGGCCGACCGTAGCGGACATCCAGGTGAATCTCGCAGCCAAAAACAGGCGCTCGCTCCAGAGCCATGATATTGCAAAATTGGTCAGGCCCGGCCTGGTTGAGATCGGGAATAAATATGGTGCCCGCATCAAGGTGGCCGAAGTGCCTCCGGGTCCTCCGGTCCTGCAGACGCTGGTGGCTGAAATCTACGGTCCCGAGTATGAAAAACAAATTGAACTGGCCGCACGGGTTAAAGAAATTTTTCGAAAAACAGAGTCGGTCGTTGATGTGGACTGGTATATGACGGGACCGCAGGTGGAATACCGCGTGGCAGTCGAACGCGACAAGGCACTGCTCAATAATGTGCCGCCAGCACGGGTAAAAGAAGTTCTAAAAACCATGCTCAAAGGCCAGCCTGCAGGGCTTTTGCATGATCCTGCTGCAAAGGAGGCCGTGTTGCTGCTGCTGCGGTTCCCCCGCGAAAGCCGCAGCTCGCTTGCCGATCTCTCTTCAATAAAAATACGATCTCTTGACGGCACCCTGGTGTCCCTCTCGGAATTGGCACGCATTGAAGAACAACCGGTGCCGCATCCAATTTATCATAAAAATCTTCATCCCGTGGTCTATGTAACCGGAGACATGGCGGGCACAGAGGAAAGTCCGATATACGGCATCATAAACATAAATAGGCAGATTGCAAAGCTGACCGCTCCCGGCGGGGATAAGATTTCCACCTATTACACCCGACTTCCCTTTTCGGCGAGAGAATGGGCTCTGAAATGGGATGGAGAATGGCATATAACGTATGAAGTGTTTCGGGATATGGGCATTGCCTTCGGCGTCGTAATGATATTAATATTTATTCTGGTGGTAGGCTGGTTTCGCTCCTATTCTGCGCCTTTGGTAATTATGGCGCCTATTCCCCTGTCGCTCATCGGCATAATACCCGCGCACGCGCTTACTGGTGCGTTCTTCACTGCGACCTCCATGATCGGGTTTATTGCCGGCGCCGGCATCGTAGTGCGAAATTCAATAATACTAGTTGATTTTATTGAGCTGCGACTCACCGAAGGCGAAACTCTCGAACAGGCAGTAATTGATGCGGGGGCCGTGCGCTTCAGGCCCATGTTGCTAACCGCCATGTCGGTTATCGTCGGATCGTTTGTAATTCTTTTTGATCCTATCTTCCAAGGTCTTGCTTTGTCCCTCATGGCAGGCGAAATCGCTGCAACGCTGTTTTCACGAATGGTGGTACCGGTTCTTTATTATTTGGTTAACCGCATGAAGAAAGACGGCGGATCTCATAACGGCTTATAAAATTTTTCTTCTGATTTGCTGTGTGTGCTCTTTTGTTCTGTACAGAGTAATTTTGGATGGCTCTGCAGTCTAAGAAATTTTATTGTCATAAACATTTAGAAAGGAGATTTTGAATGGAAAATGAAGTTCAGAATTATTTCAAAGAATTTATCAAGTCAACCCAGAAAATGGCCCGCGACATACCCGAGGTATTAAAGAGTTTTCAGGGGCTGGTCGGCAAAAGTCTGGAACCGGGAGCATTAACAACCAAAGAAAAGGAGTTCGTTGCCCTTGGCATTGCTGTTGCGCAGCATTGCACACCCTGCATATATCTGCATGTTCAGAAAGCCGTCGAGGCTGGCGCAACACGCAAGGAAGTAATGGAAGCCGCGGGCGTTGCCGTGCTCATGGGCGGGGGGCCGGCTTTTACCCATGTGGGAGAGGTCTTAAAAGCGCTTGATGCGTTCAATGCGTCTTGAGAAAGGGCAATAGACGCGCTGCGTGAGCTCTCAGTAACAACAAAAGACACTACCAGACTGGGGACCGGAATGACAATCAATTTAGACAAAGGTGATAAGATGCCTATTGATGAAACCAGACTTAATAAAATAATCGGAAAAGTTATAGAAGATATTGGCGCCACATTTCACGCGCCGCTGGTGCTGATTGGCGAGAAACTCGGGCTGTTCCGGGCAATGGCCGGAGCAGGTATGTTCACTGCCGAAGAACTTGCTGCGCGCACCAAGACTGCCGAGCGCTATGTGGCAGAGTGGCTTCCTGCTATGGCTGCCGGGGGATATGTGGAATATGACTCGAAAAGCGGCCGTTATTTTCTTTCGCCGGAACAGGTTCTTGCCTTTGCCGACGAAAACAGCCCTGTCTACATGCCGGGAGCATTTCAAGCTGCCACCGCGGCAATTCGCTCTGAAGCGCGAATTGCTGAAGCTTTTCGCACCGGACAGGGAGTGGGTTGGCATGAACATGACCCGGAATTATACCGTGGCGCGGAACGTTTCTATAAGCCAAACTATGTTTCAAATCTGGTCAGCTCGTGGATCCCGGCACTTGACGGGGTTGAGCAGAAACTGAAACAGGGTGCCCGCGTTGCTGATGTGGGATGCGGCTACGGAGTATCAACGATACTTATGGCCCAAGCGTACCCGAACTCCCGTTTTTTCGGTTTTGACTATCATGAACTTTCTATTCAATGGGCACGCAAGCGGGCAGCAGACGCTGGCGTCTCTGATAGAGTCCATTTTGAGGCATATAGCGCCAAAGAGATGCCGGGAGAAAACTATGATTTAATTACCATGTTTGACTGCCTGCATGATATGGGTGATCCGGTGGGAGTTGCCCGGCACATGCGAAAGGCAATCAACGAGGATGGAAACTGGATGATCGTTGAGCCATTTGCCGGCGATAAGGTGGAAGACAACTTCAATCCGGTTGGCAGGCTGTTCTACTGCGCATCCGTTCTGCTCTGCACATCCGGGGCGATAGCCCAGGAAGGGCAGATGGTCCTTGGCGGGCAGGCTGGCGAAGCGCGTATTCGAGAGGTGGTAACGGCAGGAGGTTTTACCCGTTTCCGCAGAGCAACCGCGACCCCGATAAATCTGGTATTTGAAGCCAGACCATAAATTACGGTTACCGTCTAATTAAGAAGACACGATTCATTAATTTTTCCCAAACCGGCGAGTTGTGCACCCGCGGCTCTTGGCGTGTTAAACAGGCCGGCTAAAATCTTAGCCACGGATCATGAGACCTGAAAAAAAGACTCCTGAAACGATGTGAGTGCAGTGGAAATAGGTGTTTTTCTCTCTCATGCATTAATATGGTGTTTTTTCATTTTTTTCCAGAGCCCAACGCGGCTTATACCCAATAACTGTGCTGCCTTGGTTTTATTCCCACACGCCATTTCAAGCGCTTTCGCCAACTGAATTTTCTCTTCTCTTTTATGTGATGCTGCGGTTTTCGTAATGGTTCCAAGTTGACTGCTTTTCAGTATATGCTCGGGAATATGGTGAGTCTTGATGGTATCGTTGCGACATGTTACGAAGCAATATTCAATCGTATTTTCAAGTTCGCGTATGTTTCCCGGCCAGCAGTATTGCATTAATATATCTACCGCATGAGCATCAACGGTAAAAATATTTTTACCCGTCTCCATGCGAAATTTATTCAGAAAATGTTCTACCAACAATGGTATATCAGTTTTTCTGTCACGAAGAGGCGGAATATGAATCGGTATGACATTAAGGCGATAATACAAATCCTCCCTGAATTGTCCCATCTTGATGAGCGCAGTTAGATCCTTATGGGTAGCAGCAATAATGCGCGTATCAATTTTTATCGGTTTATTCTCGCCCACGCGCTCAATTTCCCTGTCCTGAAGCACTCTAAGAAGTTTTACCTGCACTGAAGGCGGGAGATCGCCGATCTCATCAAGAAAAATAGTGCCGCCGTTTGCTTCCTCAAATCTGCCCTTGCGATCCCGAATTGCATCGGTAAACGCACCTTTAACGTGGCCAAAAAGCTCGCTTTCAAGCAATGTTTCGGCAAGTGCAGCGCAATTAACCTTAATAAACGGTTTGCTTTTACGGCAGCTTAAGAGATGAATTGCCTGGGCTACCAGTTCCTTTCCGGTACCAGTTTCTCCATGAATAAGCACCGTGGCACTGCTATCTTTTGCCAGATCAATTAACTCGTAAATGTTCTGCATCGTGTAGTGATTGCCGACAATTTTACAAAAAGATGACCGTCCTCTCAGTTCCTGTCTCAGTGCCTTTATGGTGCGCTCATTTTCCACTTGTTCACTGATATCCACTATGTTTTCTACACCGCCGATCACTTCCCCGCATTGGTCTTTGAGAACAGTAGCATTTTTCAATATGTGTCGCACGGTTCCATCTTTAGCAAAAACGATGCACCTTTTGCGCACAATTTTTCGTTCAGAAAAAAGGGGACAAGTCCAGTTTTGTTTGTGGTCCGAATGCTTACTCATGCAGTTTGGACTTTTAAGAATAGCACAGGTTTTGCCTACCACCTCTTCCCTTTTGTATCCCAGAATTTCCTCTGCCGCTCTATTCCAGAGAGTAATAACAAGGTTACAGTCAACCGTGAAAAGCCCGTCAACCATATTTTCAATCAGATCATGGCTTACGTATTGTGTTTCCATAATGCCCCTGTCTCTGTTAATACTGTTAACATTTACTTTAAAAGTTAACATCAATATTCATGTGGTGCAAGCGCAAAAAAACTTAAATACTAAAAGTATTTCAAAGGGTAATGGCTTAGATTGCGTTCTGGTTAACTATGGCATGGATTATGGTTATTTTCCCAAATAGTCTGAAACAGTTAACATGCTACCTTCTATCCTACCCTTTGATATTTGAGCAAACACCGATGCTACATTATTGTGATTTATTTTTATGCTTCTTCTGGGTTTGTTGTGCATAAAGAATAGTCTTTTTAAGAGTCCTTAATA